>CAXDTK010000051.1:0-23185 GCA_963992225.1 uncultured Comamonadaceae bacterium | reverse complement strand
AGCTTGATGGCGTTGGTCTCGTTGACATCACCCAGCGGCGTGGAGGTGCCGTGGGCGTTCATGTACTGGATCTGGTCGGGGTTGAGCCCCGCGTTGCGCAGCGCCGCGCGCATTGAGCGCTTGGGGCCGTCGACGTTGGGCGCGGTCATGTGGTACGCGTCCGCGCCCATGCCGAAGCCGGCTAGCTCGCAATAGATCTTGGCGCCGCGCTTCTTGGCGTGTTCGTACTCTTCGAGCACCAGCACGCCGGCGCCCTCGCCCAGCACGAAGCCGTCGCGGTCCTTGTCCCAGGGGCGGGACGCGGTCGCGGGGTCGTCGTTGCGGGTGGACAGCGCCCGGGCCGCGGCAAAACCGCCGATGCCCAGCGGCGACACGGCGCCTTCGGCGCCGCCCGCAATCATCACGTCGGCGTCGCCGTACTCGATGAGGCGGCCGGCTTCGCCGATGGCGTGCAGGCCCGTGGTGCAGGCCGTCACGATCGCCAGGTTGGGGCCCTGGAAGCCGAACTGGATGGAGACGTGGCCCGAGATCATGTTGATGATCGAGGCCGGGATGAAGAACGGCGAGATGCGGCGCGGGCCGCGGTTGATAAGCTCGGTCTTGGTGTCCTCGATCAGCGGCAGGCCGCCGATGCCGGACCCCACGAGCACGCCGATGCGCTCGGCCTGTTCCTCGGTCAGCTGGTCGCCCGTGGGCAGACCCGCATCCCGCACCGCCTGCATGGACGCCGCCAGGCCGTAATGGATGAAGGCATCCATGTGCCGGGCTTCCTTGGCGGGGATGTAATCCTCGATGTTGAAGCCCTTCACCTCACCCGCGAAGTGGCATGCCAGGTTGCTGGCATCGAAGCGGGTGACGGTGGCGATGCCGGAACGCCCGGCGAGGATATTGGCCCAGCCTTCGGCAACGGTATTGCCGACAGGACTGACCAGGCCAAGCCCGGTGACGACGACACGGCGACGGGTCATGCGGTACGGATCAGAGTTGCGAGGGAAAGAAGGCCTCAGGCCTTCTGGTGCTTGACGGCGTAGTCGATCGCCAGCTGCACGGTGGTGATCTTCTCGGCCTCTTCGTCCGGGATCTCGATGCCGAACTCGTCTTCGAGGGCCATCACCAGTTCCACGGTGTCCAGAGAATCGGCGCCGAGGTCGGCAACGAAAGCCTTTTCGTTCGTGACGTCGGCTTCCGCCACGCCGAGTTGCTCGGCGATGATTTTCTTGACTCGTGCTTCGATATCGCTCATGACTCCTCCAGGAGGGGTTTGCAGAAAACAGCCCAGCATTCTACGGGCTCTAGATGGACGCCCCTAAATCGGCGCGTCCGGGGGCAAGATCACCCCATGTACATGCCGCCGTTGACGTGCAGCTCGGTGCCGGTGATGTAAGCACCGCCCGGTGACGCCAGGAAGACGACGGCGGCAGCGATTTCCTCCGGCGCGCCCAGGCGGCCCAGCGGGATCTGCGCCAGCAGCGCGGCCTTCTGAGCCTCGGGCAGCACCTCGGTCATGTCGGTGGCGATGAAGCCCGGCGCGATGCAGTTGACCGTGATGCCGCGGCTGCCCAGCTCACGAGCCAGCGAGCGGGTCAGGCCGGCCACGCCGGCCTTGGCGGCGGCGTAGTTGGCCTGGCCGGCATTGCCGGACGCACCGACGACGGACGTGATGTTGATGATGCGGCCGCTGCGCTGCTTCATCATCGGCTTGGTGGCCGCGCGGGCCAGCCGGAAGACGGCCTTGAGGTTGGTGTCCAGCACGGCGTCCCAGTCCTCGTCCTTCATGCGCATGGACAGCGTGTCGCGCGTGATGCCGGCGTTGTTGACCAGCACATGCAGGCCGCCTTCCCGGGCGACGATGTCGTCCACGGCGGCCTGGCTGGCAGCGGCGTCGGTCACGTTGAGCACGATGCCGCGGCCGCCATGCGCCGACAGCGCCTCGGTGATGCCGGCGGCGCCGGACTCGCTGGTGGCGGTGCCGACGACGCGCCAGCCTTGCTGGGCGAGGGCCAGCGCGATCGCGCGGCCGATGCCGCGGCTGGCCCCGGTGACGAGGGCGACGCCCTGGGATGCGGATTCGGTCATGTTCAGGCTCCCAGCAAGGCGCGGGCCTCGGCGAGCGAGGCGGGGTCGAAGACGCAGGCGGCCTGCAGCTCGGCGTCGATGCGCTTGGCCATGCCGGTCAGCACCTTGCCGGGGCCGGCCTCGATGATGTGGTTCACGCCACGGCCTTTAAGCGCCTGCACGACCTCGACCCAGCGCACGGGGCCGAAGGCCTGACGGTACAGCGCGTCGCGCAGCGCGTCGGCGTGGTCGGTGACCGTCACGTCGATGTTGTTGATGACCGGGAACGCCGCGGCCTGGAACTGCACGGTGGCGAGCTTTTCCTTCAGCCGCTCGGCCGCCGGCTTCATCAGGCTGGAGTGGAACGGCGCGGAGACCGGCAGCGGCAGCGCGCGCTTGGCACCGGCCGCCTTCAGGAGCTCGGCGGCCTTCTCCGCACCAGCCTTGCTGCCGGCGATCACGGTCTGCTTGGGATCGTTGAAGTTGACGGCCTCGATGGCCTCGCCCGTCTCGGCTGCCGCCTGCGCGCAGCCGGCACGCACGGCTTCGCCGTCCAGGCCCAGGATCGCGTACATCGCACCAACGCCGACCGGCACGGCTTCCTGCATCGCCTGGGCGCGGAAGCGCACCAGCGGCAACGCATCGGCCAGGCTCAGCGCGCCGGCAGCAACCAGCGCCGTGTACTCGCCCAGCGAATGGCCGGCGGCGGCGACCGGCACGGCGCCGGTCTCGGCGACGAAGGCGCGCCAGACGGCGATGCCGGCCGTCAGCATGACGGGCTGGGTGTTGGTGGTCAGGTCCAGCTGCTCCTTGGGACCGGCATGGATCAGCGCGCCGATGTCCTCGCCGAGGGCGGCCGAGGCTTCGTCGAGGGTGCGGCGGATTTCCGGATGGTCGCCCCAGGCGTCGAGCATGCCGACCGCCTGCGAGCCCTGGCCGGGAAAGACAACGGCGAAAGGTGCAGTCATAGGATTCAAGTTGGATTCAAAGTGGCGGACGCATGCCCGGCGGGCGGCGCCGACCTAGTACTTCAACAGCGCGGCGCCCCAGGTGAAGCCACCGCCGACGCCTTCCAGCATCACGGTGTCGCCACGCTGGATGCGGCCACTGCGCACGGCGACGTCGAGCGCCAGCGGCACCGACGCCGCCGAGGTGTTGCCATGCTCGTCGACGGTGACGATCAGCTTGCTCAGGTCCAGCTTCAGCTTCTTGGCCGTGCCCTGCATGATGCGGATGTTGGCCTGGTGGGGCACCAGCCAGTCGACGTCGGCCTCGCTCAGGCCGGCCTTGTCGAGCACGGAGCGGGCGACTTTCTCCAGCACGCCGACGGCGACCTTGAAGACGGCCTGGCCGTCCATCTTCAGCAGCGGGCTGCCGAGCACCTGGCCGCCGGCCACCGTACCGGGCGTGCAGAGGATGTCGACATGTCGCGAATCGGCATGCAGCTCGGTCGCGAGGATGCCCGGCTCGTCACTGGCACCCAGCACGACGGCACCGGCGCCGTCGCCGAACAGCACGCAGGTGGTGCGGTCCTTGAAGTCGAGGATGCGCGAGAACACCTCGGCACCGACGACCAGCGCCTTGCTGGCCGTGCCGGCCTTGATCATCGCGTCGGCCACGCTCAGCGCGTAGACGAAGCCGGAGCAGACGGCCTGCACGTCGAAGGCGGCGCAGCCATGCACGCCGAGCTTTCTCTGCAGCAGGCAGGCGGTGGACGGGAACACCATGTCCGGCGTGGACGTGGCGACGATGATGAGGTCCAGTTCCTCGGCCTTGATGCCGGCCGCCTCGAGCGCCGCGACGGCGGCCGGGAAGGCCAGGTCGCTGGACGCCTCGTCGGGCGCCGCGAAATGGCGGGCGCGGATGCCCGTGCGCTCGACGATCCAGTCGTCGGAGGTCTCGATGCCGTCGGCCGCGAGGCGCGCGGCCAAGTCTTGATTGCTCACCCGGTCGGCCGGCAGGAAGCTGCCGGTGCCGAGGATGCGGGAATAGCGGGGAGTGGTGTTTCCAGAAGGGCTCATGCGGCCTGCGCGACGCTGTTCGCCGCGTTGTCTCCGGCATCGCCCTTGGCTTGCAGCGTGGCGACGATGCGGTCGTGGACCCGGTCAAGCAGCCGGTTGCGGGCGGCATCATAAGCGCGGGCCAGCGCCATCTCGAAGGCGAAGGCATCGGCCGAGCCGTGACTCTTGAAGACCAGGCCGCGCAGGCCCAGCAGCGCCGCGCCGTTGAAGCGGCGATGGTCCACGCGGTGCTTGAAGGCCTTCAGCACCGGCAGCGCCAGCACCGCCGCCATCTTGGTGAACAGGTTGCGGCTGAACTCCTCCTTGATGAAGGCGCCGATCATGGTGGCCAGGCCCTCGGAGGTCTTCAGCATCACGTTGCCGACGAAGCCGTCGCAGACCACGATGTCCGTCGTGCCCTTGTAGATGTCGTTGCCTTCGACGTTGCCGAAGAAGTTCAGCTGCCCGGCGCTGCCGGCGGCGCGCAGCAGCTCGCCGGCCTGCTTGATGACCTCGCTGCCCTTGATGGCCTCCTCGCCGATGTTGAGCAGGCCGACGCTGGGGTTCTCGTTGCCCTCGACGGCCGAAACCAGCGCGCTGCCCATGACGGCGAACTGCAGCAGGTGTTCGGCGCTGCAGTCGACGTTGGCGCCGAGGTCCAGCACGGTCGTGAAGCGCCCCTGCTGGTTGGGCATGACGGTGGCGATGGCCGGCCGGTCGATGCCGTCCAGCGTCTTCAGCAGGTAGCGGGCCACGGCCATCAGCGCGCCGGTGTTGCCCGCCGACACGCAGGCATGGGCCTGGGCGGGGGCACCGTCGCGGTCGGCCTTGAGCTGCTGGATGGCCACGCGCATCGACGAATCGCGCTTGCGGCGCAGCGCCACCTCGACCGGATCGTCCATCGTCACCACCTCGCTGGCGGCCACGATGCGGCAGCGCTGCCAGGTCGCGGCCGCAGACAGCGCCTCCGGCTTGCCGACCAGCAGCAACTCGGCACCGGGGTGCTTGTCCAGGAAGGCGCGGCAGGCCGGCAGCGTGATCGCGGGGCCGTGGTCACCGCCCATGCAGTCGACGGCCAGCCGGATGGGTTCGGGCAGAGGGGAAGTCATGTCAGAGCCGCCCGGCCTCGCTGAACAGCCCGCCCCCCTGACAGGGTCGGCGGACCGGACGCGCGGCGGGTCGGGGTCATGGGCGTGGGCGTGGGCTTGCGAGCCACAAAAACCAAACCCGGCGCTGCGCGGTACGCAGGCCGGGTCGGCAGCATCATCGATCGGGCGGCACCGCGGCAGGCGGCGCCAAGCACCATCAGGCCGCGTCGGCCTTGCTCTTCAGCACCTTTCGACCACGGTAGAAACCGGTCGGGCTGATGTGGTGACGCAGGTGCACCTCGCCGGTGGTCGGCTCGATGGCGGTGCCCGGGGTCACCAGGGCATTGTGCGAACGGTGCATGCCGCGCTTGGACGGCGACTTCTTGTTTTGCTGGACGGCCATGAAATTCTCCGGAATCTGCGGGGTTTGCGGGTGCGACCCCTTGGAGGATGTCGAGCGAGGTGACAGCTCGAGCTCCAGGCCGCAGAAAAGCCCATGAGTATAGCACCGGATGTCTTGCCGGCCAACACGCCGTCCACCGACCTGTCGACGCGGGCCCGTGACGCATGACGCTCAATCCTTGCTGCGCTTGAGTGCCGCCAGCGCCGCGAACGGGTTGGGCCGGGCCTCGGCCTCCGGCTCGGGCGCATCGTCCGCATGCGCCAGCGGCTCCGGGCAGACCGCGTGGCGGGGCACCAGCGGCAGGGACAGCAGCAGCTCGTCCTCGATCAGCTCGCGGGCGTCCAGGTGGCGCGGCATGGCCAGCACGTCGTCGTCGCTGTCCACATCCAGCGCCGCGGCCTCGGCCTCGGTATCGACGAAACGGATCCAGCGGTCGATGTCGATGCGCTCCTGCACCGGCTGCAGGCAGCGCTGGCAGGTCAGCGCGACGTCGGCGGAGGCAGTCAGGTGCAACCAGGTCTGGACGGCTGCGCCCTTGGGCCGGCGCAGCTCGCCGTGCACCTGCCAGCGCAACGCCGGCCAGCCGCTCGCGGGCGACTCGGGCGCCGCCGCATCGGCCAGGCGCTCCAGCGACGTGGCCGGCCATTCCCCGGCCAGGCTGGCGTCGTCGTGGGCCAAGGCCGCGATATCGAGCTTCTCGGGAACAAAGGCACGGGATTTCATGGGCTGGAGTTTAGGCGGGCGAGAATGTCCCGATGCCCGTCCCGATGCCGTCCCTGATCCTCGCCTCGACCTCGCGCTACCGCCGGGAACTGCTGTCCCGGCTGGGCCTGCCCTTCGAGTCCGTGGCACCGGACGTGGACGAGGCCGCCCTGCCCGGCGAAGCCCCGGCCGCACTGGCCGAGCGGCTGGCGCTGGCCAAGGCGCGGGCCGTCGCGGCCCTGCACCCGGGCGCCATCGTCATCGGCTCGGACCAGGTGGCCGACCTGGACGGCGAGGCCATCGGCAAGCCCGGCACGCACGAACGCGCCGTCGCGCAGCTGCAGCGCATGAGCGGCCGCCAGGTGGTCTTCCAGACCGCCGTGGCGGTGGTCGCCCCGGGCCTGGCGGCGATCGAGCGCGCCGAGGTGCGGGTGCGATTTCGGACGCTCACCGAGGCCGCCATCGACCGCTACCTGCGCGCCGACACACCCTACGACTGCGCCGGCAGCGCCAAGGTCGAGAGCCTGGGCGTGGCGTTGCTGGAGGCCGTCGAATCCGATGACCCGACCGCACTGGTCGGCCTGCCCCTCATCCGCACCTGCGCGCTGCTGCGCCGTGCCGGCCTGGACCCCCTCGCATGATCCCCGGAAAACTGATCCTGATGCCCAACACGCTGGACTTCGGCGTGGACGATTCGCTGGACCTGCGCGACGTGCTGCCGCAGCGCGTCATCGCGACGGCCGCCGGGCTGACGCACTGGGCGGCGGAAAGCGCCAAGACCACGCGCAGCCTGCTCAAGCGCGTCAACGCCGTCGTACCGCTGGCCCAGCCGCTGCAGTCCGTGCAGATCGCCGAGTTGCCGCGGCCGCCCAAGGGCGGCCGGGCGGGCGGCGACGACTCGGCGGCCTGGCAGGCACTGCTGGCGCCGGTCTTGCGCGGCGAAGACATGGGGCTGATCTCCGAGGCCGGCTTGCCGGCCGTGGCCGACCCGGGGGCGCGGCTGGTGGCACTGGCACATGAGGCGGGCATCGAGGTGGTGGCACTGTCCGGACCCAGCTCGCTGCTGCTGGCGCTGGCGGCCAGCGGCCTGAATGGCCAGAGTTTTGCCTTCGTCGGCTACCTGCCGGTGGACGGCGCGGCACGCGCCAGCCGCATTCGCGAGCTGGAGGCGCTGTCGACCAAGGCCCAGCAGACGCAGCTGCTGATCGAGACGCCCTACCGCAACGAGGCGTTGCGCCAGGCCCTGCTGGCCACGCTGCGGCCGGCGACCCGTCTGTCGATCAGCGTGGGGCTGACCTTGCCCGGCGGTTGGACGCGCACCGGCACCGTGGCGGACTGGCGGCTCAACCGTGAAGCCGCCCTGCCCGACCGCATCCCTGCGGTCTTCGCGCTGCTGGCTTAGAGGCTCAGGATTCGGCCGGCGCCGGCTTCTTGCCGCCGAACAGCGCGGCGACCTGGCGCTTGGGCTTGATGTAGCTGGACAGGCCCTTGACGGGCGTGGCGGCCTTGGCCTTTTCCCAGGCGGGCGGCTCTTCGCCCACATGGCTGGCTTCGTAGGGCTTGTCGAAGAACGGATCCTTCGGTGCCGCCGGCGGCCGGTAGGACGGCACGCGCGGAACGGGCCGCGGCTCCGCGCTGGCTTCGACCTCGTCCGGGCGGCGGCGCTCGAAACGCGGCGGCCGGCTGTCCTGCAGCTCGAAGGCGTCCAGGTCGATCTTGCGCTTGATCAGCTTCTCGATGTCGGCGACCAGGCGGGCGTCGGACTTGGCAACCAGCGTCACGGCCAGGCCCGAGGCACCCGCGCGGCCGGTGCGGCCGATGCGGTGCACATAGTCCTCGGCGTTGAAGGGCACGTCGAAGTTGAAGACGGCCGGCAGGTCGGCGATGTCCAGGCCGCGGGCTGCGACGTCGGTGGCGACCAGCAGGTCCACCTCACCGCGCTTGAAGGCGTCCAGCGACTTCAGGCGCTCGTCCTGCGACTTGTCGCCATGCAGCGCCGCCGTGCGCAGGCCGTCGCGCTCGAAGGAGCGTGCCAGGCGCGCAGCACCCAGCTTGGAGTTGACGAAGACGATGGCCTGGGAGATCGAGCGCTCCTTCAGGATCTGCTTGACCACCGCGCGCTTGTCGTCGTCGGTGACGCTGATGAAGCGCTGTTCGACGGTCGACGCGGTCTGGTTGGGGCGCGCCGTCTCGACCAGGATGGGGTCCTGCAGATAGCTCTGCGCCAGCCGCTTGATCTCGGGCGAGAAGGTGGCAGAGAACAGCAGCGTCTGGCGCGTCTTGGGCAGGTAGCTGAGGATGCGCTGCAGGTCCGGCAGGAAGCCGATGTCCAGCATGCGGTCGGCCTCGTCGAGCACGACGTACTCGACCTGGTTGAGCACGCAGTTCTTGGCCTCGATGTGATCCAGCAGGCGGCCGGGCGTGGCGATCAGCACCTCGACGCCGGCCTTCAGCACGGCCGTCTGCGGCTTCATGTCGATGCCGCCGAACACCACCGTGGAACGCAGGTGGGTGTGCTTGGCGTACTTCTTGACGTTCTCCGCCACCTGGTCGGCGAGCTCGCGGGTGGGCGCCAGCACCAAGGCACGCACCGGGTGACGGGCCGGCGACACGCTGGGGTTCTCGTGCTTGAGCATGCGCTGCAGCAGCGGGATGGAGAACGCGGCTGTCTTGCCCGTTCCCGTCTGCGCCGCGCCCATCACGTCCTTGCCGGCCAGCACGATGGGGATGGCCTTGGCCTGGATGGGCGTCATCGTCAGGTAGCCGGAGTCGGCGACCGCGCGGATCAGCTTGGGGTCCAGGGGCAGGGTGTCGAACCGAGCCGGGGGCGCCTGTTCAATCTCGGCGGCGTCGGGCTGGTCGGACGGAGAAACGTTTTCACTCATATCGAAGGATTATCGCCGCCCTGCACTTTCAGCGCCTCAACGGCTGACAACCAGCCACTTGGGCGTCTTGAACCGGACGATGCGGCGGTACAGCGCCACATAGGTGAGCCCGAACAGCAGCATGCAGGCGGCGATCAGCGGCGTGGAGTCCCAGAACATCAGCGCCGGCACCAGCGAAGACACGCACAGCATCCACAGGTAGGGCGCCGTCATGGAATTGCGGCGTGTCATCGCGCGCGCGTCACGCGCCCCGATGGCCCAGCGCATCAGGCGGCGGTAGATCAGCGAGTGCAGGTGAATGCCGTCCGGCAGGCCCGGCGGCACGTCGCGCACGATCTTGCGGCGGTAGATGGAGAAGATGGTCTCGAACACCGGGTAGATGCAGACCATCAACGGGAACAGCGGCGACACCTCCGCGTTGCGCGCGATCAGCAGGATGCCGATCTCGGCGAGGTAGAAGCCCAGGAAATAGGCACCGCCGTCGCCGAGAAAAATGAGGCCGCCGGGGAAGTTCCAGACGAAGAAGCCCAGCGCTGCACCCACGCCGGCCAGCGCCCACAGCGCCAGCGGGAAGTCGCCGACCTGGTAGGCCACATAGGCGAACACCAGGAGCATCAGGCTCACGCACATCGACGACAGGCCGTTGAAGCCGTCGATGATGTTGACGGAGTTGGCGACGCCGGCGACCGTGAACACGGTCGCGATCCAGGCTCCCGCGGCCGTGGCGACCAGCCAGTCCAGCCCCGGGATGTCGGTCTTGGTGATGGTGGCATCCAGCAGCCAGCTGCCCAGCGCCGCCGACACGGCGGTGGCCAGCAGGCGCTTCCCGGGCGAGACGCGCTTGGTCAGGTCTTCGATCAGCCCAGCACCGAAGGCCGGCAGGCCGCACAGCAGCAAAAGGGCGCCAAGTTTCCAGTCCGTGCGGTGGCTCAGGAAGGCCACCGCTACGCAACACACCAGCCCGATGAACATGCCCATGCCGCCGATGCGCGGGACGGGTGTGGCATGGAACTTCTGAGGGCCGGACAGATCAAGATCTGCGGAAAGGTGGCCATGCGTCCGTGCCGAATGGATGACCAGCAGCGTGACCGCGGCCGCCACGAAGAAGGAAACGAGCAGATAGAGCATCGACTTGAAGTTTACGCGCCAGTGCCACCACCGGTCCGAACTAGCGGAAGGCCGCCCATAGAATGCTAGTCAGTCCCCATCCGCCCGGCTCCTAGGCGGCGGATCCATCTTCACATTTTCTTGATTCGATGCAAATCCGCCGGATGTTTAGATATTCATGCCTAGTCGCAGCCGTCTTAGTTGCATGTCCGCCAGCAAGGGCACAGACTGACCTCGATTCACAGGCCGCCTCCAGCGGACCGATTCGTCTCGTCAACAAGCCCACGCGCGCAGCACGAGAGGAACTGACAGCCACCGAGGCGACGGAAGCAGACGCCGATCGCAGCTTCAAGTCCTCGCTCGACAGTCGGGAAACCCTGCCCCGTTCGCCTTCCCGCCCGGTCTTGAGTGAGTTCGAGGCATACGCATCCTCGCTGTCGGGCGGCATGGATATTAGGAGGCTCGGCAGTGAGTTGATGCTCGGCAACCGCAATCCCGCTTCCATTGAAGTGAACCGTCAAGTCCCACCTGACTACATCGTTGGCGTCGGCGATGAGATTCAAGTGACGGCCTGGGGATCGATCGATGCAGACCTTCGCCTCACCGTCGACCGCGCGGGCCGCATCGTTCTTCCGCGAGTGGGTCCCGTAGTTGTTGCAGGCGTTCGGCTTGCGGATCTGACAGATCTTCTCAACCGTCGGGTCGGCCAGATGTTCAAGAACTTTCAGCTCAGCGCCACGTTGGGACGGTTGCGCGGCATCCGCTACTACGTCACCGGCTTCACCACTCGACCAGGCGCATACACAGTTAGCAGCTTGGCCACGGTGATGACCGGCCTGATTCAGGCGGGTGGTCCATCAGCTGCAGGGAGCTTGCGCAACATCGAGTTGCGCCGGGCCGGCCGCGTAGTGAGCCGCTTTGACTTGTACGGTCTGCTAGTCAAGGGGGACAAGTCTGCTGATGTGCCGCTGCAGGCTGATGATGTGCTGCATATCGGCCCCGTCGGCCCCCAGGTGGCGGTGCTTGGCAGCATCAATAAACCATCTGTCGTAGAGCTGCTGGGCAGCGAGACCATCGCCGATGCGCTCAGTTACGTCGGGGGGCTGACTGCCGTCGCGGACCGTAGTCGCATCTCGATTGAGCGACTGAGTGAACGCAATGACCGTCGCGTCGTCGAACTGGCCTTGCCGGCCGAGCTGGGCCAGAGACTGACCGACGGCGACCTGCTGCGAGCGTTCAGTGGCGTCAGCGTTGCACTCCCTCAGGTTAAACAGTACAAGCGTGTGCGCATCGAGGGAGAGGTGGCTCGTCCGGGAGATTACGTGCTGCCGCCGTCAAGTACCCTACAGGACGCTATCCGGGCATCGGGTGGCCTCACGCCGCAGGCCTATGTGTTCGGAGCGGACTTCTCCCGTGAGAGCGTACGTCGAACCCAGGAAGAAAACTATGACCGGGCGCTACGTGACCTTGAAGTGGAGTTCACACGAAGCGCAGCCACACAAAAGGTTGTGAGCGCCGATGAAGCGGCTGCGCAGGCCCAAAGGGCCACGAGCACGTCGCGGCTGGTTGAACGGATGCGGTCTGTCAGGCCGACGGGCCGGGTCGTTCTTCAACTGGAAGAGGGCGCGCGCGAGCTACCCACCGTAGAGATCGAGGACGGCGATCGTCTGTACGTGCCCGCGCGACCGAACACTGTCGGGGTGTTTGGCAGCGTGTTCAACGGCGGGAGCTACCTGCTACGCGACGGCAGTACGATCGACGACATTCTGAAGCTGGCGGGCGGCCCGACCCGCGGGGCGGATGCTGAAAGCATATTCGTGCTGCGCGCCAACGGCAGCGTCGTGAGCGCCCGCCAGAGTAATAGCGGCTGGCTTAATCGAGACAACTCGCTAAAAGCCATGGCTGCACTCCCCGGCGATACCGTATTCGTTCCAGAGGAATCGAACAAGTCCACCTTCCTACAGGACGCCAAGGAATGGACGCAGATTCTGTACCAGTTCGGTATCGGCGCTGCAGCTTTCAAGACACTGAAGAACTGATGAAGCCAGAAGCCAATTTGAATCACGGACCCGATTTGCTTCCAGAGCTTGAGTCCAACGCCTATTCTGAAGACCGCGGCATCGAATTATCGGAGGTGCTCGCTGCGCTTTTTGCCCAGTGGCGTCGCCTACTTATCATTCCGCTTGTCGGGGGTGTCTGTGCATTCGGTGCCACCTATCTGATAAAACCCACCTTCACGGCCCGGACCGTTTTCCTACCGCCTCAGCAGCAGCAAAGCGCTGCCGCATCGGCATTGGCAGCGCTCGGCCCCCTCAGCGGGCTCATCGGAGGCAGCGGCGCGTTGCGTACGCCGGGGGACCAGTACGTGGCATTGATGGAGAGCGTCAATGTGCAGGATCGCATCATCGACCAGTTTCAGTTGATGCAACTCTATGACGCTAAGTTCCGCTTCGACGCGCGCAAGGAACTTGCCAGCAACGTACGCATCGGTCTGGGCAAGAAAGACGGGTTGATTACCGTGGAGGTGTCAGATCACGACGCCAAGCGCGCGGCGGAAATGGCGAATGCACACGTCGCCGAACTTCACCGGATTGCCGGCCAGTTGACCCTTAGCGAGGCGCAACAACGGCGCAAATTCTTCGAGGGCCAAATGAGTGCTACCAAGGAACGTCTGACGCAGGCACAGATTGCGCTGCAAGGCAGTGGCTTTTCGCCCGGCGCACTCAAGGCTGAACCCAAGGCTGCGGCTGATGAATATGCCAAGCTGAGAGCTGCGCTGACGGCAGCCGACGTAAAGCTCCAAGCGCTGCGTGGCGTTTTAGTTGGAAACGCGCCCGAGTTACTTCAGCAACAAGCCGTTGTCGGCGCACTGCGCGCCGAACTGGCTCGCGTTGAACAGCGAGGAGCAGATGCCTCGTTCAGCGGCGATTCCGATTACATAAGCAAATATCGAGAATACAGGTACCAAGAAACACTATTCGACCTCTTTGCACGCCAGTACGAGATGGCCCGACTCGACGAGGCGCGCGAAGGCACGCTGATTCAAGTGGTCGACATTGCGACCCCTCCAGAGGTGAAAAGCAAGCCCAAGCGCACATCGATCGCGCTGTCCACCGTGCTTCTGACTGGCTTTGCGTTGAGCTTTTGGATAATTTTCTGGAAACGCAAGCCGCGCCCTGTCTGAATTTCAATGCAGCTCTCGTTTGGGCAACTCACCTCATATCCGGAAACGCTCTGGTAGAGGGTGCCTCGCAGTAGCGGCCCCGTGACGCCGGCGAAATGTTAAACGCAGCAACGACACGCGCGTTACACCAGCTGCCGGTTCGCGTTTCCTAGATTGCACAATAAGCTGCAGCTGACTGGCGATACATTGGCTCGAGTTCGAAACTGACATTAGCGAGGCTGTGATACGACATTTTTCCAGCCACGACGCCAAACACAGCTGGAACGATCCGGCGCGACGTTAGCTTTTGTGGTCATTATGAATATATCCCCAGCATTGATTAATCCGGGGACGCCACAATGAACTCCAACACCGTCTTTAGCTCCGCGAGCACCGACCAGCTTCGGCGCCCTCCGGAACCGCGCCCGCACACCAGGCAAGACCGATTCGCTCAGTATGCGGACGCGGTCGTGATCGCGCCGCATTCTATATTTCTGCGCCTGGCGCGCACTAGCGACGCTTCATATATCCCTTCACCACGCACAAGCCTTTACTTCAACCAACACCTATTGCCTGCACCTGCATCGACGCGAGCTCAGACGGACTGGCTGGAGCGCTACATCAAGCGAGAGTCCGCGATGTTGGAGCTCTACTTCGTCGTCCGGAATAAGGCAACGGGGCTGAATTGCGGCGCGGTGCGGCTGTATGACTTGCGCCCTGAGAGCTTCTGCTGGGGCAGCTGGATACTGGACGCCAACAAACCAAGAGTAGCGCCCCTGGTGACCGCCCTTTTTATCTACGATTTCCGCTTTGGCAGCCTCGGGTACGACGAGAGTCATTTTGACGTCCGCCGTGGAAACAATCGCGTCATCGCGTTCCAAGAACGATTCGGTGCGCGCCGGGTTCGCAGCGAAGGTCCTGGTGACTTCTTCACGCTCGAGCGCGGCGACCTCCAGTCCCGCCTGTGCCAACTCAAGCGCCTCACGTCCTATTCACCTGTTTTTCTGGAAGAAGAGCGTGTATGAAGCTTGACCTATGCCAAGTAATCGAATTACCGAAGGTCGCTGATCCGCGTGGCAACCTCACTTTTGTCGAGGGCGGCCGACAAGTGCCCTTCGGAATCAAGCGGGTCTACTACCTTTACGACGTCCCTGGCGGCGCCGAGCGGGGCGGGCATGCTCATAAGGCGCTTCACCAACTCATTATTGCCATGTCGGGCTCGTTCGACGTGCACCTGGATGACGGTCGCGGCAAGCGTACGGTCAGACTCAACCGCTGCCACTTGGGGCTTTATCTATGTCCCATGATCTGGCGCGAGCTCGACAACTTTTCGTCCGGCGCAGTCTGCATGGTGCTGGCTTCGGACGTTTACCTCGAATCCGACTATTACCGCGACTACGCCGAGTTCATCGCCGCAGTCAAGACAAAACAATGATTAAGTTTCTGGATCTCCAACGCATCAACAGTGACCTACGCGGTGAGTTGCATCAGGCGCTTGATCGCGTTCTCGACTCGGGCTGGTTCATCCTTGGCGAGGAGACGCGTGCATTCGAGTGCGAGTTTGCGCAAGCAAGCGGCGCGGCGCATTGCGTGGGCGTGTCCAACGGCCTGGATGCCCTACACCTAGTACTCAAAGCATGGGAAATCGGCCCCGGGGATGAGGTCATCGTCCCGTCGAACACGTTCATTGCGACATGGCTAGCCGTTTCATATACGGGCGCAACCCCGGTGCCGGTTGAACCGGATGAACTCACCCACTTGCTAGACCCCGCGCTGATTGAAGCGGCCATCACCAAGCGCACGCGCGCCATCGTTCCGGTCCATTTGTACGGGCAAGTCGCCGACATGATGGCCATCAACGCTATCGCACGCCGCCATGGCCTGCGAGTGCTCGAGGACGCAGCGCAGGCCCATGGCGCTCGCCGCGACGGCGGCACGGCCGGCTCGCTTGGCGACGCAGCGGCATTCAGCTTCTACCCCGGCAAAAACCTTGGCGCCCTCGGTGACGCAGGCGCAATCACCACGAACGATGCAGGACTCGCCAATCAACTTCGCGAACTACGCAACTACGGCTCGCGCATAAAGTATCGCCACGATGTAGTGGGGTTCAATGCACGCCTTGACGAACTCCAGAGCGCGTTCCTGCGCGTCAAGCTTCGTACCCTGGCGCGGAACAATACCCGACGTGCCGAAATCGCAGCGCGCTATTCGCAGGGACTTGAAGGTCTGCAGGGTCTGACTTGCCCGAAGGTGGCAAACCATTCCGATCCTGTATGGCACCTGTATGTCATTTGTAGCAAACAGCGCGACCTACTTGCTCGCGAACTTGAGGCACGCGGCGTTACGTCCGTCATCCACTATCCCATCGCGCCGCATGAACAGGCTGCGTACCACTCACTCGGAATCGCCGCCGAGACACTGCCGATCGCCCACCGACTGCAATCCGAAGTATTGAGCCTGCCCATGGACCCGACGTTGAGCGATGCCGATGTCGATGCAGTTATTGTCGCTGTCCGCGACGCCATGCAATCGAACACGCGTCCGTGAATCTGGTTAAGACAAGCCTGCTCAGCGGGCTCGCCGTAGCGACGCGGCTTTCTACCGCGCTTTATCTCAACAAGATGCTGGCTGTGTACGTCGGTCCGGCGGGGTTCGCGCTCGTCGGCCAGTTCCAGAGTCTGATCTCGCTAGTGCAGGCCTTCGGCGGGGGGGCGCTGCAGGTAGGCGTCACCAAGTACACCGCCGAGTACGCCACCAATGTGTCACGCCGACAAACGGTACATGCCTGCGCATTGGCCGTGTCGCTGTTGTCGTCGGTAGCCGTGGCGGTGGTCTTGGTTCTGGGCCGCGAAGCTCTGTCAGTGAGGATTTTCGGTACCGACGCCTATGCCGATGTTGTGGTGTGGTTGGCAGCTACGCTTGTATTCATCTCCACGAATGCAATAGTGCTTGCCATCCTCAACGGCGCTAAGCAGATTCGCTCGCTTACGGCGGCGAATATCGGCGGCAGTCTGCTGACGGCCGCTTTGTCCACCGCGCTCGTCGTGCATTGGCACGTCCACGGCGCATTGATCGCACTGGCGGCTGGCCCGGCGGCGGCGCTGCTGGTGAGCTTGTACTTCTTTAGGCGCGTTGAGCGGTTTCACTGGCCCGGCTGGCAAGCCAGTCTAGACAAAGACATCCTGCGCAAGCTGGGTGGCTATGCGCTGATGGCCGGAACCACTGCGCTTGTGGTTCCCGTGGGATTTATGATCATCCGCGATTCGCTGGCCAGCCAAATGGGATGGAGCGGTGCAGGGCTCTGGCAAGCGCTGTGGAAGATTAGCGAAACGCACTTGCTGCTCCTGACCTCCGTCCTGTCCGTCTACTTCCTGCCTCGGCTTGCAGAGATACGTAAAGGTGACGAACTGCGCCGAGAGGTGCTCGGGGCATATCGTTTCGTCGTCCCGATCGTTCTGCTGTCGGCAATTGCCCTGTACCTGTTCCGCGAGGTGCTGATCCGCACACTGCTGTCACCGGAATTCGCCCCCATTGGCGACGTGTTTCCCATTCAGCTGGTTGGCGACATGCTAAAGATCTGCAGCTGGGTTATGGCCTACACGATGGTGAGCCACGCCCAAACGCGCTCTTTTATCGTTACGGAGATACTGTTCACCGCGCTTCTCGTGGGCGCCACAATCGTCCTAACCCGTTGGCTGGGGCTTACGGGGGCGGCGCTGGCATATGCAGGCACCTACCTGTTGTACTGGATGACCGTCTACGTGCTTTTCCGCCGGCTCGTGACCCATCTCGACAGCCCCCCCTCCGAAACGCTGCGCCAGCTTTCCTCCCGTGCCTGAGCATGCCTATCTCTGCTGACATGAAATCGTCCGGTGCGGACACCGTTTTGATCGCATTGGCGTTCAACCATGAACGCTATCTCCCACAGCTTTTTTCTTCGATCTGCGCCAACCTCGGCTCGCTGTCCGAACTTGTACTGATCGACAATGGCTCTTCCGACGACTCGCTCTCGATGATGCGCGGATTTGCAGCGTCGCTGCCCAGCACAGTGAATGTACAAGTCCAATCCAATCCGCCACGCACCAGCGTCAGCTTTGCGGTCAACCAAGGGTTGCGTGCAACGCGCGCCAGCTTGGTGTCTGTTATTGCTGCCGATGATTTCCTGCTCCCGCGACGCTACGAAGCTCAAGTGGCCTGCTTGAACGGCGATCCTGCGGCCATGTTCTGCTTCAGCAACGGGTGGGTGTGCAACGAGGACGGCATCTTGTCGGACGTTCCAGTCCATGATCGCCGCACCATCGAATTGATCGAACCCGCAGCGGGACAGCGGCGGCGTTCGCTGGTGTATCCCATACCCGCCCTCTTCACGCAATGCGCACTATTTCGGCGCGCGGCGTTAGAAGCCGTGGGAGCATGGGATGAATCCCTGGCGATCGACGACTGGCCGCTCAATATACGGCTGTTTGCCCGCTTCCCTGAGGGCAGCCGATACGTCGAGGGTGCGGTGGCCGCCTATCGACGCCATCCGACCAATGTGTCGAAGCGTCGGTTTCGCCAATACATTGGGCAAAAGCGCGTGCTGGAGAAGGTGGCCACTGGCTCGGATGCCGTGCAGAGCATGTTTGCCCTCTTCGCCACCCAGATGCTGCTGTCGCTGAAGCGTCGGCAACCCTGGCGTGCTCGCGCTTTTGCTCATGCCGCCCGGCGCACTCGGGCCGGTCTGATCTTCCCCCTCGTTTGGTTGGCACATGAGATCCGTCGACGCATGGCAATCAAGATTCGTTGATCCGATCTGGATCACGTTGACGATGTGGGCTTTTGTGCTCAGCGGAGCGCTGCTTGCGGATCTTCAGCCGCTTTCTCCGCTATTTCTCGCGTTCCTGTTTGCAGGCATCGGCGCCCACATAGCCGGCATGTGGGCGCATCGCAAGATTGCAGGACGCCGCGGCCATGTTCAGCCGCTTCCAGAAGACATTTTGGACGCACGCTTGCTTCGACGGGCCCGGGCAGTTGGCACGGCGCTATTCGTGCTAGTCGTCCTCGGCGTGTTATTTTTCTTGAATGCCTATCTAGAAGTCGTCCCCTCTCTGGACACGCTCGGTCTGCTCCAAGCGCGAGGCGCCTATCTCGAAGAGGTACGTGGCACGCGCGATAAGCTTTTCATCTATACCACCCACCTCACGCTATTCGGAATCGCGGCGCTGCACTTTTCTGCACGCCTGTGCGCAACGATACGTCGTCGAGGGCTGAGCGTTCCGATCCACCGGTTCAATCTCCTTGCTCTAAGTGTGTTCGTCGCTGGCGTGCTGACCACCGGGCGCACCGCGCCGCTGCTTGTCATCATCTGCTATGGCTATTACGCACTGCGTTTCGGCCTCTACTCGAAGACTCGGATCGTGGTTTCATTCTTCGGCCTGTCCGTTTCCATGTTCGTGCTGATCGCTTTCGCGCTGGGCAAGGAAGGCCTTGGCGACGGTGTATCGGGCGACGCGCTCGATGCATTAGCCAACCTCGGGCGGGTGTACTTCTTTTCTGCGCCAGCGGCGCTTCAAGAGGTGGTACTACGTGGTGAGATCGTCAGCACCGTCTGCAGCAACATCTTTGCCTACCCCATCGACCTCGCGAAGAAGTTTGGCGCCTTCGCTCACTGCGATGCACAGGAGTTGGACTTTGTGTTCGTTCCCGTGGCAACCAATGTCTACACATTGCTACGCGCCTATTGGACTGACTTCGGGCTCGCCTACATTCCCGCGTTGTTTGTATCAGGCATGCTGATCGACGCCGTGTTCACTGGTGCAAACGCGCGAGCTGCTTTCATGAGCTTCCTCTACCCGTTTGTTCTCAATTCATTGCTGCTGCAAGTTTTCGAGGAGCAGTTGTTCGCTAACGGATCGGTGCTGCTCTATGCAATCGCCTTTTACTTCACGCTATCCGTTGTGTTTTTCCCGAGCGCTCGTCGTCGGTTCCATCCCTTCTCTCCAATTGCGAACACTGCATGATTGCAGCCATTGTTACAACCTATAAACCCGACGCAGCGTTTGTCTCGCGATTCCAGCCGTTGCTCAAAGTCTGCAGTGCCGTCATCGTGTCGGACAACACGCCCCAGGGTCACTTTGATGAAGGTGCGCTTCCTCAAGGCTTCACTTTGCTCGCATCGGGAGGCAATGTCGGCATTGGTCGAGCGTTAAACAACGGAATTGCCGGCGCTAAACAGTTGGGTGCGGGCTATGTCGTCTTGTTCGATCAGGACAGCACGCCAAGCGTTGACCTCGTACGCAATCTTCAGGCATCGTTGCTGCGTGCGCAGGCAGTGCATGGACCACGCATCTGTATCGGCCCCACCCACGTTGACGATGCGACTGGGCATGAGCAAAAGGGGTTGCGAGCCCGCCCGCTGGTAGGCGGCGACGGAGTAGTGCAGGAAGACATAGTCGGTGCGACATGCCTCGCGACTTCCGGAATGACGCTTGACATTTCGGCGCTGGAAGCTGAAGACACTTTCTCCACTGAACTGTTCCTGGACTTGGTTGACTTTGAATGGTGTTGGCGCCTGGGTGCCAAGGGATGGCGCTTCGCTCGTATCGATTCGGTCCAGATGAAGCACCGTCTCGGCGTCGCCGAAAGACGTTGGATGGGGCTGCGCTTCCATGTGCCCGCGCCCTATCGACACTATTTTCAATTCAGAGACACGCTGCGACTGCTAACCCGATCCTACGTACCGCTCTATCCAAAGCTACGTCTGGCGGGCGTGCTGCCCTTCAAGCTGTTGGTCTATCCGTTTCTGCTGGATCGAGGGGCCGAGCGGCTTCGCTGGATGCTGCGTGGAATCATCGACGCATTTGCGCAAACTTCCGGAATCGGCGCAGCGGAGTCTCGTCTTGGTCGCTGATCCAACGTCGGCGCACGACCGGGTCGCCATCCTGATATCCGTCCATAGAGCGGCGGATGTCACCCACTTCGAGCTCGCGCTGCAATCGCTGCGTGATCAAACCTATCGCGAGATCGAGACTTGGTTGTTTGTCGACGGCCCCGTCTTGCCAGGGCACGAGGCCGCCATTGAGCGACATTTCCAAGCCATGCCCGGCGGCCGGGTGCTTCGAAGCGCTGTGTCGGTCGGTCTTCCCGCGGCACTGAATCGCCTCATCGATGACGCGCTGGGAACAGCCAGCATCACACTGCTTGCACGCATGGATGCGGACGATGTGTGCATGCCGAAGCGGCTTCAGCGACAGGTCGAGACCATGCTGACGCGCGCCGACATCGACGTCCTGGGCACGTGGTGCATCGAGTTCACAGAACCTGACATCCCGACATTCCACAAACAACTCCCAGTCGACCCGGAAGCGGTTCGCGACTTCATGATCTACCGCAGCCCGCTGGCCCATCCGACCGTGATGTTCCGGCGCCACGTGCTTGACGCAGGTCACCGCTACAACCCGAGCTACCTACAAATGCAGGACTACGAGTTGTGGGCACGGCTGGTCGTGGCCGGAGTGCGTATCGGCAATGTTCCAGAATATCTACTTTGGTTCAGGATGGCGGAGAACTTCTTTTTCCGTCGAACCGGATGGCAGCGGGCTTGGCGGGAGGCCCACCTTCGCTACCGCTATGCCAAGCAAGCGCACCTGCTGCGTCCGCTGCATCTGCTGGGGCTTTTCACGCTGCTGCTGGTGCGCATTGCGCCGGTATGGTTGAAGCGGTTTGCCTATCGCAAACTGCGCTGACGAGCCACGCCCAACAATTCAGGAGTTTTACCATGTGCGGCATTGCAGGCAGTTGGCTTGTCGACTTCACGGCGTCAGCGGATCTGGCAGCTGCCATGAGCGCCAAGCTGGCTCACCGTGGACCGGATTCGCATGATGTCTGGGTCGACACCAACTGCGGCATCGCGCTCGGCCATCGCCGCCTGGCGATAGTCGATCTCTCGGAGCAGGGCCGCCAACCAATGGCGTCGGTCTCGGGGCGTTATGTTCTCGCCTACAACGGCGAGATCTACAACCATCAGGAGATCCGAGCTCAACTTCCGCCCGATCATCCCTGGCGAGGCCATTCGGACACTGAGACCTTGCTCGCCGCCATCGAAGCGTGGGGCTTGCAAGCGGCGCTCCAACGTTGCATCGGCATGTTCGCCATCGCGCTTTGGGATCGCCATCGCCGGTCTCTCACCCTCGTGCGCGACCGCATGGGTGAGAAGCCGCTCTATTACGCAAAGAGCGCCCGAGGAATGCACTTTGCGTCCGAACTCAAGGCGCTGAAAGTCTGCCCCGGCATCGACATGGCTGTCGACGAGCAAGCGGCCCTTGACTACCTTCACTTCGGCTATGTGCCGGCGCCGCGCAGCATATATGCTGGCATCGCCAAATTGATGCCTGGGCAGTGGCTGGAGTTCACCGCATCCACAGCAGAGCCGCAAGCCCATACCTATTGGACCCTGCCTCGGCCGACAGCGCGACGAGACTCATCGCCACAGGACAAGGCTTGGCTGACCGAGGAACTGCAGCGCATTCTGACAAACGCGGTCAGCCAGCAGATGCTGTCTGACGTTCCGTTGGGCGCCTTCCTTTCGGGAGGCATCGACTCCTCTCTCATCGTCGCGCTCATGCAGCGTTGTTCGACGCAGCCGGTGCATACGTACTCGATCGGGGTAGCGGATGCCGCCGTCGACGAGTCGAAGCACGCCCGCGAAATCGCAAAACATTTAGGCACCAGACATACCGAACTGATCGCGACCCCCCAAGACGCGCTGGACATCATCCCTTCGCTGCCTGGCATCTATGACGAGCCTTTCGCCGACTCCTCGCAGATCCCGACTCTGCTGTTGAGCCGGCTTACCCGCAGCCACGTTACGGTCGCGTTGTCGGGCGATGCTGGGGACGAGCTATTCGGTGGTTACAACCGCCATCGCGTGGCTGCGCAGTTGTCCGGCGTGTTGAACATGCCGGGTTTCGTGCGGAGGGCCGCAGCATCCACGATGACAAGGCTGCCTGCCGCTCGGTGGGATGCAATATCAGACTTTATCCGCCGCCACGCTTGGCGAGGTATGCCGCTCAACATGGGTGAAAAGGTCTTCAAACTGGCCCATTTCTTGGCAGCGGACGACGGCTCGTTCGCCTACCTTTCCGCTCTCATGCAGGGCCCGGCGAACGTAGCCCCGGCCATCTCAGCAGAGGCGCTGAAAGCCCGGATGCCGCCTTGTCCGGAAACCTCACTAGCCCAACGCATGATGTGGTGGGACATGCAAGGCTATTTGCCTGATGACATCCTCGTCAAAGTAGACCGGGCATCGATGGCCTACAGTCTGGAGACTCGTGTTCCCTTCCTTGACCATCGCGTCGTTGAGTTCGCTCTTTCACTGCCCATGGATTTGAAGATTCGTGGCGGCGAAACAAAGGCGGTACTCAGAGAGCTTCTCTCGCGCTTCGTGCCGCGATCAATGTTTGAGCGACCAAAGCAGGGGTTCACATTGCCGATCGACGACTGGTTGCGCGGACCGCTCCGCGATTGGTCAGAATCGCTGCTGACTCCGGAAGCTTTGTCGCGGACTCCCTTCTTGGACGCAGGCCGCGTGCAGCAGATGTGGCGCGACCATCTGAGTGGCCGTCGCAATCACCACCGTGGGCTGTGGACATTACTCATGTGGCAAGCATGGCGGCAACACGATGCGGACGTTTCGACAGCTGTTGCACCTGCCGCAACCCCTTTGGCGATGACAGCAGCATGAACCGGGCTGCTGCAAGAGTCGCGATGGCGGTGAGCTGGTGCCTGCTGGCGCTGGGCCTCGT
>CAXDTK010000050.1:0-23194 GCA_963992225.1 uncultured Comamonadaceae bacterium | reverse complement strand
TGCCCTACATCCGCAAGTTCCACGGCAAGACCATCGTCATCAAGTACGGCGGCAATGCGATGACCGATCCGGTGCTGCAGCAGGACTTCGCCGAGGACGTGGTGCTGCTCAAGCTGGTGGGCCTGAACCCGGTCGTCGTGCATGGCGGCGGGCCGCAGATCGAGGATGCGCTGAACAAGCTGGGCAAGAAGGGCCACTTCATCCAGGGCATGCGCGTCACCGACGCCGAGACCATGGGCGTCGTCGAATGGGTGCTGGCCGGCGAGGTGCAGCAGGACATCGTGGGCCTGATCAACGCCGCCGGCGGCAAGGCCGTGGGCCTGACCGGCCGCGACGGCGGCATGATCCGCGCCAAGCAGCTCAAGATGGTCGACAAGGACGACCCCGCCAAGGAGCACGACATCGGCCAGGTCGGCGACATCGTCTCCATCGACCCCAGTGTCGTGAAGGCGCTGCAGGACGACCAGTTCATCCCGGTCGTCAGCCCGATCGGCTTCGGCGAGAACAACGAGAGCTACAACATCAACGCCGACGTCGTGGCCGCCAAGCTGGCCACGGTGCTGCAGGCCGAGAAGCTGCTGATGCTGACCAACATCCGCGGCGTGCTGGACAAGCAGGGTGAGCTGCTGACCGAGCTGACGCCGCGGCGCATCGACGAGCTGGTGGCCGACGGCACCATCAGCGGCGGCATGATCCCCAAGATCGCCGGCGCCATCGACGCGGCCAAGAGCGGCGTCAACGCCGTCCACATCATCGACGGCCGCGTGCCGCACGCGATGCTGCTGGAGGTGCTGACGGACCAGGCCTACGGCACGATGATTTCGTCTCGGTGATCGCTCGGTGAACCCCCGCGACCGGGTCTGGCTGTTCGACCTCGACGACACGCTGCACAACGCGTCGCACCGCGCGTTCCGCGAGCTGAACGCGTCGATGACGGCCTACATCGAGACCCACCTGGGCCTGCCGACCGACGAAGCCGTCGCGCTGCGCCACGGCTACTGGATACGCTATGGCGCGACGCTGACGGGGCTGCAGCGCCACCACGGCGTGAAGGCGGCGCATTTCCTGCACGAAACGCACCTGCTGCCGGGGCTGGACGAGCATCTGCACGGCCACGCCCACGACCTGGCGGCGCTGCGCCGGCTGCGAGGCCGCAAGTTCCTGATGACCAACGCGCCGCTGGCCTATGCCGAGCGCGTGCTGGCGGCCATCGGCCTGCTGGGCGTGTTCGAGGGGCTGATCTGCATCGAGGACATGCGCTGCTTCGGCGATTCGCGCCCCAAGCCGGATGCGCGCATGTTCCGCATGGTGCTGGCGCGGCTGAAGCTGCGGCCGTCGCGCTGCGTGCTGGTGGAGGACACGCTGGTGCACCAGAAGACCGCCCGCGGCCTGGGCATGCAGACGGTCTGGATGCAGCGCTGGCTGCGGCGCGCGGGCGCTCGGCGCCTGCACCGCAAGCCGGTCTACGTCAGCCGGCGTGTCAGCTCATTGGCGGCGTTGGCACGGTCCGCCCGATTCTGACGCTAGGGCGTAATCACCGCCACGCCGGCTGGCGGACAATGCGTGCTCCGTGCCTGAATAACCCAGAGAGCCCATGACGCCGTTTTCGGTCCTGATCGTCGAAGACCAAGCCCGCTTCCGCGAGGGCTTCACCCATGCGCTGTCCAGCGTGCCCGACATCGAACTGCTGGGCATCGCGCCGGACCTGCCGCAGGGCCGGCGCATGTTCGACCAGCTGCAGCCCGACGTCCTGCTGGTGGACCTGGACCTGCCCGGCGGCAGCGGCATCGAGCTGATCCGCCACGCCGCCCAGACCCGTCCGCAATGCGAGGTGATGGTGATCTCGGTGTTCGGCGACGAGCAGCATGTGGTGGCCAGCATCGAGGCCGGTGCCACCGGCTACCTGCTCAAGGACAGCCTGGCGCTGGACCTGCCCGGCCAGCTGCGTTCGCTGCGCGCCGGTGGCAGCCCGATCAGCCCCGTCATCGCCCGCCGCCTGCTGGTGCGCCTGGCGCCCGGCGCCCAGGGCCAGAGCGGCCCGTCGCCCGAGGCGATGGCCGCGACGCTGGCCGACGAGGAGATCGTCGCGCTGTCCGAGCAGGAGTCGCGCGTGCTGCACCTGGCGGCCAAGGGGTTCACCTTCGACGAGATCGCGCAGTTCATGCAGGTCTCGCCGCACACGGTCATGACCTATGTGAAGCGCGTCTACCGCAAGCTGCACGTGCGCTCCAAGGTCGAGGCGATCTACGAAGCCCGCCGCCTGGGCTGGCTGCGCGACTAGCATCCGCGGCATGGATGCCGAACCCGCCGCCGCTGCCGACACCCCCGCGCCCCGCAAGCGCCCCAAGCCCGGCGAGCGCCGCACGCAGATCCTGCAGGTGCTCGCTGGCATGCTGGAGCAGCCCGGGGCCGACCGCATCACCACCGCGGCGCTAGCGGCGAAGCTGGGCGTCAGCGAGGCGGCGCTGTACCGGCATTTCGCCAGCAAGGCGCAGATGTTCGAGGCGCTCATCGACTTTATCGAGCACAGCGTGTTCGGGCTGGTGCACCAGGTGGTCGATGCCCCGCACCCGCTGCCGCCCCCCGGCGCCGCGGCCCGCATCGCCAGCGTGATCCTGCAGTTCGGCGAGAAGAACCCGGGCATGACGCGCGTGATGGTGGGCGACGCGCTGGTCTACGAAAACGAGCGGCTGACGGCCCGCATCAACCAGTCCTTCGACCGCATCGAGTCGTCGCTGCGCCAGGTGCTGCGCGCGGCCGCCGAGGCCCAGGGCTCGCTGACGCCCACGGTGCAGGCCAATGCCCAGGCGTCGGTCTGGGTCAGCTTCATCATCGGCCGCCTGCAGCGCTATGCGCGCACCGGTTTCAAGCGGCTGCCCACCGAGCAGCTGGACGCCTCGCTCAGGGTGCTTGCGTGAGCAACTGGGCCACCCACGGCAACGCCGCCTCGTAGACCTCGTCCGGCGTGCGTCCGCGCGCCTCCGTCGTGGCGGGCAGCGCCTGCAGCGGCGCGAGCTGCGCGGCGGCCAGCAGGCGCTCCTGACCGTCGGCGCCGGGCAGGGCCAGGCCGACGAGGCGCCCCACGGCATCGAAGACCGGGCCGCCGCCCACCGTGGCGCCGCCCGGCCAGCCCAGGGCCTGGCGCCCGTCGCGGTCCATGCGGCCGAGGAAGCCGGCCTGCAGCAGCGGCCAGGCGGGCGCGGCGCTGTCCAGGCGCAGCGCCGCCACCCGCAGCGCCGGGCTGCCGGCGAACGCCGGCCGCGGCGCGCGCTGCAGCGGCATCGGCGGGCTCAGTGCGGGCTGCACGTGCAGCAGCGCCAGGCCGGTCTCAGCAAGGGCGGCGTCGGTGGGCGCCGGTGCCGCCCGGCTGGCCCGGCCCAGGCCGTTGCGCAGCCACAGCGGGCCGTCGTCATGCAGCGCTGCGGCCGGGACGAGGGCGAGCTGGCCGTCCGCCAGCAGCAGGCCGGTCGCGACGGGGCGGCCGGTGGCCGGCACGTCGACGCCGTGCGCCCAGGGGCCCGGCAGGCCGGGCGGCAGCGCGCCGGCCTGGCCGAGCGCCGGCAGCGCAGCCGTGACGGCGGAGTCGGGGAGCGGCATGGCGGCGAGCAGCGCCGCCGCGTGGGCGGGCTGGCCGGACAGGGCCAGCAGCCAGAAATGCAGCGCGCGCGCCTCGGGCGTGTCGCGGTGCGCGGCGGCCGTGTGGGCCGCGAAGGCGAGCGCCTGGCGCACCTGCCCACGCTGCAGCAGGGACTGCAGCTGCAGCAGCTCGGTGTCGGCGGCGTGGCTCATCGCCGCGGCGGCGTCCAGCGGCGCGGCCGCTGCTTCGGCTTCGCCGCGCGACAGCGCCAGGCGCGCCTCGTCGAGCCGGCGCAGGCGCTCCGCCTCGCTGCCCGCCGCGGGGCTGATCCCGTTCAGCGCGCGCAGCTGCTCGATCCGAACCTGCGCCTGGGCAGCGCCGGCCAGGGCCGGCAGGAGCAGCAGCCCGCGGCGCGTCAGGCTCACGGCGTGACGGTGATGCGCGGCTTGCCCAGCACGGCGCTGGCCGGGTTGTAGGCGGCGGCCGGTGCCATGTACCCGGCCAGGTAGGCGATGAGCGCGTCGATGTCCTGGGCGCCGCCGAGCGGGTTCGCGCCGCCCGTCAGCACCATGAAGCCGTCGCCGCCGGTGGCCATGAAGTTGTTGACCGTGACGCGGTAGGTCCTGCCCGGGTTCTGCACCACGCCGCCGATGACGAGGTTGTCGACGGGGCCGGTGACCAGCGGCGGGTAGACGGTCACGTCGGTGGGCGTGAAGGCCACGTCGATGATCTTGCTGCAGGCTGCCGCGCCGGACTTCCAGGTGTACTTCAGGCCGTTGGAGACCTGCATGATGCGGTTGGCCGTCTGGCCCTTGCAGCCGGCGAACTGCTGCTCCAGCACGTCCTTGATCTGCTGGGCCGTCAGCGTCATGGTGACCAGGCTGTTGCCGAACGGCTGCACGGTGAAGGCATCGCCGTAGGTCAGGTCGTACGGGTAGTTCGCCGCGGCGGGCTTGACGAAGCCCGGGCTGCGCACGCCGCCGGCGTTCATGAATGCCATCACGGCGCCGCCCAGCAGGGGCGGCTGGGTGGCCTGCAGCTGCGCATCGGCGATCAGGTCGCCGGCCTGCATCTCGCCCGCTGCGTTGGCCGCGTTGCTCATGTCCGCGGTGATGGTGGCGATGACCTGGCCGGCCAGCGGGGACACGGCGGCCTTGTAGGCGGCCACGGTGTTCTTCACGAGCGGGTTGGCGGCGATCTGGTCATTGATGGCGACGATGGCCGGGTCGCTCGGGTTGGCCGGGTTGTTGCGGGCCACCAGCAGGTTGCGCGGGCTCACGTCGACGACGTCGCGCGTGACCGGATCGATCTGCAGGTCCACTTCGGTCAGCACGCGGCCGAAGGCGCTGGCGCTCGTCACCGGCACCAGGCGGCCGGCCTTGTTGGGCAGCCCGGCGGTACGCACGGCACCGCCGTTGTCGGTGGTGTTGCGCGAGCAGTTGTAGGCCGCATGCGTGTGCGCGCTGATCACCAGGTCCACGGCGTTGTCCAGGCGCGAGACGATGTTGGCGATCTCGCTGGGGGCGTTGCTGCCGCTGGCGCGCAGGTCGTTCAGGCAGCCGTTGATGTCGCTGTTGTTGAAGCCGCCGACGCTGGCCGCGTTCTGGAAGCCGCCCTGGTGCATCAGCACCACGATGGACTCCACGCCCTGCGCACGCAGGCGCGGCACGAGGGCGTTGACGGTGTCGGCCTCGTCCTTGAAGGTCAGCCCCGCCACGCCGGTGGGCGTGACGATGCCCGGCGTGCCCTTGAGCGTCATGCCGACGAAGGCCACCTTGACGCCGCCAAAGCTCCTGAGGCCATAGGCCGGCAGCAGCGTGCGGCCGGTGGCCGTCTCGATGACGTTGGCCGACAGCCACTTGAACTTCGCGCCGTCGAAGGTGCCGGGGGCGGAGGAGCCGTAGCCGCGGCAGCTGTTGGCCTCGGGGGCGCCGCTGGCGGCCAGCTTGCAGCCGCCGTTCTGCAGCCGGCGCAGTTCGTCCTTGCCCTTGTCGAACTCGTGGTTGCCGACGGCGGAGAAGTCCAGGCCGATCTGGTTCAGCGTCTCGACGGCCGGTTCGTCGAAGAACAGGGCCGAGACCAGCGGCGTGGCGCCGATCAGGTCGCCGCCGCCGACGACGACGGTATGGGGGTTGGCGGCGCGCATGCGCGCGACGTAGGCGCCGATGTACTCGGCGCCGCCCACGGCCGGGCGCTGGGCGCTGGGCATGCTGGTGTTCTGGCCGAAGCTGCCGGGCGTCTCGAGGTTGCCGTGGTAGTCGTTGAAGGCGACGATCTTGACGTTGACCGGCGTGGCGGCGTGGACGGCGGCCGCGAACAGTGCGGCGGCCAGGGGCAGGAGCTTGAAGCTGTGGCGCATGGGATGTCCTTCGGAGGTGTTCAGCGGCGGCGGCGCAGCGCGCCCAGCAGCAGGCCCAGGCCGATGAGCAGCGTGGCGGCGGTGGCCGGCTCCGGCACCGGGCTCACCGTCAGCCGGAGGCCGCCCAGCGTGGCGTTGAGCGGGCCGAAGGCATCGGTGGTGGACTCGAACATCAGGCCGCTGATGACGTGGCTGCCGGCGCCAAGCACGAACTGGCCGCGGCTGAAGTCGCTGCTGGCGAGCGCGGCGTCGTAGTCGAAGGTGATGCTCCCCGTGGCGTCGCCGTTGACGGCCTGGCCGGTGCTGCCCAGCAGGGCGGCGCCGTCGTAGACGTGGAAGCGGTCGCCCGAGAAGCCGGCGTCGACGACGGTCAGCGTGCCGACCTGCCCGGCGGCGATGGTCACGCTGAAGCTCAGCGGCGCGCCGTTGTCGTCGACCCAGCCGAAGCCGTAGGGCGGCAGGTTGGCGTCGACGGTGAAGCCGACCCAGCTGCCATCCGTCGACAGCGTGTCGGCCTGGGCCGTGGGCAAGAGCGCGGCCAGCGCAAGGGTGGCGGCCAACAGGGTCGAACGCATGGGAATCCTCCGGGGGGTGGGAGATGGCATGGCGTGATGGTCCGCCCCGGGGGTGTCCGGCCGTTGACGGGCCGCGTGCTGCGGCCCTGCCGTTGGGATCAGCCCGCGTGACCGGCCCGTGAAGCCCGGGCTGGCTACACTGCCCGCCGCCATGACGACTGCCTCCCTCGAAGCCCTGATCGCCCGTGCCGAGGGCCTGCTGGCCCGGCTGGAGGCCGTGCTGCCTCACCCCGCGGCCGCTCCCGACTGGACCGCCTCGCATGCCTTCCGCGCCCGCCGCCGCCATGGCGCGCTGTGCCTGGAGCCGGTGCGCGCGGTCAGCCGCATCCGGCTGGCCGACCTGCAGGAGGTCGAGCCGCAGAAGGAACGCCTGCTGCGCAACACCGCGCAGTTCGTCGCCGGCCGACCGGCCAACAACGTGCTGCTGACGGGAGCCAAAGGCACGGGCAAGAGCTCGCTGATCAAGGCCGTGCTCAACGAGTTCGCGCCGCAGGGCCTGCGCCTGATCGAGGTGGAGAAGGCGGACCTGGTGGACCTGCCGGACCTCGTCGAGCAGGTGGCGGGCCGCCCTGAGCGCTTCGTCGTTTTCTGCGACGACCTCAGCTTCGACGAAGGCGAGGCCGGTTACAAGGCGCTGAAGAGCGTGCTGGACGGGTCGGTGGCCGCGGCCAGCGACAACCTGCTGATCTACGCCACCAGCAACCGCCGCCACCTGCTGCCCGAGAAGATGGCGGACAACCTCGGCGGCAGCCACGGCGAGCATGGCGAGATCCATCCCGGCGAGGCGGTGGAGGAAAAGATCTCGCTGTCCGAGCGCTTCGGGCTGTGGATCAGCTTCTACCCCTTCAGCCAGAACGAATACCTGGCCATCGTGGCGCAGTGGCTGCGCCACTTCGGACTGGACGAGGCGGCCATCGCCGCGGCGCGCCAGCCGGCGCTGGTGTGGGCGCTGGAGCGCGGCTCGCGCTCGGGCCGGGTGGCCTGGCAGTTCGCGCGCGACCTGGCGGGGCGCGGCGCATGAGCCAGGCGGAGCGCCCCATCACCGAAGTCGCCGTCGGCGTGCTGGTGGCCCCTGACGGCCAGTTCCTGCTGACCTCGCGGCCGGCGGGCAAGGTCTACGCCGGCTACTGGGAGTTCCCGGGCGGCAAGGTCGAGGCCGGCGAGAGCGTCGAGCAGGCGCTGGCCCGCGAGCTGCACGAGGAGCTGGGCATCGACATCGGCCCGGCCCAGCCGTGGAAGACGCTGGTGATGGACTACCCCCATGCCCGCGTGCGGCTGAACTTCTGCAAGGTGTTCAGCTGGCGGGGCGAGTTGCAGATGCTGGAGGCGCAGCAGATGGCCTGGGCCACGCTGCCGGTGCAGGTCCGCCCGGTGCTGCCCGGCACCATCCCGGTGCTGCAGTGGTTTGCCGAGGAGCGCGGCCATCTGGGCCCCACTCACCTAGACTGAACCCATGAGCTGGCTTGACGAAGTGAAGTGGGACGAGAAGGGCCTGGTGCCCGTCATCGCCCAGGAGCAGGGCACGGGCGACGTGCTGATGCTCGCGTGGATGAACCGCGAGGCGCTGGCCCTGACGGCCGAGCGCGGGCAGGCGGTCTACTGGAGCCGCTCGCGCGCCAGGCTGTGGCACAAGGGCGAGGAAAGCGGCCACTTCCAGCAGGTGCACGCCATCCGCATGGACTGCGACAACGACGTGGTGCTGCTGAGCATCACCCAGCTGGGCCATGACCCCGGCATCGCCTGCCACACCGGCCGCCACAGCTGCTTCTTCCAGAAGCTGGAGAACGGCGCCTGGACCGCCGCCGAGCCGGTGCTGAAGGACCCGAAGAAGATCTATGAGTGACGACATCCTCCACCGCGTCGGCGCGGTCATCGCCTCGCGCAAGGGCGCCGACCCGGCGACCAGCTACGTCGCCAAGCTCTTCGACAAGGGCCTGGACGCCATCCTGAAGAAAGTCGGCGAGGAAGCCACCGAGACGGTGATGGCCGCGAAGGATTTGCAGACCGACGGCGACCCGCAGAAGCTCGTCTATGAGGTCGCCGACCTGTGGTTCCACAGCCTGGTTGCGCTGGCCCATTTCGGCCTGAAGCCCGAGGACGTGCTGGCCGAGCTGGCCCGGCGCGAGGGCCTGTCGGGCCTGACCGAATTTGCCCAACGAGGACAGCAGCAGCCATGAGCACCGCCCCCCACAGCGACCCGAACTGCATCTTCTGCAAGATCGTCGCCGGCCAGATCCCCAGCAGGAAGGCCTACGAAGACGAGGAGTTGCTCGCCTTCCACGACATCCATCCCTGGGCGCCGGTTCATGTGCTCGTCATCCCGAAGCGGCACATTGCGTCCATGGCCGATGTGACCGACGCCGAGGCCGCGCTGCTGGGCCGCATGGTGGCGCTGGGCCCGAAGCTGATGAAGGAACTGGGCGTGACCAACGGCTTCCGGCATGTCGTCAACACCGGCCCGGATGGCGGTCAGGAGGTGTATCACCTGCATCTGCATGTGATGGGCGGCCCGCGGCCCTGGTTGAAAGGCTGAACGCCACCCTCAGATAACGCCACGCGTGGTCGGTCGGCAGGCGCAACGGGCTGTGCACCCGCCCGAGCGGGATCACGTGAACTGAAGTAGGGCTTGCGCACTTCCGCACCCCCTGGCGCGCCGCGCGCCCGGCGGCCCGGCATCAGGGTCGTCCCTCACCTAGAATTTGAGCCAGTCTCAAGGAGTCAACATCATGGGTTCATTCAGCATCTGGCACTGGCTGATCGTCTTGGTCGTCGTGATCGCCATCTTCGGCACCAAGAAGCTGCGCAACGTCGGCGGCGACCTCGGCGCTGCCGTCAAGGGTTTCAAGGACGGCATGAAGGACGGCACCTCCGGTGACGACCCGGCCGCCCCGCCGCAGCAGGTCACTGCCAGCAAGGTGCGCGACCCCAACACCGTCGACGTCGACGCCAAGACCAAGTCTTGAGCCGCCGAGCCTGACGAGTGCTGGACTTCGGCTTTGACAAGATCGCGCTGATCGGCGCGGTGGCGTTGATCGTCATCGGCCCCGAGAAGCTGCCGCGCGTGGCCCGCACGGTGGGTACTTTGCTGGGCAAGGCGCAGCGCTATGTGGCCGACGTGAAGGCCGAGGTCAACCGCTCCATCGAGCTGGAAGAGCTTCAGAAGATGAAGACCCAGTTCCAGACCGCGGTGCAGGACGTCGAGCAGACCGTGCGGCAGGAGGTGGATTCCGCCACGCAGGCGTTCGACCAGACCTGGTCCGACGTGTCGGGCGATGCGGCCTCCTACGAGTCGTCCGCGGTCATCGCCCCGCCGCCCGAGTACCGCCATCCCAAGAAGAACTGGCGGCTCAAGCGCGGCTCGACGCCGCTGTGGTTCAAGCAGAAGGCAGGCGTGCGTCGCCACACCCAGTCCGGCGCGGCCCGCGTGGCGCGCTTCCGCCCGCCGGGCCGCCCATGAAGCCCCTTCGCGCGCCCCGCGCCAAAGCCCTGGCGGCTGTGGCGCATCCGGCGCGGTCCCAAGCGCATAGCCGATGAGTTCCTTCCAGAAACCCGACCACGACGAACTCGCCGGCACCGAACAGCCCTTCGTGGCCCACCTGCTGGAGCTGCGCGACCGCCTGTTGCGCGCCCTCATCGCCGTGGCGGTGTGCTTCGGCGCGCTGGCGCTCTACCCCGGGCCCGGTCAGCTCTACGACCTGCTGGCCGCGCCACTGGTGGCCCACCTGCCGGCCGGCACCACGATGATCGCCACCAACGTGATCGCGCCGTTCTTCGTGCCGCTGAAGATCACCATGCTGGCCGGCTTCATGCTGGCGCTGCCCGTGGTGCTCTACCAGGCCTGGGCCTTCGTCGCACCGGGCCTGTACTCGCATGAGAAGCGGCTGGTGCTGCCGCTGGTCGTCTCCAGCACGCTGCTGTTCTTCTCCGGCGTCGCGTTCTGCTACTTCTTCGTCTTCGGCCAGGTCTTCAAGTTCATCCAGAGCTTCGCGCCCAAGAGCATCACAGCCGCGCCGGACATCGAGGCCTACCTCGGCTTCGTGATGAACATGTTCATCGCCTTCGGTGCGGCGTTCGAGGTGCCGGTCATCGTGGTGGTGCTGGCGCGCATGGGCATCGTGTCGGTGGAGAAGCTGCGCGAGTGGCGCGGCTACTTCATCGTCGTGGCCTTCATCGTCGCGGCCGTCATCACGCCGCCCGACATCGTCTCGCAGCTGGCGCTGGCCATCCCGATGTGTCTGCTCTACGAGGTGGGGCTGTTCGCCGCCACCTACTTCGTGCGCCATACGCAGGCGCCCGAAGAAAGCTGATCACTCGTCCTCGCCGCTGCGCTGCTGGCGGGGCCGCTGGTCCACGGTCAGCTCGAAGCTCAGCGCCTTGCCGCCCCGCTGCACGGCCACGTCGACCCGGCTCCTGGGCTTGAGCGCCGCCACGGTGGCCAGCAGTTCGGCCGGCGTGGCGACGGCATGCTCGCCAATGCGCGTGAGCACGTCACCGGGGCGGATGCCGGCCCGGGCCGCCGGGGCGTCGTTGACGACGCCGCCGATCAGCACGCCCTTCGCATCGTCCAGCTTCAGCGCCTCGGCCAGCTCGGGCGTCAGCTCGCGCGTCTGCACGCCGATGTAGCCGCGCGCGACCGCGCCGTCCTTCAGGATGGCGGTGGCGACCTGGCGTGCCACGTCCACGGGGATCGCGAAGCCGATGCCCAGCGAGCCGCCGCTGCGCGAGAAGATGGCCGTGTTGATGCCCACCAGCCGGCCGTCGGCGTCCACCAGCGCACCGCCCGAGTTGCCGGGGTTGATGGCGGCGTCGGTCTGGATGAAGTTCTCGAACGTGTTGATGCCCAGCTGGTTGCGGCCCAGCGCCGAGACGATGCCCGACGTGACCGTCTGCCCGACGTTGAATGGGTTGCCGATGGCCAGCACCACGTCGCCCACCTGCAGGTTGGCCGCATCCCCCAGCGGGATGGCGGGCAGGCCCGGCAGGTCGATCTTTAGCACCGCCACGTCGGTCTCGGGGTCGGTGCCCAGCAGCGTGGCGCGCGCCTGGCGGCCGTCGCTGAGCTGCACCTCGATGTCGGAGGCGCCCTCGACGACATGGTTGTTGGTCAGCAGCACGCCGTCGGCCGAGATGATGACGCCCGAGCCCAGGCCCTGCTGCGGTGTGCCGCGCGGCTCGCGCGGCGCGAACGGGAAGCCGAACGGAAAGCCCGATGGGTCACGCCGGCGCCCGGCCGAGCGCGGCGGCTTGCTGGCCGTGATGCTGACGACCGAGGGCAGGGCCGCGCGGGCGGCCAGCGCATAGCCGGCGCGCTGCACCGAGGCGGGCGGCGCGGGGGGCAGGGCGATCTGGCTGGCGGTCGCGGCAACCGGCGCCTCGCGCCAGCCGGAAGGTTGCAGCCATTGCGGCTTCAGCGTCGAGATGACGAAGACGGCGGCCAGGACCACCGTGACCGCCTGCGCGAAAATCAGCCAAAGCCGTTTCAACACCGATATCCTCATCAAGCCATGACCGACCGCGCCGCGCTGGAACTCCGACTGAACCAGTGGCTGGAGCCCGCCCGCTTCAAGGATTATGGGCCGAACGGTCTGCAGGTCGAGGGCCGTGCCGAGGTGCGCCATCTGGTCTGCGGCGTCACCGCCAGCCTGGCGCTGATCGACGCCGCCATCGCCGCCGGTGCCGATGCCATCCTGGTGCACCACGGCCTGTTCTGGCGTGGCCAGGACGGCCGCGTGACCGGCTGGATGAAGCAGCGCCTGGCGCGGCTGATCCAGCACGACGTCAACCTGTTCGCCTACCACCTGCCGCTGGATGCCCACGCCGAGCTGGGCAACAACGCCCAGCTGGGCCAGCGCCTGGGCTGGACGGCGGATGCGCGCTTCGGCGAGCAGGACCTGGGCTGGATCGCGACCGTGGCGCCCACCACGGCCGAGGCGCTGGCGGGCCAGTTGCGCGCGCTGACCGGGCGCGAGCCGGTGCTGGTGGCGGGCGACGGCCGGCCGCTGCGGCGCATCGCCTGGTGCAGTGGCGGGGCGCAGGGCTATTTCGAGGCGGCGATCGCGGCCGGCGCCGATGTCTTCGTGACCGGCGAGATCTCCGAGCCGCAGGCCCATTACGCCCGCGAGACCGGCGTCGCCTTCATCGCGGCCGGCCACCACGCGACCGAGCGCTACGGCGTGCAGGGGGTGGGCGCCGCGGTGGCTGCCGACCTGGGCATGAGCTGGCAGTTCATCGACATGCCCAACCCGGCCTGATGCCCATGACCACGGCCAACCAGGCGGCGCTGCCGCTGCTCATCAGCATGGGTGATGCCTGCGGCATCGGGCCCGAGATCATCGCCAGCCTGTGGCGGCGCGATGCGCCGCGCGATGCCGTGGTCGTCGGCGATGTGGGGGTGCTGCGCCGCGCCGTCGCGGCGACGGGCGGCGGGCTGGCCGTGGCGCAGCTGGGCGATATCGCCGGGCTGGAGCGCGTGCCGCCGCGCTGCCTGCCGGTCTGGCAGCCCGAGGGCTTGCCGGAGGGCCTTGCGGCCGCGCCGCTGGGCCGGGTCGATGCCCGTGCCGGTGCGGCGGCGGCGGCCTGCATCGCGGCGGCGGTGGCCCTGATCCAGGCCGGCCGCGCACGCGCGCTGGTCACGGCGCCCATCCACAAGGAGGCGCTGCATGCCGCCGGCTCGCCCTATCCAGGCCACACCGAGATGCTGCAGGCGCTGGCCGGCGGCGTGCCGGTGCGCATGATGCTGGCCAACGAGGAGCTGCGCACGGTGCTGGTCACCATCCATTGCTCGCTGCGCGAAGCCATCGACCGGGTGACCCGCGCGGCGGTGCTGGAGACGCTGCGCATCACCGGTGCGGCGCTCGTGCGCATGGGCATCTCGGCGCCGCGCATCGCGGTCGCGGGCCTGAACCCGCATGCCGGCGAGGGCGGGTTGTTCGGCGACGAGGAGATCCGCCACATCGCCCCGGCCATCGCCGATGCGCGGGCCGAGGGTTGGGACACGACCGGCCCCTACGCGCCCGACACCGTCTTCATGCGCGCCCGCCGCGGCGAGTTCGACGTGGTCGTCGCGATGACGCACGACCATGGCCTCATCCCAGTCAAGTACCTGGGGGTGGAGCAGGGCGTCAACGTCACCCTGGGACTGCCCTTCGTGCGTACCAGCCCGGACCATGGCACGGCCTTCGACATCGCCGGGCGGGGCATTGCCGACCCGGCGAGCCTGGGCGCGGCGCTGGCGATGGCGCGGCGGCTGGCGCGGGCCGGGCGGGCCGCAGGCTAGCGGCCGCCGAGCGCCGCCAGCTGCGCGCGCGTGCGGGCGGTGGCGCGCTCCAGCAGGTGGGCGGTCTCGAAGGCCCGCATGCGGCCGGCCTCGCACAGCTTCCTGAGCATGCGGGCCGTCATCGTGACCGTCTCCTGATGGCGGTTGCCATGCGTGAAGATGAAGAAGCTGCGCCCGGCGCTGATATGGGCCAGGCGCATCTTCTGCCACTCGGTGCCGGTGTGCATCTGGTAAGCGAAGCCCAGCTGCATGTTGTCCAGCAGCAGCGCGCCGCTGCTGGGCTCGGGCGCGCTTTCGGCGGGCGGCAGGCCGTCGATGGAGATGTCCACTGCCTGCAGCGGCTGCGCCTCGGCGTCGTTGCCGGACAGGTCCAGGTCCAGCTCGCCATGCCAGTCGACGCCAGACTCCTCCACCAGGCCCAGGCTCTTCGCCTCGGCCGGCGTCAGGCGCTGGCTGGCGTCCAGGTCGCCGGGCAGGGTGTCGCCGGCCATGGGCTTGGCCAGGTCCGCCTCCGAGGGCGGCGCGACGCCGAAGATCTGGTCCAGCTGCTTGATCAGCAGGTTGGTGTCCAGCGCACTGGGCGCCTGGCCCTTCAGCGACTCGGCATGCGCCGGCAGCAGCGCGCCGAAGAAGTCCTTGCGCGGGCCGTCCGGCCAGCGGATCAGGTCCAGCCCCTCGTTGAGGGTGCGCATCAGGTGGGGCAGCTCGCGCAGGAAGTCCGCGCGCGCCGCGGTGCCGGCCTTGGGCTGCACGCTCATGACCAGGCTGCGGCCCAGCGTGCGCAGCCGCAGCGCGCGCTCGGGCGCGCCTTCGCGCGAGGCCAGCACGATGGCCTGGCTCCACACGCCGGCCAGGAAGCTGCGCAGGAACTCCTGCATCGGCACCTTGGCCAGTTGCTGCTGCAGCTGCAGCGCGTAGCGCTGCTGCAGGCGCAGGTCGGTCTCGCGGCGCTCGACCACCGCGGCGGCATCGCCCGAGGCCTTCAGCGTCAGGCGGCTCTGCTCGGCGATGAAGCTTTCCAGGTCGTCCAGCTTGGCCGTGTAGACGTCCATGCGGTCGAAGTCGCCCTGGGCCACGTCCTGCACCAGGTCGCGCACATGGGCCAGGAAGGAGCGGCCCGGATCGTCGCTGAAGTCGTCGAAGGCGCAGGCCAGCGAGCCCATGCGGTTGACGAACTGGCGCACCGGGTGGCGGCGCGACGAGAAGAACGTCTCGTCGCCCAGCGCGACGCGCAGCACCGGCAGCTGCAGCCGGGCCAGCAGCCGCGCCATCTGCGGCGGCACCTTGGGGTCGGACAGGATCTGGTCGAACAGGCTGCCGACCACGTCGATGACCATGTGGTCCAGCCGGCCCGTGGCCGCCTGGCGCAGCTCGTCGCGGTGCAGGTGGATCAGGTTGGGTGGCGCGGGCAGCTGGCCCCACGCGCTGGCCTCGCCGGTCAGCGTGTCCAGCCCCATGCGGCTGGAGGGCATGGCGTCGTAGCCGCTGGGCTCGTAGGTGGCCGGCGCCTGCGCGAGGCGGCGCAGCAGGTCCATCATGTGCGGGTCGACGCGGCCGATGCCGCCGCCGCGGCCGCTGCGGCTGAATCCGCCATGGCCGCTGCCACCGAAACCGCTGCCGCCGAAGCCGCTGCTGCGGCCGCCGCCCGTGCCCAGGCCGCCATGGCCCGAGCCGCCGTAGCCGCCGCGGGTGGACATGCCGCCATGGCTGGAATCGAGCTCGCCCTGCTGGCTGGCGCCGCTGAGCGACCCGCTGCGCGACATGCCGGCCTCCGGCGTCGCGCGCACCCGCAGGTCCTGCGGGCGCAGGCCGCGCGAGCGCAGCAGCTCGGCAATGTCGGCATAGCAGGCGCGCATCTCCTGCGCCAGCGCACGGGTCAGTTCATCGGTCAGCGTCTGTCGCGTGACCGGGTCGTCGGTGATGGACTGGACGGCATCCAGCAAGGCCTGGCCGATCAACTCCGGCCGCAGCGGGTTGCGCTCGCCGGTCTGGATGCTGGCGACGTAGGACTCGACCTCGCGCAGCTCCCATTCGCACTGGTGGCCCAGTGCCAGGCCGATGCGGTCGGCCGCCACCAGGTTGTTGACCTGCGTGTCATCCATCAGCGACAGCTCGCCCCAGCCGCGCTTGGCGGCGGGTGCCGCGGCCGGCCTGGTGTCGGCCTGCTCGGCATTGACCTGCTTGCGCATGCCCTGCACGAAGCGCTGCGAGAACGCGCCCTGCTGCTGGCGGAACACGAACTGCGCAGCCAGCAGCGCATCACGCCGCTTGGCCTGCCCCGCCGCAAGGGCCGCCAGGCCCAGGCCTTCCGCGCAGCGCTCCGCCGCCTGTTCGCCCGCGAGTCGGATGCGGGTCAACGAGGCTTCGAGGTGCGGGTTCAGGCGGATCTCGGGCGCGTTCATCAACAAATTGGCACAAGCTGCGGCGAAAGTATCGCGCTTGCAACATGCCCGGCCTTGCCGCCGGGCGCCAATTCCGTGGCAAAAAAAAGCCCGGTAACCAATGCTTACCGGGTTTGATGGGGCGCTGGGGCGGTTTATCGCTTCAGCGCATCGCGGATCTCGCGCAGCAGCTGGACGTCTTCCGGGATGGCCGGCGGCTCGGCAGGCGCGGCGGCCGGCTCGTTGCGCTTGAGGCGGTTGATCTGCTTGATCATCAGGAAGATGACAAAGGCCAGGATCATGAAGTTCAGCGAGACCGTGATGAAGCTGCCATAGGCCAGCACGGCGCCCTCCTTCTTGGCGTCGGCGAGCGTGGTGGCGGTCTGGCCGGCCAGCGGAATGAAGTAGTTGCTGAAATCCAGCCCGCCGAACACTTTGCTGACCACCGGCATGATGACGTCGCCCACCAGCGAATCGACGATCTTGCCGAACGCGCCGCCGATGATCACGCCGACCGCCAGGTCGATGACGTTGCCCTTGACGGCGAACTCCTTGAACTCGGAAAAGAAACTCATGTGGCCTCCTGCTGGCAACGATTGAAACCGATGGGCGCGCATGTTGCCGTCAACGGGCCGGCGGCAGAAGAGGGTAAACCTGCGCACGCCCGCCGGCGCCTCGGGCGGGGCGTGGGTCGGCGTCCGCTAGAATCCTGGGCTGCCCCTGATCAGAAGTCTCTTTAGAGGACCCTCATGAGTGACCAGCAAGTGGACCAAGGCAAGCGCACCTGGTTGATTGCGACCGGATGTGCCGGCGCCGTGGGCGGCGTTGCCACCGCCGTGCCTTTCGTCAGCACTTTTGCGCCGAGCGAGCGCGCCAAGGCCGCCGGTGCCCCGGTCGAGGTCGACATCGCCGGCATCAAGCCCGGCGAGAAGCTGACGGTCGAGTGGCGCGGCAAGCCGGTCTGGATCGTGCGCCGCACGCCCGAGCAGGTCGAGGCCCTCAAGAAGAACGAAGCCCAACTGGCCGACCCGAATTCCGACCGCAAGGCCTACCCGACGCCGGAGTACGCCAAGAACGCGCACCGCTCGATCAAGCCCGAGTACTTCGTTGCCGTGGGCATCTGCTCGCACCTGGGCTGCTCGCCCAGCGACAAGTTCGCGATGGGTGCCCAGCCGTCCCTGCCTGACGACTGGACCGGCGGCTTCCTGTGCCCCTGCCACGGCTCGACCTTCGACATGGCCGGCCGCGTCTTCAAGAACAAGCCCGCACCCGACAACCTCGAGGTGCCGCCCCACATGTACCTGTCCGACGCCAAGCTGCTGATTGGCGAGGACAAGAAGGCCTAACGAGAACAAACGGGACGAGACATGGCTGAATTCAAGGAAGCTCCCGCAGGCGCCTCGGCTGGCGTGAAGACCATGACCTGGCTGGAGAACCGGTTTCCGACCGCGTTCGACGCCTACAAGGTCCACATGTCGGAGTACTACGCGCCGAAGAACTTCAACTGGTGGTACATCTTCGGCTCGCTGGCGCTGCTGGTGCTGGTGATCCAGATCGTCACCGGCATCTTCCTGGTGATGCACTACAAGCCCGACGCGGGCCTGGCCTTCGCGTCGGTCGAGTACATCATGCGCGACGTGCCCTGGGGCTGGCTGATCCGCTACATGCACAGCACGGGCGCCTCGGCCTTCTTCGTGGTGGTCTACCTGCACATGTTCCGCGGCCTGATTTACGGCAGCTACCGCAAGCCGCGCGAGCTGGTCTGGATCTTCGGCTGCGCGATCTTCCTGTGCCTGATGGCCGAGGCCTTCATGGGCTATCTGCTGCCCTGGGGCCAGATGTCCTACTGGGGCGCCCAGGTCATCGTGAACCTGTTCGCCGCCGTCCCCTTCGTCGGTGAGGACCTGGCGCTGATGATCCGTGGCGACTACGTGGTCGGCGACGCCACGCTGAACCGCTTCTTCAGCTTCCACGTCATCGCGGTGCCGCTGGTGCTGCTGGGCCTGGTCGTGGCGCACCTGCTGGCGCTGCACGACGTCGGTTCCAACAACCCCGACGGCGTGGAAATCAAGAAGGGCCCCAAGGACGCGCAGGGCCGGCCGCTGGACGGCGTGCCCTTCCACCCGTTCTACACGGTGCATGACATCTACGGCGTCTGCCTGTTCCTGATGGCCTTCACCGCCGTCGTGTTCTTCGCGCCCGAACTGGGCGGCTACTTCCTGGAATACAACAACTTCATTCCGGCCGACCCGCTGAAGACGCCGGCGCACATCGCCCCGGTCTGGTACTTCACGCCGTTCTACTCGATGCTGCGCGCCACGACCGACGTGATGGTCAACGTGCTGTGCGTGGTCATCGGCCTGGCTGCCGTCGTGAGCTTCCTGAAGGGCAAGTTCAGCGGCACGGCCAAGATCGCGCTGCTGGCGGCCGCCGTCGTGCTGGTGTTCCTGCTCAAGGTCTTCGACGCCAAGTTCTGGGGCGTGGTCGTGATGGGTGGCGCCGTCGTCATCCTGTTCTTCCTGCCCTGGCTGGACCACAGCCCGGTCAAGTCGATCCGCTACCGCCCGGACTGGCACAAGTACCTGTATGCCGTGTTCGTCGTGTTCTTCCTGGTGCTCGGTTACCTCGGCATCCAGCCGCCGAGCGAGATCGGCACGCTGGTGGCCCAGGTGGGCACGCTGTTCTACTTCGGCTTCTTCCTGCTGATGCCGTGGTGGAGCCGCATCGGCGCGCCCAAGCCGGTGCCTGATCGTGTGACCTTCCACGCCCACTGAGAGCCGCGGAGCAAAACCACAATGAAAAAGCTGATTGCGATCCTGCTGGCCTCGCTGGGCCTGGTCGGTGCGGCCCAGGCGGCCACCGGTGGCATGGAGTGGGACAAGTTCCCCAAGGAGAAGATGTCGGACATGGCGGCGCTGCAAAACGGCGCCAAGCTGTTCGTCAACTACTGCCTGAACTGCCATTCGGCCGCCTACATGCGCTACAACCGCATGCGCGACATCGGCCTGTCCGAGGCGGACATCAAGAACAACCTGCTGTTCGCCGCCGACAAGGTGGGCGAGACGATGAAGGTCAGCATCAACGCCAACGATGCCAAGGCCTGGTTCGGTGCCAATCCGCCTGACCTCACCGTCATCGCCCGCTCGCGTGCCGATGCCGCCAAGGGTTCGGGTGCGGACTACCTCTACACCTACATGCGGAACTTCTACCGCGACGACACCAAGGCGACCGGCTGGAACAACCTGGCCTTCCCCAGCGTCGCGATGCCGCACGTGATGTGGGAACTGCAGGGCCAGCGCGCCGCCAAGTTCAACGAAGTCGCCGACCCGCACGACCCGCAGAAGAAGCTGCACGTGTTCGCCGGCTACCAGCAACTGACGCCCGGCACGCTGAGCGAGCGCCAGTACGACGACGCCATGGCAGACCTGGTGGCCTACCTGCAGTGGATGGGCGAGCCGGCGCAGACCCAGCGCTTCAAGCTCGGCGTGCTCGTGCTGCTGTTCCTCAGCGTGATGACCGTCTTCGCCTGGCGACTCAACGCGTCCTACTGGAAGAGCGTGAAGTAACAGCCAAGTCCCGGCGACGCCTCAGGGCGGTGCCGAACCACGCAGTGGGGCGCGCTTCGGCCACCCACTGCGTTTGCTTTTTCAGCGCGGCAGCCCGCTGCGCGTTTCGATTGACTGACCCCTCGGGAGCCCAAGCCATGATGGTCCTTTACTCCGGCACCACCGACCCCTACTCGCACCGCTGCCGCTTCGTGCTGTTCGAGAAAGGCATGGACTTCGAAATCCGTGACGTCGACCTGTTCGCCAAGCCCGAAGACATCGCCCTGATGAACCCGTACAACGAGGTGCCCATCCTCGTCGAGCGCGACCTCATCCTGTACGAGTCGCACATCATCAACGAGTACATCGACGAGCGCTTCCCGCACCCGCAGCTGATGCCCGGCGACCCGGTGGCCCGTGCCCGCGTGCGCCTGTTCCTGCTGAACTTCGAGAAGGAGCTGTTCGCCCACGTGAACGTGCTCGAAGGCCGCGGCGCCACGACCAAGGCGACCGACAAGCAGCTCGAAAAGGCCCGCTCGCAGATCCGCGACCGCCTGACCCAGCTCGCGCCGATCTTCCTGAAGAACAAGTACATGCTGGGCGACGACTTCTCGATGCTCGACGTGGCCATCGCCCCGCTGCTGTGGCGCCTGGACTACTACGGCATCGACATGTCCAAGAACGCGCTGCCGCTGCTCAAGTACGCCGAGCGCATCTTCAGCCGCCCGGCCTACATCGAGGCGCTGACGCCCTCGGAAAAGGTCATGCGCCGCTGATGGACCCGACCCGGCCCGAAGGCGCGGGGGGCGGCACGTCCACGCGCCCCTACCTGATCCGCGCACTGCACGACTGGTGCACCGACAACGGCTTCACGCCCTATGTCGCGGTCCATGTCGACCGCACGGTGCAGGTGCCGATGGAGTACGTGTCGAACAACGAGATCGTGCTGAACATCGGTTTCGACGCGACGAGCGGCCTGGACCTCGGCAACGAGTTCATCCAGTTCAAGGCCCGCTTCGGCGGCGTGGCGCGCGAGATCATCGTGCCGGTGGACCATGTCGTGGCCATCTACGCCCGCGAGAACGGCCAGGGCATGGCCTTCCCGGCACCCGAGCCCTTGGCCGAAGGCGCGGCGCCGGTGCCCGCGGTGCCTGGGCCGGCCGCGGAGCCGCGCCGCACCGGCCTGCGGCTGGCCAGCGAGGTCGCCGACAGCGAAGGCGACGACACGCCGCCGCCGGACGCCCCGAGCGGCGCCCCGCGCCCCTCGCTCAAGCGCGTGAAGTAGCCCGGGTCGCGCCAGCGCCTAGAATCGCACCCTGTTTTTCGCCGGCTTAGCTCAGTTGGTAGAGCAACCGCCTTGTAAGCGGTAGGTCATCAGTTCGAATCCGATAGCCGGCACCATCCATCCAGCCCCTGGGTCTTGAGTCAAGACACTGCGGGTTTCTAGAAAAGTCCTTGCGTGATAAGCACTTATCGCGTGAGGACTTTTGCTTTTATACCGTACCTGGGCCGGCGGGCCCGACGACAGCACTGGGTCACAGTGTGTCAGAGTGGGCCAACTGGCACCCCTTCCAGACCAAACGCTCACCAAACGCCTGTTCTTTCGCCGGCGTCTAAACCAATGTGCCTACCCTCGACCCGCAAGGGGATGATTTCAGGTCTCGCCGCATGTCCTCTGCACGAGCACTATGCGAACTGCGCACTGCAAATTTTCAGTGGCCACGTGAAGTCAAGTTCCTCGAAAACGGCTATTCGTTGACCTGGACAAATGCGCTGCCCAATAGAAACGTCGTGACACCCGACGGTAAGTACGCAACCGTCATCTTTGCCGGGCACGGAGGCGACCCAAAGGCTTTAGAGAAGATTGACCAACGAGCTCGTCAGACACTTGGCGGACGGATTCCGGAGCCGGAACACGTCCTGTCCGAGGACGAAGAACGGGCTCGGCGCCGACTCCACTACGCGCAGGTCCCGAGACTATGCGTGCTCTACGGAACTGCTGCAGGAGCAGCCATCTACACCAACCCACAGAGCACGACCATTGCGTTGCCCGCAGGGGCATCGCCGGTCGACATCAGTGTCCCTGCGCCGCGGAAGCAGGATAACGGAGGGGCGCAGGCATGAACGTTCAAAGTATTCGCGAGCGAATTGGCGCTAAGTTCGGCAACGTCCAGGAGATGTCATCGGGCGTGCTTCGGAGTGTCAGGCGGCAGGGCGAGAGCGCCATGGCGGTGTACCTCTTTGACTTGAACAACAGAGTTCAAGAAAGCGCTGCCCACTTGGATGCGTACCTCGACGATGTCCTGGGCCCGTCGTATTTCGACGAAGCCGCCCCAGCGGACCTGCGCTGGAATCACTATCTCTACTTGGTCGCTGACAGGCACAGCGCATCAGGTGGCGAGTTCGAGGAAGCAAAGCGGAGAGTCGAGGCCAACAAGAGTTATGCGCGCAAATTTGTCATAGCGGAAGATGAGCTCGACGGTGCTATCGCGCGGATTGACTCGGTCGCCGAGGTCAGTGGCGATGGTGGGACCAGTGACGTTGTTCAGGTGTGGACCGAGAAGCTAGTTGCGGCAGGTCTTCGCAGCGTTCTCGACCCTGACCGTGCAGTTGCCGATGTGGTGCGTATTGCCGCCTCGAAACCTGCGAAAGACACGACCAGAGCGCGTCGGCAGTCCGGCACAGGTATGAGTGAGTTGCTCGCCTCGGCCGCGCTGGCGTCGGTCGACTTGAGTCAGTTTCGTGAGCACCCTGTGCGGAAATCTTTCGAGAACTTGGGGCGCGCGAACCTGATAGTTGGGGTCAACGGCGTGGGCAAGACGTCCTTCCTCGAGGGACTTGAGTTCTTGTACTGCGGTGGTAATCGCCGCTCCGCATCGTCAGCCGTCCGGCGCGTTCAAGGGACACTGACGTCCGGTGCTCAAGTGTTCACAGCGTCTTCACAGAAGCTCTCTGACTTCAAAACTAGGCAACGGCTCTGGTATGGCGGCGATGACGCCACCAGGCGCAATCTCCTGCCAAATCAGTTCGGCCGCTTCAACTTCTTGAACACCGATGCAGCTGCCGAGCTGACACTGCTGGATAGGGAAAAGGGCGGCGACTCTCCTGTCAGAGGCAACCTAGATAGTCTGGCAGCGCTCTTGAGCGGAGATGAAGCTACAGACCTATGGCGAAGAATTCAGGCCGTGAGCCGGGCGGTGGCTGAAGAGAAGCGGAAGCTGGAGTCGGACCGTCACGCTAAACAAGCGGACCGGCGGGAGGCCGACGCTGAGCGCAAGAAGTTAGAGGCGTCCCCGCAGCAGTCGGACGCCGCGTTCGCCGTGTTGGCTAAGGACCTCGCGGCCATCGCATGGTCTGAGCGACCAGCGAAAAAGGGTGACTTCTCTCGAGACTTGCTCGACAAGCTTTCACTGCTGGCATCCAAGTTGGGCCCCACCTGTCTCTTATACACATCTCCGAGCCCACGAGACGGACTCCTATC
>CAXDTK010000049.1:0-23216 GCA_963992225.1 uncultured Comamonadaceae bacterium | reverse complement strand
AGCGCCTCTCTTTTGGTGACTTTTCTCTGGCAAGACAGAGAAAAGTTACCCGCCCGCCGGGGCGGACTCCCGGCACCACGGCAACGAGGTCAAGCCGCCCTCCGAACCAGCAACCCAACCAACCGACCGGGACGGCAAGCCCGAACCGACTCAAGCCACCGGCACCTCATCCCGCCGCCAGCGCTTCGGCGTCAGCTTGCGGATCGCGTCATCCACCAGCGTGAACAGCACCGGGATCACCAGCAGGCTCAGGAAGGTCGACGTGACCAGCCCGCCGATGACCACGATGGCCATGGGCGCGCGGAACGAAGGGTCGGTGCCGAAGCCCAGCGCGATGGGCAGCATGCCGGCGCCCATCGCCAGCGTCGTCATGACGATGGGCCGGGCACGCTTGTGGCAGGCGTCGATCAGCGCGGCCAGCCGCGTCATGCCGTGCTCGCGCTCGGCCATGATGGCGTACTCCACCAGCAGGATGGAGTTCTTCGTCGCGATGCCCATCAGCATGATCATGCCGATCATGGCCGGCATGGACAGGTCGGTGCCGGTCACGAACAGCGCCAACACCGCCCCCGGGATGGACAGCACCAGCGCGCCCAGGATGGTCACCGGCTGCACCCACGCATGGAACAGCAGCACCAGCACGATGTAGATGCAGGCCACCCCCGTGCCCATCGCCAGCAGGAAGCTCTGGCTCAGCTCGGCAAAGGCCTCGGCGTCGCCGATCTCGGTCTTGAGGATGCCTGGCGGCAGGTTGGCGATGGACGGCAGCGCCGCCACGCGCGCCTGCACGTCGCCCAGCGCCTGGCCGTTCAGCTCGATCTCGAAGTTGACGTTGCGGGCGCGGTTGTAGCGGTCGATCTGCGCCGGGCCGGTGCCCAGCGACACCTCGGCCACCTGCGCCAGCGGCACCGGCCCCTTGCTGCCCGGCACGCTGAGCTGGCTGAGCAGGGCCAGGTCGGTGCGCGCGCCCTCGGGCAGCTTCACGACGATGGGCACCTGGCGCTGCGCGAGGTTGAGCTTGGGCAGGAACTGGTCGTAGTCGCCCGCGGTCGCGATGCGCAGCGTCTCGGCGATGGCGGCGGTGCTGACGCCCAGGTCGGCTGCGCGCGCGCTGTCGGGCTTCACGATCAGCTCGGGCCGCTGCAGCGCCGAGCTGCTGGTCACCTGGCCGATGCCGGCCAGGCCGCGCAGTTCGCGCTCGACCTTGGCGGCATGGGCCTGCAAGGCCTCGCCATCCTCGCCGGCCAGCACCAGCACGTACTTCTCGGCCGAGCCGCCGAAGCCCACCGTGAAGCGCGCCCCCGGGATGGCCTCGACCGCCGCGCGCAGCTCGCGCTCGATGGCCTGCTTGCTGGTGCCCTTGCGCTCGCCGCGCGGCGTCAGGTTGAGCGTCAACGTGGCCTTGCGGGCCTCGGCGGCACCGCCCATCGCGAACGGATCGGAGCCCGCCGCGCCGCCGCCGATGGCCGTGTAGACCATCTTCACGTGCGGGTTTCCGGCCACCGCGTCGCGCGCCGCGACGGCCACCTTCAGCGTGTCGGCATAGGTGCTGCCCGGCTCCAGCTGGAGGTAGACCTGGGTCTGGCTGAGGTCGTCCGGCGGGATGAAGGCGCCGGCGATCTTGCCCGCGAACAGCGGCGAACAGCTCGCCACCGCGAACGCCGCCGTGACGGCCAGCGTCTTGCCGCGGTGCGTCAGGCACCAGCGCACCAGCCGCAGGTAGCGCGCCATCCAGAACGGCTCCTTGGGGTCGTGCGCCGGGCGCTTCAGCAGGTAGGCCGCCATCATGGGCGTCAGCAGCCGCGCCACGATGAGGCTGAAGAACACCGCGATGGCCGCGGTCCAGCCGAACTGCACGAAGAACTTGCCCGGCACGCCGGCCATGAAGGCGGTGGGCAGGAACACGGCGATCAGCGTGAAGGTCGTCGCGATGACGGCCAGGCCGATCTCGTCCGCGGCCTCGCGCGCGGCGTCGATGGGGCTCTTGCCACCCACCAGGTGGCGCATGATGTTCTCGATCTCGACGATGGCGTCGTCCACCAGGATGCCGATGACCAGCGACAGCGACAGCAGCGTCACCACGTTGAGCGTGAAGCCCATCCAGTGCATGACGGCGAAGGTCGGGATGGCCGACAGCGGCAGCGCCACCGCGCTGACGAAGGTGGCGCGCCAATCGCGCAGGAACCACCACACCACCAGCACCGCCAGCAGCGCGCCCTCCAGCAGCAGCGCCATGCTGCCCTCGAAGTTCTCCACCACCGGGTCGACGAAGTTGAAGGCCTCGGTGACGGTGATGTCAGGGTGGGCGGCCTTCAGCTGCTCGATGGCGGCGCGCACGCCTTCGGCCACGTCCAGCTCGCCGGCGCCGCGCGTGCGGGTGATCTCGAAGCCCACCACCGGCTGGCCGTTCAACAGCGCGCCCGAGCGGCGCTCGGCCGTCGTGTCGCTGATCGTGGCGAGCTGGTCCAGCCGCACGCGGCGGTTCTCGGCCAGCGTGATCTCCAGCGCGGCCAGCTCCTGCGCGTTGGCCACCGTGGCGATGGTGCGCACGCTCTGTTCGGCACCGCCCAGGTTGGCGCGGCCGCCCGGCGCCTCCTGCTGCACCTGGCGCAACTGGCGCGACACGTCGGCCGCGCTGGCCTGCAGGGCCAGCAGCCGCGCCGGGTCCCGCTCCACGCGCACCTCGCGCGTGACGCCGCCCACGCGCGCCACCGAGCCCACGCCGCGCACGGCCAGCATGCGCCTGGTGACCTGGTTGTCGATGAACCACGACAGCGCCTCGTCGTCCATGCCCTTCGACGAGACCGTGTAGGTCAGGATGGGCGAGCCGCTGAGGTTCATCTTGGTGATGACGGGGTCGCGCAGGTCGGCCGGCAGGTCGGCCCGCACGCCTTGCACGGCGCTGCGCACGTCGTCCAGCGCCTCCTGCGTGGGCTTCTCCAGGCGGAACTCGGCCGTGATGGTGGCCGTGCCGTCCTGCACCTTGGTGTAGAGGTTCTTCAGCCCCTGCACGGTGGCGATGGCGTTCTCGACCTTGCGCGCCACCTCGGTTTCCATCTGCGCCGGCGCGGTGCCGGGCAGGCTGGTGGTGACGAGGATGGTGGGCAGCTCGATGTCGGGGAACTGCTGGACCTTCATCGCGCGAAAGCCCAGCAGGCCGGCCGCCGTCAGCATGACGAACAGCAGCACCGCGGGGATGGGCTGGCGGATGGCCCAGGCGGAGAAATTGAACATGGCGCAGCCTCTCGCTTCTTCGCTCGCTTACTTCGCTGCGCTGGCCGCACCGGCCGGCGCCGCGACGACGCGCACGGTGTCGCCGTCGGCCAGGAAGCCCACGCCCTGCGCCACCACCGGCTCGCCGGCCTTCAGCCCGGCGCGGATCTCGACGCGTTCGCCCTGGCGGCGGCCGGCCTCGACCTTGGCCTGCCGCACCTTGCTGCCCTCGACGCGGAAGACATAGGCAAAGCCGTCGCGCAGCAGCAGCGCCGACTGCGGCAGCGTCAGCACCGCCGCCTCGCCCAGCACGAACTCGCCGCGCGCGAACATGCCCGCGCGGGCCCCGCCCTGGGCCGGCACGTCCACCAGCACCCGGCCCATGCGGCTGGCCGGGTCCACGGTGGGCGCTACCAGCCGCACGCGGCCGTCCAGCGCCTGGCCGCCGGCCGGCGTGATGCGTACCGGCTGGCCCACGGCCAGGCGGCCCAGGTCGGCGCCCGGCACCTCGGCGCGCCACTCCAGGCGGCCATCGCGGATCAGCGTGAACAGCGTCTGGCCCGGCTGCGGCAGCGCGCCCTCGACGGCCTCCTTGGTGGCCATGACGCCATCGGCCGGCGCCACCACGCGGGTGTGGGACAGGCGCAGCTGGTCGGCCTGCACGCGCGCCTGGGCCGCGGCAACGCGGGCGCGGGCCGTGGCCTCGGCGGCCTGGGCCTGCTCCACCTGCTGCGCGCTGACGGCCTCGCTGCCGGCCAGGCTCTTCAGCCGCGCGGCAGTGGCGGCGGCGTCCTGCGCGCTGGCCTGGGCCTCGAGCAGGCCGGCCTGGCTGGCGGCCAGCTCGGCCGCCAGGCTGTCGGACGCCAGCTGCGCCAGCAACTGGCCGCGCCGCACGCGCTGGCCGATGTCCACCGCCACGCGCTGGATGCGCTGGCCACTGGCCTCGGTGCCCACCTGCACCTCGCGCCAGGCCGCCAGGCTGCCGTTGGCGGCCAGCGTCTGCGGCCAGCGCTCGCTGCGCGCCTGCACGGCCGCGACGCTGAGCGCCGGCTTGGGCGCGGCGGCCGGGGTCGCGTCATCGGCCGCGTCGGCCGGCTGCAGCGCCAGCAGCAGCGCGCCGGCGAGGGCCAGCAGCAGCGTCGCGCTGGCCAGCGTGGGAAGGGACGGCTTGTTGATCTTCATGGGGCGTCGTTTCTCAGGACTTGTTGGACTGCCATCCGCCGCCGAGCGCGCGGACCAGCTGCAGGTAGGCGGCCGTGTGCTCGCGCGCCGCATCCAGCGCGTCGCTGCGGGCGGTCAGCGCGTTGCGCTCGTCGCGGGCCAGCGTATGGCCGCTGAGCAGGCCCGCGCGCTGCTGGGCGCGGCTGGCGTCGGCGATGCGCTGCCAGTGGCCCCGCGTGGCCTCGGCCTCGCGCCGCCGCGCCTCGGCCGCATGCCAGCGCAGCAGCGCCTGCTCCACCTCGGCGACGGCGCTGCGCCACTGCGCCTCCAGGCCCGCGCGGGCCTCGGCCTCCTGCGCGCGCGCCGCCGCCGTGGCCGCCGCGCGGCCGCCGCCATCGAACAGCGGAATGGACAGCGTCGGCGCCAGGTTCCAGACCGTGCCGCGGGTGCTGCCGCCCAGCTCCCAGCGGCCGCCGCCCACCAGCGCGGAAAAGCTCAGCTGCGGCGCGACCTCCGCGATGGCCGTGCCCTGGGCCTCCAGCGCCGCCGCCTGCCACTGCCGCAGCGCCGCGGCCAGGTCGGCACGGCGCTCCAGCAGCGCGGCGGGCAGCACGTCCACCTGCAAGGCGCGCGGCGCCGGCAGCGCCTGAGCCGTGAGCCCGGCGGCCAGCGTGGCGGCATCGTCGGCCACCAGCAGCGCCAGCGTCTGCAGCCAGGCGCCACGCTGCTCCACCCAGGCCGCGGTGGCGGTGCGCGCGCTCGCGGCCAGCGTCTGGCACAGCGCGGCCTGGGCCGGGCTCAGCAGGCCGGCGCGGGCCTGGGCGGCATCGGCCCGGGCCAGGCGCTCGGCCAGCGCCTCGTCGGCCTGGGCCAGCGCCAGCTGCGCATCGGCATGGCGCCAGGCCAGCAAGGCCTGCGCCACCTCGACCGCCAGCGTCTGGCGCGCCTGGTCCAGCGTCAGCGCGGCGGCCTCGGCGCGGGCGCCGGCGGCGTCACGGCTGGCGCGGGCGCTGCCGAACAGGTCCAGCTCCCAGCCGGCCTGCACCGTCCAGGTGGCGCTGCTGCCCGGCGTCAGCGGCGGCGCCATCTGGCCGCGCTGCGCGGCCACCTGGCCCTGCAGCCGCGGGCCCAGCGCGGCCTGGGCCGACTGGCGCTGCGCCTGGGCCAGCGCCAGCCGCGCGCGGGCCTGGGCCAGCGTGAGGCTGTGCGTCCAGGCCTGGTCCACGAGCGTCGGCAGCGCCGGGTCGCCCAGGCCCTGCCACCAGGCCGGCGCCAGCGCCGTGGCCCCGGCGGGCTGGGCCGTCTGCCACTGGCCCGGCAGGCGCGCGGGCGACTCGACAACCGGCGGGCGCGGCGTGGCGCAGGCGGCCAGCCAGAGCGCGGCCACCAGCGGCCAGAGGCGGGAGGGAAGGCTCATGCGGTCGGTCCTGCGAGACATGGAGGGGCGGCGGGCGCTCATGCCAGGCCGCGGCGGTGGCGCTCGTGCTCGACCAGCGCCAGGCCCCAGTCGACCAGGCGCTCGCCGACGGCGTCCAGCGCGCCCGGCGCGTCCAGCCAGCCGGGGGTCATCAGGTCCATCAGCGGGCGGCCCAGGCAGTAGTCGTGCGCCATGGCCTGCAGGCCGTAGATCAGCTGGTGGACGGCGGCGTCCGGCGCGGCAATGCCGATGTGCCGCGCCAGCACGCCCGCCATCGCCTGGTGCAGCGGCGTGATCAGCGCGCGGAAGACCTGCGTGAACACCGGGCCGGGCCGCTGCATCTCGTTCAGGAACAGCTGCATGACGGCGCGCTCATCGGGGTCGCCGTCGTCGGTCATGAAGGGCAGCAGCACCTGGCGCAGCATGTCGCGCAGCGGCAGCCCGGGCGCGTCGAAGCCGGCCAGCTCGGCCTTGAGCGCCTCGATGGGCCCGGCCAGCACGGCGCGGTACAGGCCGTCCTTGTCGCCGAAGTGGTAGTGGATGGCGCCGGCGTTCAGGCCGGCCGCCGCACAGATCTCGCGCGTGGTGGTCTGGGCCACGCCCTGCTCCGCGAACAGCCGCGCGGCGGCGCTGAGCAGCGCGGCGCGCGCATCGACCGCGTCCTGCTTGGGACGCCGCCCGGCACGCGGGGCGGCGGTGTCGGCGGGAGCGGCGACGGCAGACGGGGTCACGGCGGGCGCAAGCTTGGAGGTACGGGGCGGCATGGCGCGCACTCTAGCGGCAATCAAGCGCTTGTTTGATTCGTTTTGTATCGTTTTTTCGCATCCCATCGCTCGCTTGCGGCGGGCCCCAGCTGGCCCCGCGCCGCTGGGATTCCACCCGGCGCCCGCCGCGCGAACAAGCCCTAGACTGGCCTGATGAAGCACGCCGCCCTCCTCCTGCTGCTCGCGCTGCCGGCCCTCGCGCGGGCCGAGCCCATCGGTTCGGTCGACACCGCCTTCAAGCTCATCGGGCCGGACCACAAGATCGTCGTCGATGCCTATGACGACCCCAAGGTGGCGGGCGTGGCCTGCTACGTGTCGCGCGCCAAGACCGGCGGCATCAAGGGCGCCATCGGCCTGGCCGAAGACCGCTCCGAGGCCTCCATCGCCTGCCGCCAGGTCGGGCCCATCCAGATCCGCCAGCCGCTGCCGGCGCAGGAGGAGGTGTTCAACGAGCGCATCTCGCTGGTCTTCAAGCGGCTGCGCATCGTCCGCATGGTGGACGCACCGCGCAACACGCTGGTCTACCTGACCTATTCCGACCGCCTCATCGACGGCTCGCCGCAGAACAGCATCACCGCCGTGCCGGTGGCCCGCGAGACGCCCATCCCGGTCCGCAAATGACGTTCAGCCAGGCGCTCTTCGGGCTGCTGCCCATGCAGGCGCTGTCCGCGGCGCTGGTGCTGGTGGTGCTGGTCGGCTGGCGCGGCGCCCATGCCGGCGGGCGCGGCGCGCAGGCCGGCATGCTGGCGCTGGCGCTGGGCCTGGCGCTGGTGAGCCCGGTGCTCAGCGGCCGGCTGGCCACGCCGCATGCCATGCACAGCGTGGGCATCGCGGTCATCAGCGCGGGCCTGTCGGCGCTGTGGTGGGCGCTGGGCCAGTGGCTGACGCCCCGCCCCGGCCGGCGGGCCATGGCCGCCGCGCCGCTGCTGCTGGGCGCCGGCCACGCGCTGCTGTGGCGCGACGCCGAGGCCGCGCAGATGCTGGCCGACCTCGGCCTGGCGGCGCAACTCGCGTGGCTGGGTGTGGCGCTGACGCGGCCCGGCCGCAGCGCCATCGTGCAGGGGCTGAACAGCCGGCGCTGGCGGCTGCTGGGGCTGGCGGCCGTGCTGCCGCTGGGCGCCGCGCTGCTGTGCCGTGTCGCGGTCACCGCGCTGCACGAGGCCACCGCCTGGCCCGACCTGCTGCTGGGCCTGGCCGGCCAGCTGGCGGTGCTGCTGGCGCTGCCGATGCTGCTGCTGGCCTGGCGCGGCCAGATCGAGGCCGAGCTGGCGCGGCTGGCGCAGACCGACGGCCTGACCGGCCTGATTGACCGCGCGGCGTTCGCCCGCCGCTCCATCGACCTCATCTCGATGGCGCGCCGCTACGACGAGCCGCTGGCGCTGGTGGTGCTGGACCTGGACGACTTCGGCACGCTGCAGGCCGAGCAAGACACCGACTTCGCCGACCGCGCGCTGGCGCTGTTCGCCAGCTGCGTGCAGACGCAGATGCGGCTGGGCGACCTGGCCGGGCGGCTGGGCGAGCAGCAGTTCGGCGTGCTGATGGCGCGCTGCCTGCCCGAGGGCCCGCAGGCGCTGGACGCAAGGCTGCGCCAGGCGGTGGCGCAGCGCGCGCCGGCCGAGCTGGGCCTGCAGCTGAGCTTCAGCGCCGGCTGGGCCAAGCTGCGCCCCGGCGACCGCGGCCTGGCCGACCTGCAGCAGCGCGCCGAGACGGCGCTGTACGAGTCGCACCGCGCCGGCGGTGGCCGGCTGATGGCCGAGCCGGGCGTGGCCGACTGACGCCCAGAGCCACCCGCACCGGGTGATGGAGGTGAAGCAGATGGACGCGAACAACAACCTCGTCGACGAGTGGGTGGGCCACAACCTGCTGGCCACCGACCCGGCGCTGCTGGCCGCACTGCGCGCGGCGGCGCCCCAGGCCGTCGAGCCGCTGACGCGCTACGGCGCCGAGCTGGGCAGTACCGAGACCGCGCAGCTGGCCCGCGACGCCAACCGCCATGGGCCCACGCTGCGTCAGCTGGATGCCCGCGGCCGGCGCATCGATGCGGTGGACTTCCACCCCGCCTGGCATGCGCTGCTGGCGATGTACCGCCGCCAGGGCCTGGTGGCCGACTTGTTCGCCACCGACACGCCGGGCCGCTGGGCCGCGTTCGCCGCCGGCTGCTACCTGCACGGCCAGGTGGAGGCCGGCTCGCTGTGCCCGGCGACGATGACGCAGGCCGCCATCCCGGTGCTGGCCCGCGAGCCGGCGCTGTTCGCGCCGCTGCGCGACCGGTTGTTCAGCCGCCAGCACGACCCGCGCGAGGCGCCGATCACCGACAAGGCGTCGGTCTGGGTCGGCATGGGCATGACCGAGAAGCAGGGCGGCTCGGACCTGCGCCGCGTGACCACCACCGCCCAGCCGCAGGCCGACGGCAGCCATGCCGTCACCGGCCACAAGTGGTTCTTCTCGGCGCCCGGCAGCGACGCCCACCTGGTGCTGGCCCGCACCGAAGCGGGCCCGACCTGCTTCTGGCTGCCGCGCTACACGCCCGACGGCGCACGCAACGCCATCCACGTGCTGCGCCTGAAGGACAAGCTGGGCAACCGCAGCAACGCCAGCAGCGAGGTCGAGTTCCACGGCGCCTGGGCGCGCCGCGTCGGCGAGGACGGCCGCGGCATCCCGACGCTGATCGAGATGGCCGGCTACACGCGGCTGAACTGCGTCATCGGCAGCGCCGCGCTGCTGCGCGCCGGGCTCGTGCAGGCGCTGCACAACGCCCGCCGGCGCCAGGCCTTCGGGCGCCGCCTGGCCGAGCAGCCGCTGATGCAGAGCGTGCTGGCCGACCTGGCGCTGGAGAGCGAGGCGGCCATGCGGCTGATGCTGCGCCTGGCGCGCGGCTTCGAGCACGCCGAACCCGCCTGGCAGCGCCTGATGACGCCGGCCGCCAAGCTGTGGGTCTGCAAGCGCGCCGTCGAATGCACCGGCGAGGCGATGGAGCTGCTGGGCGGCAACGGCTATGTGGAGGACGGCGTGCTGGCGCGGCTGTACCGCGAGGCGCCGGTGAACTCCATCTGGGAAGGCTCGGGCAACGTGATGGCGCTGGACGTGCTGCGCGCCATCGCCCGCGAGCCCGACGTGGCGCTGGCGCTGCTGGACGAACTCGCCGCCAGCCCCGACGCGCCGGTGCAGGCCGAGGCCCGGGCGCTGCGCCGGCTGCTGACCGCCGACCCCGCCGCGCTGGAGGCGCAGGCGCGCCGCGTCGCGCAGGGACTGGTGCTGTGCGCGCAGGCGCTGCTGATGCGCCAGCAGGCGTCCACCGCCGCGGCGGACGCCTTCGTTGCCACCCGCTTCAGCGGCGACGGCCGGCTGCTGGGCAGCCAGGCCGTGCCGCAGGCGGCGGCGCTGCTCGACGCCGCACTGGCGGGCTGATCAGCGCCCAGCGCCTGCAGGTCTGGTCATTGCGCTGGCTGGTGGAGCCCCAGGCGACATTGCGGCCGGACGCCGCGCAGGGCCCGTGGTTTGCCGGCGGCCCCCTGTCGGCGCCCTCCGACAAGCCGACGCGCCGCAGGCCGATGCGAACGCGCAAAAGCCTCACCCATCCTTCGGAGCAACACCTCTTGTTCATCCGGAGCGCCCCATGGCCGAGCACAGCACGTCGATCAAGTCCCCGCTGCCTACCGAGGGCGGCAATCGTCCGCTGCTGTCGGCGCTGTCCCAATGGTGGGTGGCGACACCGGCGCAGCAGGCGGTCGACGCGGACCTGGGCTACGAGTCCGCCCTGCCGTGGACGCTGGAGGCCTCCGGCGACCTGGGCCACACGCCCTGAAAGCCCAGCTCGAAAAGACAAACGGCGGCCACCCCTGAGGGCTGGCCGCCGTCGGCGCTGGCGGGGCGCGCCTGACGCGCAGTCGTCGCGTTACTGGATCAGCCCGTTCTTCAGCGCGTAGTAGGTCAGGTCGCTGTTGGTCGCCAGCTTGAGCTTCTCCAGCACGCGCGTGCGGTAGGTGCTGACCGTCTTCACGCTGAGGAACAGCGCCTCGGCGATGTGGCCCACGGTCTCGCCCTGGGCCAGCCGCAGGAAGACCTGGAACTCGCGCTCCGACAAGGCCTCGTGCAACGGCTTGTCGGCGCCGGAACCGGCCGCGCCACCGCCCACCACGCTGTCGGCCAGCTGCTCGGCCACGGCCGGGCTGATGTAGCGCCGGCCGCGCGCCACCAGGCGGATCGCGTTGGCGATCTCCTCGGGGTCGCATTCCTTGTTCAGGTAGCCGCTGGCGCCCTGGCGCAGCAGCGTCGTCGCGTAATGCGCCTCCGGGAAACCGCTGAGGATCAGCACCGGCAGCTCCGGAAAGCGCGCCTTGATGGCCGCCAGCGCGTCCACGCCGCTCTGGTCGGGCATGGAGATGTCCAGCAGCAGCACGTCGACCTCTCCGCGCCGCGCCATCTCCAGCGCTTCGTGGCCGCTGCCGCCTTCGCCGGTGACGCGCAGGTCGACATGGTCGGACAAGTATTGGCGCAGACCGGTGCGCACGATGGCGTGGTCGTCAACGATTCCGATGCGGATCATGAGAGGCTCGTGGTTGAACAGACGAGGTCAGCGTAGCAGCCGAAACCCGGCGGCGCGACCGGCGGGTGTCCTACAAGTCTGCCAGCGGTGTCCGACAAGGCGCCGCGCTGCGGGACTATGCCGGGGGAGGCGGCTCGACCTGATAGTCACCTCAGCGGCCCGTGCCGCCCACCAAGGAGAATCCCAATGCTGAACAACAAGCCCGTCCTCGCCCTGGCCCTGGCCACCGCCCTCGTCGCCACGCTCGGCAGCACCACCGGCTGTGCCGTCGCGCGCAACCAGGAAAGCGTCGGCAACTACATCGACGACGCGACGCTGACCACCCGCGTCAAGTCCAAGTTCGCCGCCGACCCGACCGTCAGCGCCATGTCCATCAGCGTCGAGACGCTCAAGGGCACGGTCCAGTTGTCGGGCTTCGCCAAGTCCAGCGAGGAGCGCGCGATGGCCGAGAAGCTGGCCCGCGAGACCTCAGGCGTGGCCTCGGTGCGCAACGACATCGTGGTGCGTACCCCGCAGTGAAAAAATAACGCGCGGCGCGCCGGCTAGGACACGTCCTACACGCCGACGCGCTGCGGACGCTGCCGGCGAGGTGCCGAAGCGGTTCATACTCGCCCCCACCACGCCACACGCCGCCGTCGGCCATGCCCGCACTCAAAGCCTTCATCGTCGAAGACAGCCCGGTGATCCTGGAGAATCTGGTCGCCACGCTGGAGGAGCTGGCCCAGGTCGAGGTGGTGGGCTCCGTGCCCGACGAGGCCGGCGCGGTGCGCTGGATGAGCCGGGACCCGGACGGCAACGCCGACCTTTTCATCGTCGACGTCTTCCTGCGCTCAGGCACTGGCCTGGGCGTGCTGCAGGCGGCCCAGCAACTGGGCATACGCGCCCGGCGCGTGGTGCTGACGAACTACGCCACCGAGGAAATGCGCCGCCGCTGCGCGAGCCTCGGGGCCGAGCGCGTGTTCGACAAGAGCCGCGAACTCGACGACCTGATCAGCTATTGCGCCGAACTGGCCGAACATGTCGCTCCCCGCCCGGCTGCCGCAGCGAGCTGAGCGGCACACGGTGCTGCGTCATCTCGACCCCTGGCTGGAGGGCGCCAGCCGCAACCGCGGCATCGCCGTCGGGCTGGCCGCGCTCGCCGCGGCGGCCGTCATGGGCGTCAGCGAAGCCTCCTTCTGGGGTGCCGACCAGGCGCTCAAGCAGTCGCAGGCGCGCCACCTCGCGCGTGACGACGGCCTGCACCTGCGCGAACTGCTGACCAGCGCCGAGACCGCCCAGCGCGGCTTCCTGCTGACCGGCCGGGAGGACTACCTGGCCCCGGTGCAGCAGGCCGAGCGCGAGCTGTCCGCAGTGCTGAACCGGCTGCGCGGCCAGTACGCCAGCTCCGAGTGGGAAGCGCTGGTGGCCGATGCCAGCGGCCGCGCGCGCGAGAAGCTTTCGGAGCTGCAGCTGGTCATCAAGCTCTACCGCGAGGGCAACACGCCGGCCTGGCAGGGGCTGGTGGAGTCCGACATCGGCCGCGAGAAGATGCAGGCGGTGCGCGACGCCGTCGCCCAGCTGGACCGCCACGAGCTGGAGCAGATCGCCCGCGAGCGCGAGGCCGTGCTGCGCTCGCTGACCTACGGCCGGCTGGGCGTGCATGGGCTGACGCTGCTGAGCCTGTTCGGCCTGGCAGTGTTCCTGCGCCGCAACGAGGCGCTGCACGCGGCGCGGCGCGAACACGCGCAGGAGCTGGCCCAGGAGCGCGACCGGCTGGACCGCGAGGTGGCCCGCCGCACCGCGGAGCTGACCGAGCTGGCCCGCCACCTGCAGACCGTGCGCGAGGACGAGCGCGCCCACCTGGCGCGCGAGCTGCACGACGAGCTGGGCGCGCTGCTGACCGCGGCCAAGCTGGACGTCGCCCGCATCCGCCGCATGACGCGCACCGCGCCCGACATCGACGAGCGGCTCAAGCACATGAGCGAGCTGCTGGACCAGGGCATCGCGCTGAAGCGCCGCATCATCGAGGACCTGCGGCCGTCGGCGCTGTCCAACCTGGGCCTGATCCCGGCGCTGGAGATCCTGACGCAGGAGTTCGCCCAGCGCTCCGGCCTGCAGCTGAGCCTGGAGCTGACCGACACCGCCACCGACGACGCCGACCGGCTGGCGCTGTACCGGCTGGTGCAGGAGGCGCTGACCAACGTGATGCGGCACGCCAAGGCGCGCCATGTGCGCGTCACGCTCGGCGAAGCCGACGGCTGGCTGCAGCTGCACATCCGCGACGACGGCCAGGGCTTCAACCCCGAGGCCGTGGGCGCCGGCCACCATGGCCTGCTGGGCATGCGCTACCGCATCGAGAGCCTGGGCGGCACCTTGCAGCTGCTTTCCGCGCCGGGCCGGGGCACGCTGGTGCTGGCGCGCCTGCCGCGCCGCGCCGCGCCCGAGCCGGCCGACGACCCCGCGCCCGCCACCCCCGACGAGGACGCCGAACCGGCATCCTGACGTCCTACAGCGCCAGCCCACGGCTGCTGACAGGAGCGGGCGACGCGCGACGCCACACTGGCGCCGGGCTCCCCTTCAGCGCAGGGAGCCGCTCCCAGACTCTTCACGAAGGAGGGCGCCATGCACTTTCCCAAATCACTGCACGCCGATGGCTGGCACGCCCACATGCCGCGCCTGCTTGCCCGCCGCGGCCGACCGTCACCCGCCACGCTGCCCGTGGTGTCGCACGACAGCGGGCTGGACCGCCCGTCGCCGCGCCGCCGGCATGGCTGGCAGGCGCTGTTGCTCGTCGCCGGCCTGGGCCTGCTGGCCGCCGCGGCCGGCCCCGACCTGCTGGACGACCCGCGCCCGCTGGACGTGCGGCTGAGCGCCGCGCTGCGCGACGCCGGCCGCACGCTGCAGGACTGGCAGGGCCAGCTGTCGCGCGGCCTGCAGGTGTCGCTGCGCGCCGTGGCCGACGGCAGCGACCAGCCCGCGGCCCCTCCGGCGGCGGCGACGCTGCTGGCGCTGGACGCCGATGCGGACGAGCCCGTGGCACTGGCGCCCGACGCAGCCGTGCCGCAGCCCGCGCCTACGCCGGCGTCGCTTCGCTGAGGGCCTGCAGCCCGGCCAGCAACTGCGTGACGGGCTCGGGGCGGTGCAGCAGGAAGCCCTGCATCTCGCCCACGCCCAGCCGCACCAGCTCCAGCAGCACCTCGGGCGTCTCCACGCACTCGGCCACCGTCGTCAGCCCCAGCGTGCGGGCCACGTCCACGAAGCTGCGCACGGCGACCTGGTCCAGCGGATCGGTCATCAGCGCGCGCACGAACTGGCCGTCGATCTTCAGCACGTCCACCGGCAGCGCCTTCAGGTAGCTGTACGACGAAGCCCCGGCGCCGAAGTCGTCCAGCGCGATGCGGGCGCCCAGCGCGCGCATCTGCGTGATGAAGCTGGCAGCCTCGCCCAGCCGCGTGATGACCGCCGTCTCGGTGATCTCCAGGCACAGCGCGCCGGCGCGCTGCGGCCCCAGCTGCAGCAGCAGCGCGCGGGCCTCCTGGTGGAAGGCGGCGTCCTGCAGCGTCAGGCCCGACACATTGACCGACAGCGCCGCGATCGGCGGGCCGTCCTGGCGCTGCAGCAGCGCGACCGCCTGGCGCAGCACCCAGCGGTCCAGCCGCGGGGCGAGGTGGAAGCGCTCGGCCGCCGGCATGAAGGCGCCGGGCAGCACGCGCGTGCCGTCGCGCTCGCGCAGCCGCAGCAGCAGCTCGCCGCGCAGCTGGCCGTCGTCCGTGCCGCCCTGCGCCGGCATCACGCGCTGCAGGTCCAGCTCGAAGCGGTCCTCGTCCAGTGCCTGCTGCAGCCGCGTCGCCCAGCGGTGCTCGCTCTGGTGGGCGCGCAGCACGGCGTCATCGGGCGCCCACACCTGCACGCGGTTGCGGCCGCGCTCCTTGGCGATCATGCAGCAGGCATCGGCCTCGCGCAGCGCCGCCTCGGCGTCGGCCCAGCGGCCGTCCAGCGGCGCCACGCCGATGCTGATGCCGATGCGAAAACGCTGCTCGCCATGCACGTAGCGGTACTGGTCCAGCCCGTCGCAGAGCTTCTGCGCCACATGCATCGCCTCGTCCAGCGAGCAGTTCTCCAGGATGGCGGCGAACTCGTCGCCGCCCAGCCGCGCCACCGTGTCGCGGCTGCGCACGCCGGCGTCCAGGCGCTGCGCCACCTGGCGCAGCACCTCGTCGCCGGCGGCATGGCCGCAGTGGTCGTTGACGAGCTTGAAGCGGTCCAGGTCGAACGCCAGCACCGCATGCTGGCTGCCGTCGCGGCGGGCGCGCTCGTAGGTGCGGGCCAGCCGCTGCTCGAACTCGCCGCGGTTGACCAGGCCGGTCAGGCCGTCGTGGCTGGCACGCCAGCGGATCTCGTCCCACTGCCGGCGCTGCTGCGTGACGTCGCGGAACACCAGCACCGCGCCCAGCACGCGGCCGGCCGGGTCGCGGATGGGCGCCACCGAGTCCTCCACCGCGCACAGCTCGCCGTCCCGGCCCAGCAGCATCGCGCCGGGCGGCAGCCGCGTGGGCCGCCCGCTGGCCAGGCAGCGCTGCACCGGGTCCGGCAGCGGTTCGCCGCTGTCCTCGCGGTGCGGCAGGAAGACCTCGCTGCAGGGCCGCCCCCGCGCGCCCGCGGCCGACCAGCCCGTCAGCCGCTGCGCCACCGGGTTGAGCAGCGTCACGCGGCCCTCGGCGTCGGTGGTCAGCACCGCGTCGGCGATGGACTGCAGCGTCACCTCCAGCAGCTCGTGCTGCTCCTGCAGCTGCTGCTGCAGGCGGCGCTGCTCGCTGACGTCCCAGCACACGCCGGACAGCCGCAGCGGCCGGCCGCCGCCGTCGCGCAGCACGCGGCCGCAGCCGCGCAGCACATGCACGCTGCCGTCGGGCCAGCGCACCCGCCATTCGCTCTCCAGCGCCTGGCCCTCGCGCAGCGCCCCGCGCAGGGCCTGCAGCGCGATGCGGCGGTCGCGCGGGTGCAGGCGGCGCCGCCACCCCGCCGGGTCGATGCGTTGGCCGTGCGGCGCCTCGCCGTGCAGCCGCCACAGGGTGTCGTCCCAGGTCAGTTCGGCCACGCGCAGGTCCCAGTCCCAGACGCCGATGCCGCCACCATGCGTGGCCAGCGCCAGCCGCTCCAGCGTGCGCTCCAGCTCGGCTCGCACGCCCGCGGGCTCGGTGACATCCTGCATCACCACGCCGACGCGGCGCAGCGTCTCGTCGCCGTCGCGCCCGCCGACGATGCGCAGCACCCGCATGCCGCGCGCGCCGCCGGGGCGGGGCTCGCAGCGCAGCTCCACGTCCCAGCCTTCACCCTCGCTGGCGGCGCGTTGCAAAGCCGCGTCCAGCATCGCGCCGCCATCGGGCCCGAAGCGCGCCAGCAGCGCCGGCAACGTGGGCACCTGGCCGCGCGGCAGGTCCAGCAGCTCACAGGCCGAGTCCGACAGCACCAGCGCCTCGGTGTCGGCCTGCCACTCCCAGGCGCCCACGCCGGCCAGGCGGCTGCAGCGCTCCAGGAAGCGCGCGTTCTGCGCCAGCGCCTGTTCCATCACGGACAGCGCCGTGCCTGCCAGGGCAGGCTCAGGCTCGCGCCAGGGCGCGCCGGTCGGCAGGGCATCGGTCATCGGGGGCTCCAGACGGGGACGGGCAAGGTTGATGCCCGCTCGGGCGCCAGCCTGTCGGTGGCGCGGGTACGGCGGTGTAGGACAAGGCCTGATCTGCCTCTGGTTACAGGATTGCCACCGCCGCGGCCAACCTCGGCGCACCGGCTCGCGTTCAATGGCGCAGGGCGCTCGACGCCCGACAAGGAGAGCCTCATGACCACCCGCCGCACCCTCACCGCCCGCAGCCTGGCCACCGCGCTGCTGGCCGCCGCCGGCCTGGCCACCGTCGCGCCGGCCCGAGCCGGCGACATCGGTGTATCCATCGGTTTCAGCCAGCCGGGCGTCTACGGCCGGGTCGACATCGGCCACTACCCCCAGCCGGTGCTGATCGCGCCGCAGCCCGTCGTCATCGGCCGCCCGGTCTACCGCGAGCCCGTCTACCTGTGGGTGCCGCCCGACCACCGCCGCGACTGGCGGCGGCACTGCTACAGCTACGGCGCCTGCGGCGCGCCGGTGTACTTCGTGGAGGACGGCTGGTACCGGCGCAACGTGATCGTCTACCGCGAGCAGGACCGCGACTGGCGCCAGCGCGAATGGCGCGAGCGCGATGACTGGCGGGACCGTGACGACTGGCGCGAGCGCCCCGAGCATGGCCGCGGCCGCGGGCGGGGCCACGACCACCATCGCCATCGCGACTGATCGGCGGCCGGCCCGGCGGGCCGGGGCAGCCGCCGCTCAGCGCTTGGGCAGCGGGAAGCTGGCCAGGCTGGCGTAGCCCTTGCGTGATACCGCCTGCACGCCGAACACGACGTTGTCCTTGGAGACCGGCAGCGTAGCGCGCGTGACCTTGCCGACGTCGCGCGACTGCTGCCAGGTGGCCGCATCGGTGTCGCGCCAGACGACCCGGTAGCCGGCCACCTCGGGGTCGTCGCTGGCGGTCCACTCCAGCGTGGAGTCGTTGGTCAGGCCGCTGGCGTCCAGCCGCACGCCCTTGGGCGCGGCCGGCGCCCAGGCCAACGTGGCCAGGCCCGCCAGGTTGGCGCGCGTCACGTCGGCCACGTAGGCGAAGTCGACGAACTCGGGCAGGTCGCCGTAGACCACGCCGTTCTCCGTCCTGGGGTTCTGGTGCTGGTGGGCGAAGTTCTCGAACGGCTCGGTGAAGCGCACGGCGGCGTAGCCGCGCTCCAGGAAGGGGATGTGGTCGCCGCCGCGCAGGTAGCGGTCGCGGCGCTGGATGAGCTGCACGCTGAAGCCGGGCAGCGCGGCTTCGGCAGCGGCCTTCAGGTGGCGGCCCAGCTGGTGGGTCGGCAGGTCCTCGTTGGCGCCCGCCTGCAGTAGCGGCAGCAGCTCCGCCTGCATGGCCGCGTAGGCCTTCTGGTCGGCCGCACCGGCCGGGCGGTTGGCGGTGGCCTGCATCAGCAGGCGCACCAGCGGGTCCAGCCCGTCGGCGAACAGCCGCATGCGCCTGGGATCGTGCTGGCCGGCGTCACCGCGCGAGCTGCCGATGATGTCGTTGGTGATCATGGCCTCGACGTTGAGGCCCTGGGCCCGCGCATCGCGCGCCCATTGCGCCGCGCCCAGCAGGCCCTGCTCCTCGCCCGGCACGGCCATGAACACCAGCGTCGCGTCGAACGGCAGGCGGTCGGCGTGCCGGGCCATCACGCAGGCCAGCTCCATGACGGCGGCGGTGCCGGAGGCGTCGTCGTTGGCGCCGGGTGACTCGCCGAGCGCGTCCATCACGTCGCTGTTGCGCGAGTCGTAGTGGCCACTGGCGACCAGGTGGCGTGCCTTGGAGGCGCCGCGGCCCGGCAGTGTCGCGACCACGTTGACCAGCTCGGTGGCCTGCGGCACGCGGTTGCCCGGCGGTTCGATGAAGCTCTGCTCCTCCACCTTCAGCCGCCCGCCCGAGGCCTTGGCGCAGGCGGCCAGCTCGGCCGTGATCCAGCGCCGCGCCGCGCCGATGCCGCGGGTGTCGGACGCGATGTCGGACAGCGTGTGCCGCGTGCCGAACGACACCAGCTTGCGGATGCGCGCCTCGATGCGCGCCGGGCTGACGTCGGCCAGCATCGCCTGCAGCGCGTCGGGCGCGGGGGTCTGGGCCTGGGCCGAGGCGGCGCACAGGGCCAGTGCGAGGGCGGAGAGTCGGGCTTGCATGCGGGCGATTCTGCCCTTGCCGGCCCGACCGGGTTCTTCTACGCTGGGGTTCCCGACGAGGAGCCTCCGATGCCTGCCGACAGCCTGGATTCACGAGTGAGCGCCATCCGCACGGTGGCCCTGGTGGGCCCGGCCGGGGCCGGCAAGACGCTGCTGCTGGACGCGCTGCTGGCGCACGCCGGCGCCATCGCGCAGGCCGGCAGCATCGAGCGCGGCAACACGGTGTCCGACCACGACGCGCTGGAACGGCGGCTGGGCCACTCGCTGCAGTCCAGCCTCGCGCATTTCACGCATGGCGGCATCCGGGTGCATGCGATCGACACGCCCGGCGCGCCCGACTTCGTCGGCCAGGCGCTGCCCGCGCTGGAGGCGGCGGACACGGCGCTGGTGGTCGTCAACGCGCAGAACGGCGTCGAGCTGATGGCGCAGCGCATGCTCGGCGCCGCCGCCGAGCGCGGGCTGGCGCGGCTGATCGTCGTCAACAAGATCGACGCGCCGGAGCTGGACCTGCCCGCGCTGCTGGCACAGCTGCGCGAGGTGTTCGGCAAGGAATGCCTGCCGCTGAACCTGCCCGCGGAGGGCGCCAGGCGCGTCGCCGACTGCTTCTTCGCGGCCTCGGGAGAGGCCGATTTTTCGTCGGTGGCCGAGGCGCACCGGGCGCTGGTGGAGCAGGTGGTGGAGGTGGACGCCGCCTTCGTGGACCGCTACCTGAGCGAGGGCGACGTGGACCCGCGCGAGCTGCACGAGCCGCTGGAGCAGGCGCTGCGCGAGGGCCACCTGATCCCGGTGTGCTTCTGCTCCGCGAAGACCGGCGCCGGCATCGCCGAGCTGCTGGGCGCCATCGAGGCGCTGATGCCCAACCCGGCCGAGGGCAACCCGCCGCCCTTCCTGCAGGGCAAGGGTCCCGAGCCGGTGCCCTACCCCGCGACGCCGGACCCCGGGGCCCATGTGCTGGCCCATGTGTTCAAGATCGTGGCCGACCCCTACCTGGGCAAGATGGGCGTGATGCGCGTGCACCAGGGCCGCGTCGCGAAGGGCGGCCAGCTGTTCGTCGGCCACGCCCGCAAGCCCATCCGCGTGGGCCACCTCTTCATGCTGCAGGGCGCCAGGCATGTGGAGGTCGAGGAGGCGCTGCCCGGCGACCTGTGCGCGGTCGCCAAGGTCGAGGACATCGCCTTCGACGCGGTGCTGCACGATGCGCAGGAGGACGAGCACATCTACCTGAAGCCGCTGGCCTTCCCGACGCCGGTGCACGGCCTGGCCGTCAGCCCGGCACGGCGCGGCGACGAGCAGAAGCTCTGGGAGGTGCTGGCCCGGCTGGTGGACGAGGACCCCTGCCTGCGCATCGAGCAGATCGGCGAGACGCACCAGACGCTGGTTTACGGCCTGGGCGAGTTGCACCTGCGCCTGCTGCTGGAGCGGCTGCGCGAGCTCTACAAGGGCGAGGTCGTCACCGAGCCGCCGCGCATCGCCTACCGCGAGACCGTCTCGGCACCCGCCGAGGGCCACTACCGCCACAAGAAGCAGAGCGGCGGCGCCGGGCAGTTCGGCGAGGTCTACCTGCGCATCGAGCCGCTGGCGCGCGGTGCCGGCTTCGAGTTCGTCGACGCGGTCAAGGGCGGCACCATTCCGGGCGCCTTCATGCCGGCCGTCGAGAAGGGCGTGCGCTCGGCGCTGGCCAGCGGCGTGATCGCCGGCTACCCGCTGGTGGACCTGCGCGTGACGGTCTACGACGGCAAGCACCACTCGGTGGACAGCAAGGAGATCGCCTTCGTCACCGCCGGCCGGCGCGCGCTGATCGAGGCCGTGCGGGCGGCCAGGCCGCTGGTGCTGGAGCCCATCGTGCAGGTGGAGATCACCGCGCCGGAGCACGGCATCGGCGACATCACCGGCGACCTGGCGGCGCGCCGCGGTCAGGTCAACGGCACCCGCACCGCCGTGCCGGGCAGCCTGATCGTGCAAGGCCTGGCGCCGCTGGCCGAACTGGCCAGCTACCAGTCACGCCTGAACGCGATGACGGCTGGCGAAGGCCGCTACACGCTGCTGCTGTCGCACTACGAGCCGGTGCCGCCCCACACGCAGGCGGCGCTGGTGAGCGCCTACAAGGGCAGCGACGACGCCGACTGAGCGCGGCGCCGGGGCTCAGTCTTCGTCCTCCCCGTCCTCGTCGTCGTCCTCGCCCAGCTCGGTCTCGGTGTGCAGCACGCAGCGCCATTCGCCGCCCTTGCGGGTCCACACCGAGGCGTCGGCCATCAGCTGCTCGATCGCGTCCGACCCGTCGCGCAGGCCCACGGTCTGGGTGACCCGGTAGGTCACCACCGCGGTGTCGTCGTTGGCGAACAGCACGTCGACGTCGCTGAGCTCGAAACCCTTGATCACCATGCCGCCCTGCTCGGCCATCTGCCGGTACTGCGCATGGTCGAACTGCAGGGCGCCATGGCTGCTGACCATCAGCGCCGGCTCGGCCAGCAGCGCCAGCGCGGCGTCGGTGTCGTCGTCCACCAGGGACTGCCAGAACTTCTTCTCCAGAGCGATCAGCGCGGCCTTGGGCGTGGTGGACATGGGGTTCTCCTGACGTGGCGGGGATACCCACCACTGTCGGAGCCGGCTCGGCCGATCGACATAGGACGCACCTGCGCACTCCGGTCGGCCACCTCCTACGGACCGGCCGCCAGGTCAAGGGGCATTTATCATCACTCCATGCCAAGCGCCCCCCGCGATGTCGCGCAGATCCGTTTGGACAACGCGATGCGCCTGTTCGAAGAGTTCGTCAGCGCCACCGTCAAACACCCCGATGCCGCCACCTTGCGCGGCCTGGAACGCCGCTTTGCGGAGCGGTTGCAGATCCAGCCCAGCTACTGGAGCCAGATCAAGGGCCGCTCGCGGCAGATCGGCGAGCGGCTGGCACGGCAGTTCGAGCAGCTGTGCCACAAGCCGCCGGGCTGGCTGGACCAGGACCATGCGCACGCGGGCACCGCGTCGCCCCCCGCGGCCGCCGCCGGCACGCGCCCCTTCGGCGGGCCCGCCGCACAGCCGCAGCCAGCAGGCAGCAACGACAGCCTGCCGCAGGACGACGACGAGCGCTTCATCGTCGGCCTGGTGCTGACCTACTACCGCCGGCATCCGCAACGCGCCCGCACGCGGCTGCTGGACCTGCTCGGCGAGGTGCTGACGCCGCAGGCCACGCCGGCCCCTGCGCCGGCCCCCAAGGCCGCGGCGCCCGGCCCGCAGGCCGAACTGGACGAATGGCGCAAGCTGCAGTCCCATATCGCCCCCCTCAAGCCCAAGAAGCGCTGACCCGGCGCGTCGCGCGGCGCGCCGCCGCTAACCCCGCACGTTAGGGATGTGGGATAAAAACCGCTTGCGCATGAGAAACGTTTGTTTATCATTTGCGCAAGTCGTGCTGCTGAAGTCCCGCACACACGGCGAGGTCGCACACCCCCGCAGTCCCTGACCGTCCGGCCCGCTGGCCTCGAGCGCCAGCCCCGGGCAACCCCTTTCATCGCCGCGAAATCCGGCCCCTGGCGGGTCGAGCCGCTGCATGTCCCGCCGCCCCGCGCGGCCCCCACCGGAGCCTTTCCATGCCCCAGTTCACCTCCCCGCGTCCGCTGCAGATCGCCACGCGCAAGCCGCGCAATCCGCTGGTCGCGCCGGCCCTCCAACGCCAGGCCGGCCCGCACAAGAGCGCGCACGACGCCCATGCCCAGCGCCAGCAGGCGCGGCTGGAGCTGCGACGCCTGCTGCGCGAGCGCTTCCCCGATGACAGCCCCTGAACCCGCACGCCGGCGGCCCCTCCTCGATTCATGTGATGAGGGCCGGCCGCTGCCAAGGAGACCCTCATGAGATTGATCGAACTGCGCGGCCCCGACGCCGCCGAAACCCACGCCGCCTGGACCCGCCGCTGGGCCCGCATCCGGCGCGCGGCACGCGCCATCCGGCTGGTGTTCTCGCCTGCCTACCGGCGCCGGCGTGCCCGCCATCACCTGGAGTTCTACGCCGAGGCCGGCGCGCCCGAAGGGGCGCTCTACGTCGACGGCCAGCTGACCGCGCAGCTGGACGGCATCCGCAGGCTGTGAACTGGGCCGCAAAAAGGGGTCGCATGTGGCGAGCATGCGACCCCGGCCCGGCCTAGCATCGCCCCATGTCCGACCGCCTGCGCCTGCAAACCGCCCTGCCCAGCCTCGACGCCTGGGTCGACGCGTTCGCGCGCGCCGAGATCCCGGTGCTGACCGAGACCGCCGAGGCGCTGGAGCTGATGCGCGCCACCGAGGACGACGTCGACGCCCACAGCCTGGGCGAGGTGGTCGGCGCCGACCCTGTCTCTTATACACATCTCCGAGCCCACGAGACGGACTCCTA
>CAXDTK010000048.1:0-23374 GCA_963992225.1 uncultured Comamonadaceae bacterium | reverse complement strand
GCCGTGGCCGTGTTCGAGGCCTGGCGGCAGAACGGCTACCAGGGCGGCGGCTGAACGGCGCGCCGCTGGCGCTATTCCGGCCGGGCTTCGCGGCCCATCAGGCGCTCGACCGCCTCGCCGGCGCGCAGCCGGCCTTCGAGCAGGTCCACCATCGCCTCGGTGATGGGCATCTCCACGCCGGCGGCGCGGGCCCGTGCCAGCACGGTCGGCGCGCTGTAGACGCCCTCGGCGACATGGCCCAGCTGCGCCAGGATCTGCGGCACGCCCAGGCCCTGGGCCAGCAGCAGGCCGACGCGGCGGTTGCGCGACAGGTCGCCGGTAGCCGTCAGCACCAGGTCGCCCAAGCCCGACAGGCCCATGAAGGTCTCGGCGCGGGCGCCCAGCGCCAGCCCCAGGCGCAGCATCTCGGCCAGGCCGCGCGTGATGAGCGCCGCACGGGCGTTCAGGCCCGGCGCGTCGGGCGCCGCGCCCGAGAGCCCGTCGCACACGCCGACGGCGATTGCCATCACGTTCTTGACCGCCCCGCCCACTTCCACGCCGACCGGGTCGGCCGAGGTGTAGACCCGCAGCCGCTCGCCGTGGAAGGCCTCGACGGCGGCCTGCGCCAGCGCCGTGTCCTCGCTGGCCGCGACCAGCGCCGTCGGCCGGCCGGCGGCCACCTCCTGCGCGAAGCTGGGGCCGGACAGCACGCCCACGCGCATCGCCGGCTGCAGCTCGCGGGCGATCTCGTGGCCCAGCCGCCCGGTGCCCGCCTCGAAGCCTTTGCACAGCCACAGCGCGCGGTGCGTGGCGGGCAGCGCCGCCAGCGTCTCGCGCAGGCCCGACATCGGCGTCGCGATGATCGTCAGGCCTGCGGCGGCATGGTCGACCGCGTGCGCGCGGTCGGCGGTCAGCGCCAGCATGGCCGGCAGCTCGCTGTCGGGCAGGTAGGCGGCGTTGCGGCGGCTGGCCTGCATCTGCGCGATGGCCACGGCGTCGCGCCCCCACAGGCACACGGCATGGCCGGCACGCGCAGCCTGGATGGCCAGCGCCGTGCCCCAGGCGCCGGCGCCGAGCACGCTGATCTTCATCGTCGTCATGCGCGAGAGTTTCACCCAAGAAAAACGCCCCGCGCTCGGCGGGGCGTCGTCGGCACGCGGGGCGGGTTCAGTTGACGGCGGTGCCGCCCTGGGCGGCGCGCTGGGCCTGCTGGGCCTCGAACATGGCCTGGAAGTTCACTTCGGTCAGCAGCACGGGCGGGAAGCCGGCACGGGTGCAGACGTCAGACACGATGGCGCGCAGGTAGGGGTAGACCATCTGCGGGCAGACGATGCCGAGGATGCCCTCGACCTGGTCCTGCGGCACGTTGCGGATCTCGAAGATGCCGGCCTGCTTGGCCTCCACCAGGAACAGCGTCTTGTCGCCGACCTTGGTGTTGACCGTGGCCGTCACGCAGACCTCGAAGATGCCGTCGGTGACGTTCTCGGCCGACAGCGTCAGGTTGATGTCGACCTGGGGCTGCTGCTGCTCCAGCAGGATGTGCGGCGCGTTGGGCTGCTCCAGCGACAAGTCCTTCAGGTACATGCGCTGGATCTGGAACACGGGAGTGCCCTCGGGCGTCTGCTGGGCTTGGATCTCGTCGGCCATGGCGAATCTTTCAAACGAACGTCAAACAAAAGCCCGCAGGCGGCGCGCTGCGGGCGGTGGCCGGATTATGGGCGAGGCCCCGTGACAGGCCGCCACGGGCTTGCCCGGGATTGAAATCGGGCCCGCCGCCCGGAGCGCCCGTCAGGCCGCCTGCAGCAAGGGCATCAGGCCGCCGCGCTGGTCCAGCGCGATCAGCTCGTCGCAGCCACCGACATGGGTGTCGCCGATGAAGATCTGCGGCACGGTGCGGCGGCCGGTCTGGCCGATCATCGCGTCGCGCGCCGCCGGGTCCAGGTCCACACGGACCTCCTCGATCTGCTCGACGCCGCGCTGCTTGAGCAGCGACTTGGCGCGGATGCAGAACGGGCAGACCTGGGTGGTGTACATCTTCACGTGGGCCATCGGCTAACTCCTGGTGCGGCTGAACGGGTGCCCGCTCAAGCGGACTTCTCGACCGGCAGGTTGGCCTCGCGCCAGGCCTTCAGGCCACCTGCCAGCACGCGGGCCTTCTCGTAGCCCGCCTTGCGCAGCATGCCCGCGGCGCGGCCGGCGCGCGCGCCGGTCGGGCACACCACCACCAGCGGCAGGGACTTGTTGGACGGCAGCGCCTTGTGGCCCTCGATCTGGCCGAAGGGCACGTTGCGCGCGCCGACGGCGTGGCCCTTGGCGAATTCCTCCGGCTCGCTGACGTCGATCAGCACGCCCTTCTCGCGGTTGACCAGCTGCACCGCCTCCGCGGTGGTGACGCCCGCGCCCTGCGAGCCCGACACCACCAGGGGCCACAGCAGCAGGCCGCCGGAGACCAGCGCCGCGACAATCAGAAACCAGTTTTCGATCAGGAAGTTCAAGCGTTCACCGTCCGGGCTTGGAAGAGCCGGTGATTATCGGCGAGACGGCCGGCAGCCGCCCCGGCCCCGCGCTCACAGCTTGAAGGTCGCGACCGCCTGCTGCAGGTTGATGGCCTGCTGCTCCAGGCTGCTGGCCGCGGCCGCGGCTTCTTCGACGAGCGCGGCGTTCTGCTGCGTCATCTGGTCCAGCTGCACCACCGAGGCGTTGACCTGGCCGATGCCCTGGCTCTGCTCGGTCGCCGCGGCGGTGATCTCGCCGATGATGTCCGACACCCGCTGCACGCTGGCGACGATCTCGTCCATCGTGGAGCCGGCAGCCTCCACCAGGCGCGAACCCGACTCGACCTTGTCGACGCTGGCGCCGATCAGGCCCTTGATCTCGCGGGCCGCCTCGGCCGAACGCTGCGCCAGCGAGCGCACCTCGCCGGCCACCACGGCGAAGCCGCGGCCCTGCTCGCCGGCCCGTGCCGCCTCCACGGCCGCATTCAGCGCCAGGATGTTGGTCTGGAAGGCGATGCCGTCGATGACGCCGATGATGTCGGCGATCTTCTTGGAGCTGGTGTTGATCTCGTCCATGGTCGCGACGACCTGGCCCACCACCTCGCCGCCGCGGCGTGCAACAGCCGCTGCCGAGCCGGCCAGCTGGTTGGCCTGGGCGGCCGCGTCGGCGCTCTGGCGCACCGTGTCGGTCAGCACCTGCATGCTGCCGGAGGTCTGCTCCAGCGAACCGGCCTGGCGCTCGGTACGCTCGGACAGGTCCTGGTTGCCGGCCGCGATCTCGCGCGAGGCCACGGTCATGGAGTCGGTGCCGTGGCGCACGTTGGAGACGATGGCCGACAGGCCGCGCGACATGTCGCGCACCGCTGCCAGCAGGCTCTCGTCGGCGCCCGGGGCCACGATGATGTCCTGCGACAGGTCGCCGTCGGCCATGTGGCGCATGACGTCGCGGGCGTACTCGGGCTCGCCGCCCAGCTGGCGCCACACGCCGCCGATGACGAGGTAGGACGCGCCGCCCAGGCACAGCACCACCACCACGCCGCTGATGACGATGGCCCAGAGGCTGGACGACACGCCGCGGTCTGCCTTCGCCAGGCCCGCATCGAAGCCCTCGCTGGCCTGGGCCCGCGCGGTCTTCAGCTCGGCCTCCAGCGTCTTCAGCGCCGACTGCATCTTCGGGATCGCGCCGGCCTGGTCGCCCTGCTTGATGCCCAGGAACAGCTCGGCCGTCTCCACCGAGGCGCCGAAATAGGCCTCGAAGCTGCGGTTGAGCCGGCCGCCTACCGCGGCCTTGCCGTCGATCTTCTCGATGGCGGCGATCAGCTTGCGCAGGTTGACGGCCCGCTCGCGGGCCTCGTCCAGGCGCTTCTTCTCGCCCTCGGCCACCGCACTCTGGATGGTCGCGCCCAGCGCCTCCAGTTGGGCCGCGAACTGCGTGGTGGCGTCCAGGTAGGGGTAGTCCACCTGGCCGACCGAGCGGATCGCGTCGGAAGTGCGCGAGGAGAACAACAGCACGATGACGATGCCGATGGCGAAGATCGCCGCCGCCAGCGCCGGCAACAGCCAGATTCGGGTCTTCACATTCATTGCTGTCTCCTAAGCAGAAAAGCGCGACACGGCCGCGTCGCGCTCCATCATCAGTGGCCGGGCGGGGGTCAATCGACGGTCAGCACCGCCTTGACGCTGCCATCCACGGCAGATTTCTCGATGTAGCCGATCGCGTCGGGGTTGGCGGCGACGAACTTCTTCACCTCCGCCGAGCTGGCCAGCTCCTTGGGCGGCGTGCCCTTGCCCGAGAACACCAGGCGCGACCAGGCGGCCTTCACCTGCGCGGCCTGCTTGCCGGTCACCTTGGTGTAGAACTGGTCGCGGATGGCGCTGGATTCGGCCTGGTCCGCCGGCACGGCCGTCGCGCCGCTGGGCAGCGTGGTGGTCTTGCCGAGGAAGATGCTGGCGACCTGGTCGGCGGTCATCGCGGCGGCCGGGCTCTTGGCGTTGACGATGACGGCCACCTGGGCCTGGGCGACGGACGCACCGGCCAGCAGGGCGGCGCAGGCGAGGAGTTGATGCAGTTTCATGGGGTCGCTCTCCAGGTCAGAACACGGTGTCGACGGCCAGGCTCAGCACGTTGACGTTGCGCGGTGCGAAGCCGGCCTTGGCCTGGGTGAAGAAGGTGTCGGACGAGGCCTTCACATGGTCGACCTGGGCCTTCAGCGCGAAGTTGCGCATGAAGTCCCAGCGCACGCCCAGCGCGACGGTCTTCTGCTGCAGGCGCTGGCTGTCGGTGGTGGCGTTGACCACGGCCTGCAGCTGCGCCAGCGTCGGCGTGAGCGGCTGGATGGTGTTGTCGACGTTGCTGCTGACGGTGCGGACCTGCGAGCCGATCACATAGGGCGTGAAGGCGCCGAAGCGGCGGCCCACGGTGACGTACCAGCCGTTGGTGTCGGGCACGTAGCTCTCGGTGCGGCGCATCGTGTACTCGGCGTTCACCAGCCAGTTGCCCTCGTCCCAGGTGGCGCCCACGCCGCTGAAGGTGGCCTTCTTGTCGGTGGCGTCGATCTGGTTGCCCACGCTGGCGAAGGGGGTGGTGCGCAGCAGCGTCACCAGGCCGCTCAGCGAGGCGCTCTTGACGGTCAGCTTGCCGCTGACATGGCCCAGGCGCAGGCTCAGGCCGTTGTCCATCTCCAGCGTCGCGTTGAAGCCGACCAGCTTCTTCAGGTCCAGGTCGTTGCGCTCGAAGGTGTCGCTGGACTTGCCGCCGAACACCTGGGCCGTGACCGTGCCCACGCCGGTGGAGGTCTGCCAGGTCGCGTCGGCGCCGTCGAAGTGGCTGACCGGCACCTGGCCGTAGACGTCCGGCGGCGGGCGCAGCGCCGTGTTGGCGAAGCCCACGTCACGGAAATCGGACACCGCGAAGAACGGGGCGCCCATGCGGCCGGCGCGCAGCGCCAGCGACGGCAGCACCTGGGCCTTCACGAAGGCCCATTCCACGCCGGGAACGAAGTTGCCGTCGCCGTTCTGCTTGCTCAGCAGCTGCACGGTGCCGGAGAACATCGGATTGAACTTCACGCCGGCCTGCACGCCCAGCTTGCTGTCCACCTCGCCGCTGACGTCCTTGGTGGCGCCGCGCGGCTGGCCGGTGATGACGTAGTGGGCGTCGTCGGTGCTGGTCTTCACCAGGCCCAGCGTGGCGAAGCCGGACAGCGTGAACATGCTGGCGTCGTCGGCGGCATGGGCGGCGCCGCCAAAGGCGCAGGCCATCACGGCCGCAAAAATTCGCAGGCGGGGGTGGGTCATGGAACTCTCCTGGTGAGGTTGAGGGTCATCCCACATAAAAAATGGCGGGTTGACGATCAGAAAATCTTACGGTTAACCCTAGGTTTTTCCGCGTAACCGGCCAGCTTTCGCCGCGCAATGCATCACGGCTTGCGCAGCGGCGATGCCGCACCGTGGCGGCCTTCCTACAATCCGGCCCCTTCCGCAAGCAATCCAAGCAGGCCCATGCACAAGCTCGTCCTCATCCGCCACGGCGAATCGACCTGGAATCTGGAAAACCGCTTCACCGGCTGGACCGACGTGGACCTCACGCCCACCGGCGTGGAGCAGGCCAAGACCGCCGGCCGGCTGCTGAAGGAGGCCGGCTACGACTTCGACATCGCCTACACCTCGGTGCTCAAGCGCGCCGTCTGGACGCTGTGGCACTGCCTGGACCAGATGGACCGCACCTGGCTGCCGGTGCGCCACGCCTGGCGCCTCAACGAGCGCCACTACGGCGCACTGCAGGGCCTGAACAAGGCCGAGACGGCCAAGCAGTACGGCGACGAGCAGGTGCTGGTCTGGCGCCGCAGCTACGACACGCCGCCGCCGGCGCTGGAGCCCACCGACCCGCGCAGCGAGCGCGGCGACCGCCGCTACCGCGGCCTGGACGCGGCCGACATCCCGCTGACCGAATGCCTGAAGGACACGGTGGCCCGCGTGCTGCCGTTCTGGAACGAGACCGTCGCGCCGGCCATCAAGGGCGGCGAGCGCGTGCTGATCGCCGCGCACGGCAACAGCATCCGCGCGCTGGTGAAGTACCTCGACAACATCGCGGACGACGCCATCGTGGGCGTCAACATCCCCAACGGCATCCCGCTGGTCTACGAGCTGGACGCCGACCTCAAGCCCATCAGGAGCTACTACCTGGGCGACGCCGAAGCGGCCGCCAAGGCCGCCGCGGCGGTGGCCAATCAGGGCAAGGCCTGATCCACGGCTGACAGCACCTCGTCGACGCCCACCCACCCGGGCGGGCGCCGCAGCAGCGTCACCGGCGACCCCCACGGCGCCCAGCGCGTCGCATCGACCGGCCCCCAGATGCTCAGCAGCCGGGCGCCCACCCCCGCGGCCATGTGGGCCGGTCCGGTGTCGTTGGCCACCACCACCCCGGCCATCTGCAGCAGCGCGTTGTAGACGCCCAGGCCCACGCCATCCAGCCGAATGGCGTCCGGATAGAGCCGCTGCGCGCCCTCCACCTCCGCCGGCCCCGGCACGATGACGATCTGCCGGCCGGCCGCGTGCAGCCGCCGCACGAACTCCGGGAAGTCCGGCCAGCTGCGGTCCAGGAACTCCACGCGGCCGTTGGCGAACGGGCAGATCAGCACGAAGCGCCCCGGCATGATGCCCTGCGCCGCCAGCAGCGCACGCGCCTGCTCGCGCTGGGCGTCGCTGACCTGCATGCCGATGTCGGCCGGCGGCGCGGCCTGCACGCCGAGGAAGTCGCAGGCCAGCTCCCAGTACTCCACCAGCGTGTGCCGCCCCTCGCGCCGCGGGTGGCCGCGGCGCAGCAGCCAGCTGCGGCCGTCGCCGGCATGGCCCTCGGCCTGCAGCCCGGCCAGGCGCGCATCCAGCGCGGCCGAGAAGGCATAGGGCAGCAGCAGCGTGTTGGCGCGCCGGTCGAACGCGGGGTCTTGGTCGCGCAGGCGCCGCCGCAGTGCGCGCAGCTGCGCGACCCGCTCGCGCAGCCCGGCGGGCCGCACATGCACCGGCCAGCCCTCGGCCTCCAGCAGGCCACGCGCCCAGCCCTTGCCCACCAGCTCCAGCCGGTAGCCATGCTGCACCAGCAGCCGCAGGGCCGGCAGGCTGAGCACCGTGTCGCCGACGAAGTTGCGCAGGCGGACCACGAGAGGCTGGGCGTCGGGGCGGGCTTCTATCATCTGCAGTTCTTTACAAAGTGGCGCGGGATTCTCCACCCCTCATGAACGCACTGCCCTCTTCCGCCGAAGTGATCGCCGCGCACGACGCGGCGCTCGACGCCCCCCCGAGCCCCATGGACGCGCAGGACCTGGGCGGCTGGATCGCCGTCAACCACTTCCACAACCGCAGCCTGTGGGCGCAGGAAGACCTGGCGCGCCGCACCCAGGCGCCCGACGCCGAGATCGTCGCCAACAAGCGCGCCATCGACCGCCACAACCAGGCCCGCAACGACGCCATCGAGCGCATCGACGAGTTCCTGCTGTCGGCGCTGGGGCTGGTGGACCCGGCGACGCTGGCCAGCGCCCTGCCCCGCTCGACCGTCGCCCCCGGCGCACGGCTGAACAGCGAGACCGCCGGCTCCATGCTGGACCGCATCTCCATCCTCGGGCTGAAGATCGCCGCGATGCGCGAGCAGACGCTGCGCCAGGACGTCGACGCGGCACACCGCCAGGCCTGCGCCGAGCGGCTGCAGCGGCTGGAGCAGCAGCGCGCCGACCTGGGCGCCTGCTTCGACGAGCTGCTGGCCGATGCCCGCACCGGCCGGGCCTACTTCAAGGTCTACCGCCAGTTCAAGATGTACAACGACCCGCGGCTGAACCCGGCGCTGGTGGCGGAAGCCAAGTGACCACCCAATGACCGCGGCCTGTCTGCCGGCCCGCTTCGCCGCCAACCTGGACTGGCTCTACACCGACCGCCCCTACCTGGACCGCGCCGCCGCCGCGCGCGCCGACGGCTTCAGGGCGGTGGAGCTGCAGCAGCCCCAGCTGCACGACACGGCGGCGCTGGCGGCCTCGCTGGCCGGCCTGGCCGTGGTGCTCATCAACGCGCCGGCGGGCGACTGGGCCGCCGGCGAGCGCGGCTACGCCGCGCTGCCGGGGCGGGAGGCCCGGTTCCGCGACACCACGCTGCGCGGGCTGGACCTGGCCGAGCGCCTGGGCGCCGCGCGCGTGCACCTGCTGTCGGGCCTGGCCGAGGACGGGCCCGAGACACGCGCCACCTGGCTGGCCAACCTGGCCTGGGCGGCTGCCCAGTCACCGCGGCCGCTGGTGGTGGAACCCATCAACCGGCGCGACATGCCCGGCTACTTCCTGCACCGCCAGGCGCAGGCGCTGGCACTGCTGGCCCAACTGGACTCGCCGCGCGTGCAGCTGCAGCTGGACCTGTACCACTGCCGCGTCACGGAGGGCGAATCGCTGGGCCATCTGGGCCGCGCGCTGGACCTGGGCCGACTGGGCCATGTGCAGGTCGCCGGCGTGGCCGGCCGCCACGAGCCGGCGCCGGATGAATACGCTGGCGAGCTGGCGCTGCTGGCGGCGCGCGGCTGGCCGGGTGCCGTGGGCCTGGAGTACCGGCCGCGCGGCGACGCCGGCGCCGGGCTGGCCTGGCTCAGAGCCGTGCGCTGATCGCGCCGCGCAGCACCTCGCCGAGCACGCGCCGGTCCTGGCCCTGGGCCGGCACGGCGGGCAGCAGCTGCACGTCAACGCCCAGGCCGCGCGCAGACGCGATCGCCCACATGCTGCCCACCAGCGTCGTGTCGCCGATGAAGCGTGCCGCGCTGCTGAAGCGCTGCCCCGGCTCGTGCCAGCGCAGCACGGCCGGCAGCACGGCCGCGCCGGTGGTGATGGCCGCCTGCAGCAGGTTGGCGTGGAAGGGCAGCAGCTCGGGACCGGGGCCGGTCGTGCCCTCGGGGAAGACGGCCACGCAGTCGCCGTTCTGCAGCGCCGCGGCCGTCTGGTGCACCACGCGCAGCGCGTCGCGCTTGCTGGCCCGCTCGATGAACAGCGTGCCCACGCCCTCCACCAGGATGCCCACCAGCGGCCAGTGCCGGACGTCGGCCTTGGACACGAAGCGCGCCTGCGGCAGCACCGCATGGATGGCGGCGATGTCCAGCCAGGAGACGTGATTGGCCACCAGCAGCTGGCCGGCCGGCGCCGCGTGGCCCGAGGTCGTCAGCTCGATGCCGAGGATGCGCAGCATCTTGCGCGACCACCAGCGGATGGCCTGCTGCCGCTGCTCGGGCAGGCAGCGCTTGAAGCGCCGCATGACGATCCACAGGCCGTGCGCGACGTGCAGCGCCAGGCGCGCCAGGCGCCACGCGGCGAGCAGCGATCTCATGCCGCGTCGTAGGCCACGTGGCCGGCGACCAGCGTGCAGCGCACCCGCGCCGGCAGCTCGAAGCCGGTGCGCTCGAAGGCGAACGGCGTGTGCTTGCCCTGACTGGCCAGCGCCTGCGGCGTGACGGCCCAGCTGGCGCCGGCGTCGAACACGCAGACATCGGCCACGCCGCCTTCCACCAGCCGGCCGGCGCTGGCCGCCAGCGAGCCCAGGGCGCTGCCCAGCACCCGCACCGGCTCGGCGGTGACGACGGCCAGCGCGCGCTGCAGCGGCAGCCCGGTGTCCTGGGCCCAGCGCAGGCTCAGGGACAGCAGCAGCTCCAGGCCCGTCGCGCCCGGCGTGGCCTCGGCGAAGGGCACGGCCTTCTCGTCGGTGGTGACCGGCATGTGGTCCGACACCAGCGCATCCAGCGTGCCGTCGGCCAGGCCGGCGCGCAGTGCGTCGCGGTCGCGGCCCTGGCGCAGCGGCGGCGTCAGGCGCATGGCGGAGTCGAAGTAGCCGATGTCCACGTCGCTGAGGTGCAGCGAGTTGATGGACACGTCGGCCGTGACCGGCAGGCCCTCCTGCTTGGCCGCGCGCACCAGTGCCACGCCGGCCGCGCTGGAGATGCGGCACAGGTGCACGCGGGCGCCGGTGGCCCGCACCAGCTCGAAGATGGTGTGCAGCGCAATGGTCTCGGCCATCACCGGCACGCCGGACAGGCCCAGCCGGGTCGCCACCGGGCCGCTGGCCGCCACGCCGCCGCCCAGGTGGGCGTCATCGGGCCGCAGCCAGACCGTGTAGCCGTAGGTGGCCGCGTACTGCAGCGCGCGGAACAGCACCGTGGTGTCGCCCACCGCCACGTCCGCCTGCGAGAAGCCGATGCAACCGGCCTCGGTCAGCTCGGCCATCTCGGTCAGCGCGCGGCCTTCGAGGTTGCGCGTCAGCGCGCCCAGCGGGAACAGGCGGCAGCGGCTCAGCTTGCGGGCGCGGAACTTCAGCATCTCGACCAGGCCCGGCTCGTCCAGCACCGGGTCGGTGTCGGGCGGGCAGACCAGGCTGGTCACGCCGCCCGCGGCCGCGGCCGCGAGTTCGCTCTCCAGCAGGCCCTCGTGCTCGTGGCCGGGCTCGCGCAGCCGCGCGCACAGGTCCACCAGGCCAGGCGCGACGATGAGGCCGGTGGCGTCCACCGTGCGCTCGGCGCTGAAGTCGCCCATGTCGCCCAGGTGCACGATGCGGCCGTTGGCGATGGCCACGTCGCCGAGGCGGTCGAGGTTGGAGGCCGGATCGATGAGGCGGCCGTTCTTGATCAGGATCTTCATGCTCATGCCTCGTTGCCGGCCAGGATGGCCATCACCGCCATGCGCACCGCGATGCCGAAGGTCACCTGCGGCAGGATCACGCTGCTCTTGCCGTCGGCCACCTCCGACGCGATCTCCACGCCGCGGTTGATGGGCCCCGGGTGCATGACGATGGCGTCCGGCCTGGCCAGCGCCAGCTTGTCGGGCGTCAGGCCGAAATGCTTGAAGAACTCGCCGCTGCTGGGCAGCATGGCACCGTTCATGCGCTCGTTCTGCAGGCGCAGCATGATGATGACGTCGGCGTCCTTCACGCCCTCGGCCATGTCGTGGCAGACGCGCACGCCCATCTCGCGCAGGTCGCCCGGCACCAGCGTCTTGGGGCCCACCGCGCGGATCTCGGGCACGCCCAGGATGCTCAGCGCATGGATGTCGCTGCGGGCCACGCGCGAATGCACGATGTCGCCGACGATGGCCACCGTCAGGTTGCGGAAGTCGTGCTTGAAGTGCCGGATGGTGTACATGTCCAGCAGCCCCTGTGTCGGGTGGGCATGCCGGCCGTCGCCGGCGTTCACCACGTGCACATGCGGTGCGCAATGCTGGGCGATGAGGTGAGGCGCGCCGCTCTCGCTGTGCCGCACGACGAACATGTCCGCATGCATGGCGCTGAGGTTGGCCACCGTGTCCAGCAGCGTCTCGCCCTTGGCGGTGGAGCTGCGCGCGATGTCGAGGTTGATGACGTCGGCGGACAGGCGCTTGGCCGCGATCTCGAAGGTGGTGCGGGTGCGCGTGCTGTTCTCGAAGAACAGGTTGAACACCGACTTGCCGCGCAGCAGCGGCACCTTCTTGACCTCGCGGTCGTTGACGGACAGGAAGCTGCCGGCGGTGTCCAGGATCTGCTCGATGACCGCGCGCGGCAGGCCTTCGATGGACAGCAGGTGGATCAGCTCGCCGTGCTTGTTGAGTTGAGGGTTTCGCCTGGAAAGCATCATTTCACCTCGAAGCTGAACACGCCGGATTCGCTGCGCAGCAGCCGCAGGCTCTGCGCCGCGTCCAGCGTCACGCGCGCGGCCGAGAACGCCGCCTCGATGGGCAGCTGGCGCCCGCCGCGGTCCACCAGCACCGCCAGCCGCACGCTCGCCGGCCGGCCGAAGTCGAACAGCTCGTTGAGCACCGCCCGCGTCGTGCGGCCGGTGTAGAGCACGTCGTCGATGAGCAGGATGTCGCGGCCGTCGACGTCGAAGGGCAGCCTGGTGTGGTCGGCCTTGGCCAGACCGCGGGAGCCGAAGTCGTCACGGTGCAAGGCACTGGAGATGGTGCCGGCCGCGACGCCGAGATCCGCGGCCAGCCGCTCGGCCAGCCAGGCGCCGCCGCTCCAGATGCCGACGAGGGCGGTGTCGGGCGTCAGCAGCCGCTGCACGCCGCGCTTGAGCTCGAGGTACAGCGCCTCGGCATCGAGCTTGAGATCGCTCATGGGTGTTCCCGGAAGAATTGTTCGAGGATGAGGGCCGCCGCGGCCGCGTCGACATCGTGGGCGCCCTGGCTCTCGGCTTCGACGCTGGTGTAGCGCTCGTCCACCTCGAAGACCGGCAGGTGGTGGCGCCCGGCCAGGCGGCGGCCGAAGTTCTGGGCCTTGGTCGTCATCTCGTGCGGCACACCGTCGGGGTGGCGCGGCACGCCGATGACCAGGGCGTCGGGTTGCCAGGTGCCGACCAGGGCCGCCACGGCGTCCCAGTCGCCGCTGCGGATGGTGCCGCGCGGCTCGGCCGAGCCCAGCAGCCGCGTGCCCGAGGCCACGCCGATGCGGCGGGTGCCGAAGTCGAAGGCGAGGAAGGACTGATGCGCCGGCGAAAGAGTTGCTGCCATCTCAGCAGCCCGGACGGCTGGATTGGGGCCGAGCGCCGGGCTGCCCCACGCCGGCCCGCTGGGCGATGTCGACCGGACTCGATGCCCGGTCAATCGCCGTCCCCTCGGGGGACAGGCTGGGCTGGCCCGCGTTCAGCGAGGCAAGGCCGGGCGAGGGGCTCATGCATGCCCCGCGTCGGCGCTCAGCATGCGCGGGTCGATGCCCAGCAGGCCCAGCGCACGCTCGTAGCGCTGCTCCACCGGCGTGTCGAAGATGATCTCCGGCGTCGCGTCCACCGTCAGCCAGCCGTTGCGGCCGATCTCTTCTTCCAGCTGGCCGGCGGCCCAGCCGCTGTAGCCCAGCGTAACCAGCAGCTTCTTGGGGCCGGCACCGTTGGACAGCGCCTCCAGCACATCGCGGCTGGTGGTCATCTCCAGCCCGCCGGGCACGGCCAGCGTGGCGTTGTAGTGACCACCTTCGGCATCCAGCGGCTCGTGCAGCACGAAGCCGCGGTCGGTCTGCACCGGGCCGCCGTAGAACACCGGCGTGTCGGCCAGCGGCTCGGCCGGCGGGCTGAGCTCCACCTTCTCGAACAGCGTGCCCAGCGTCAGCGAGATCGGCTTGTTGATGACGAGGCCCAGGGCACCGTTGTCGTTGTGCTCGCAGAGGTAGACCACGGTGCCTGCGAAGGCCTCGTCGGCCATGCCGGGCATGGCGATGAGGAACTGGTTGGTCAGGACGATCCGGTCGGCGGGCATGCAGTCATTTTATTCTGCGGGTCATGACCCCCACTTTCGACCGTGCGCTGGTCTGGTTCCGGCGCGACCTGCGGCTGGACGACCAGGCGGCCCTGTACCGCGCGCTGACCTCGGCGCGGCAGGTGTTCTGCGCCTTCATCCTCGACCGCGACATCCTCGACGCCCTGCCCCGCGCCGACCGGCGCGTCGAGTTCATCCTGGGCGCGCTGGCGGTGCTGGACGCCGACCTGCGCGCGCGCGGCGGGGCGCTGATCGTGCGCCACGCCCGGGCCGTGGACGAGGTGCCGCGGCTGGCCGCCGAGCTGGGCGTGCAGGCCGTCTTCATCAACCACGACGACGAGCCCGCCGCGCTGCAGCGCGACGCCCGGGTGGCCGAACGGCTGGCGGCCTTCGGCGCCGAGCTGCGCAGCTTCAAGGACCATGTGGTGTTCGAGCGCCGCGAGGTGCTGACGGCCGCCGGCGGGCCCTATGGCGTGTTCACGCCCTACAAGAACGCCTGGCTGCGCAAGGTGGACGAGTTCTACCTGCGCGGCTACCCGGTCGAGCGGCACGCCGCGCGGCTGGCGCCCAGCCCGCTGGCCGCTGGCCTGCCGGCGCTGGCCGACATCGGCTTCGAGCCGGCCGGCCTGAGCGCCCACATCGGCCAGGGCAGCCGCGGTGCCGAGGCGCTGCTGGACGACTTCCTGGACCGCATGGACCAGTACCACGAGACGCGCGACTTCCCCGCCGTCAAGGGCCCCAGCTACCTCAGCGTGCACCTGCGCTTCGGCACGGTGTCGATCCGCCGGCTGGCGCGGCTGGCCCACCAGCGCATGTCGGCCGGCGACCGCGGCGCCGAGGTGTGGCTGTCGGAGCTGATCTGGCGCGACTTCTACCACCAGGTCATGCACCACCATCCGCATGCGATGACGGCGGCGTTCCGGCCCGAGTACGACGCCATCGCCTGGGAGAGCGGCGCGGCCGCCGACGCGCTGTTCGCCGCCTGGTGCGAGGGCCGCACCGGCTATCCGCTGGTCGATGCCGCGATGCGGCAGCTGCGCCAGACCGGCTACATGCACAACCGGCTGCGCATGGTGGCCGCGAGCTTCCTGACCAAGGACCTGGGGCTGGACTGGCGGCGCGGCGAGGCCTGGTTCGCCGAACAGCTGCTGGACTTCGACCTGGCCGCCAACAACGGCGGCTGGCAATGGGCCAGCAGCAGCGGCTGCGACGCCCAGCCCTATTTCCGCATCTTCAACCCGGTCAGCCAGAGCGAGAAGTTCGACCCCGAGGGGCGTTTCATCCGCCGCTACTGCCCCGAGCTGGCGGCGCTCGACGCCAAGGCCCTCCACGCGCCCTGGGCACGCGCGCCGCTGGCGATGCAGGGGGTGGACTACCCGCGGCCGGTGGTCGATCACGCGCTGGCGCGGGAGCGCACGCTGGCGCGCTATGCGGTGGTCAAGACCCGGGCGCTGCCCGCCGCGCCGTAGCGCGAGCGGCGCGTCAGAACAGCTCGACGTCGCTGAGCTGCGTGGATTCCTGGATCGCGCCGCTGGCCACCAGGGCCGCGTAGTTGTGCACCTGGTTGCGGCCGCTGCCCTTGGCGTGATAGACGGCCTTGTCGGCACGCTCGAAGGCCGCCGCGGGCGCGTCGCCGGCCCGCACCTCGGTGAAGCCGATGCTGACCGTGATGCGGCCGACCTGCGGGAAGGCGTAGCGCTCGGTGTTCACGCGCAGCCGCTCGAAGGCCTCGCCGGCGTGGATCTCCTCGTCGCAGCGCATCAGCACGACGAACTCCTCGCCGCCGAAGCGGTAGAGCAGGTCGTGGAAGCGGAACGAGCCGCGCATCAACCGTGACAGCAGCAGCAGCACCTCGTCGCCGATCAGGTGGCCGAAGCGGTCGTTGACCGACTTGAAATGGTCGATGTCGATGACGCCCAGCACGTAATGCGGCGTGGCCGCCTCGTGCCGGCGATCCTCGGCCTCGTGCGTGGCGTCAGGCCGCACCGGCAGGTCGGAGAGCACCTTCAGGAAGCTCTCGTCGAAGGTCTTGCGGTTCAGCAGCCCGGTCAGCGTGTCGCGCTCGGAGTAGTCGAGCAGGCCCTGGAAGTTGTGATAGATCCGCAGCACGCTGCTGACCATGCGCTGCGAGCCCGTGCCCAGCCGCCGCGTGGACAGGATCTCGATGACGCCGACCACGTCGCGGTCGGTGGCGATCGGGAACAGGTACAGCCACTGCCCGCCCTGCGCCACCTGCGTGACGCTGCGGCTGCGCATGGCTTCCAGCCGCAGCGGATGGTCGGCCACCCGGGGCAGCGCGTCGGGCTTGGCCCACAGCGGGTCGGCCGACGCGACCGCGTCGCCGGCGCGCAGGTGGGCGCGCGTCAGCCAGCGCTCGTCGCCGGGCTCGCCGACGCTGCGGTAGATGGCGACCGACTCGGGTTCGAGCAGGTCGCGCAGGGCCATGACGAGCGTGACGTCCATGACGTCACGGTCGCGGAAGCCGGTCAGCTCGGCCAGATGATCGACAACCTGGGACATGTCGTCAGACTAACGCAGCCTGGGTGTACTGACGGATCAGGCCCAGCAACTGCTCTTCGTCATAGGGCTTGCCAAGGTAGTGGTCGACCCCCAGCTGCGCGGCGTAGTCGCGGTGCTTCTGCGCGATGCGCGAGGTGATCATGACGACCGGCAGGGCCGCCAGGCGCGAGTCGGCGCGCATGTTGCGCACCAGGTCGAAGCCGTCCATGCGCGGCATCTCGATGTCGGACAGCACCACCGCCGGCAGCTCGTCGCCCGACAGCTTCTCCATCGCGTCCAGGCCGTCCTTGGCCAGCAGCACGCGGAAGCCGACACGCTCCAGCAGGCGCTGCGTCACGCGGCGCACCGTCAGCGAATCGTCCACCACCATCACCAGCGGTGCCTGGCCGTGGTCCTCGACGACGCGGGCCACCGGCACGGGCTGCGCGGTCCCGGTCAGCGACTGGGCATGGGCCGCCGCGAGGCGGGCCTGCGCATCGACACCGTACCAGTCGGCCAGCGCCACCACGTTGTAGATCAGCGCGACCTCGCCGGACGCCAGCAGGCTGATGCCCGCCAGGCCCGGCACGCGGTTGAGCTGGGCGCCGAGGTTCTTGACCACCACTTCCTGGTTGCCCACCACCTCGTCGACGTGCAGGGCCAGCGCGCCCTGGGCGCTGCGCACCAGCACCACCGGCGCGTGGCGGCCATGGGTCTGGCCGCGGCCACCCAGGCCCAGCAGGCCGCCCAGCCAGTAGAACGGCAGTTCCGTGCCGCCATGCCTGAGCTTGCCGGTGGCGTAAGCCGCCTCGACCGCGTCGACCGGCACACGCTGCACCGACTCCATCAGCGCCGCCGGCACGGCCACCACCTGGTCGCCGCTCTTGAGCAGCACGATCTGCGTCAGCGCCGTGGTCAGCGGCAGGCGCAGCAGGAAGCTGGTGCCCTCGCCGGCGACCGAGGCCGTCTCGATGCTGCCGCCCAGCGTGCCGACTTCGGCGCGCACCACGTCCATGCCGATGCCCCGGCCGCTCAGCTCGGTGACCTGGCTGGCCGTGGAGAAGCCGGGCGCGAAGATCAACCGCTTGAGCTGGGCCTCGTCGGGCTCGGCCTCGGGCGTGATCAGGCCCAGCTGCAGGCCGCGTTCGCGGATGCGTGACAGGTTCAGGCCCGCGCCGTCGTCGGCGAAGTTCAGCTGCACCTCGTTGCCCTGCTGGCTGACCTCGATGCGCAAGGTGCCGGTGGCGTCCTTGCCGGCCGCGGTGCGGGCCTCGGGCGCCTCGATGCCATGCGCCACGCTGTTGCGCAGCAGGTGCTCGAAGGCGCCGGCCGTGCGCTCCAGCACCGAGCGGTCCAGCTCGGTCTGGCCGCCGCTGATCTCCAGCCTGACCTGCTTGCCGCTGTCACGCGCCGCCTGGCGCACGACGCGGTGCATGCGTTCGCCGATCGAGTCGAACTCGACCAGCCGGGTGCGCAGCAGGTCGTCCTGCAGCTCGCGCGTCAGCCGCGACTGCGCGGCCAGTTCGTCTTCACCCGTCTGCACGCTGCGGCCCAGCGTGCGCTGCAGCGTGGCCACGTCGCCGACCGACTCGGCCAGCATGCGGGTCAGCTCCTGGAAGCGGGTGTAGCGGTCGAACTCCAGCGGGTCGAACTCGCGGCCGCCCTGCTGCGCCATCTCCTGCTGGATGTGCATCTGGGCCTCGGCCTGCAGCTCCAGCTCGCGCAACTGGGCGCGCAGGCGCTCCAGGTTGTCGTCCAGGTCCAGCAGCGCACCCTTCATCTGGGCCAGCTCGGACTCCATCCGCGCGCGGCGGATGCTGACCTCGCCGGCCTGCGTGGCCATGCGCTCCAGCAGGCTGCCGCGCACGCGCACCAGCGCCTGGCCGATGGCCAGGTTGTCGCTGCCGGCCGCCACCTCGGTGGTGTCGGCGAAGCGGCTCCAGTCGATCTCGCGGGCGGCCGTGTCGGCCTGCGGTTGCGGCTCGACCGCCGCTGCCACCGCGGCAAAACGGGCCAGCGGTTCGGGACGGGGCTCGGGCGCCTGCGGCGGCGCGGGGGCCACCGCGGGTGCCGCCACCGGCGCGGCCGCGGCCGGTGCGCGCAGGCTCTCGCCCAGCTGCTCGAAGGCATGCTCCAGCGCGTCGCCCTGGTGCTGCAGCGCCTGCACCTGGCCCGCATCGGCGCTGCCGTCGCGCAGCAGCTGCTCGATCGCCGACTCCAGCTGGTGAGCCTGCTCGCCCAGACGCATCGCGCCGGCCAGACGGGCACCGCCCTTGAAGGTGTGCAGCGCCCGCATGCAGGCGTCGGAACGTTCCAGCGCGGCCGGCTCGGCCAGCCAGTCGCGCAGCGCGGCATGCAGCTCCTGCAGCAGGTCGCGGCCTTCCTCCTCGAAGATCGGGTACAGGTCGGGCTCGATCGCGTCGGGCAGGCCCGGCTCGGGCTCCACCTCGGCCGGCGGCACCGGCGCTGCGGCGGCCTCGGCTGCCGTCGGCACCTCGGGCTCGGGCTCGGGCTCGGGCTCGGGCTCGGGCTCGGGCTCGGGCTCGGATTCGACCTCGGGCTCGGCCAGCACCTGCGGGGCCGGCTCGGCGTCGGGGCCGGGCAGCGGCCCGGCAGCCGGCTCGGCCTCGGCCGGCAATGCGACCTCGGCCAGCAACGCGTCGGCCTCGCCGCTGTCCAGCTCGCTGGCGACGGTGTCGTACAGCTGCGGCACCGGCAGCGCGTCCAGCGGCGCGGCGGAGGTCTGCGGCTCCTCCTGCGGCTGGTAGGCATGCAGGCGGGTGATGACCTCGGGATCGTTGGGCTTCAGGAAGCCGGCCGCGAACTGGTGCAGCAGGCGGCGGATGTCATCGGCCGCGCGCACGAAGAGGTCGGCGTCGTCCTCCTCGTAGCGCACCGCGCGCTGGGCGCGGCCGAGCGCATGCTCCAGCTCGCGGGCCAGGCTGGAGAGGTCCTCGTAGCCCACGGTGCCGGCATTGCCGGCCAGCGCATGGGCCTGCACCTCGCAACTCTGCGGCACCGGCTGGTTCATTTCGGCCGCCCACTCGGCCAGGCCGATGGACAGCTTGCGCGACAGCTCGTCGGCCTCGTTCAGGAAGATGTTGAACAGCGCGATGCTGATGCGCAGCGGGCCGATGAGCTTGTAGCCTTCGTCCGGGTCCACGGGCTCGGGGCCGGGCTCCGCGAACGCCGACTCGACCAGGCTGAGCGCCGGCGCCGCCGGCGCGGCCACCGGGGCGGCGTCGAAGGCGAACTCGGTGGGCTCCAGCGCCGGGATGGCCAGCGTGCTTTCCTCCGGCCGCACCGGCGGCGCGGCATCGGGCGCGACGGCGTGCGGCGCCGCAGCCGGCGGCTCGTCCAGGTCCAGCTGCAGGTGGAAGTTGGCCAGCGTCGGCTCGTCCTCGCGGCGCGCCAGCGGCATGGGCTCGGTGGCGGCCGGCGGCATCAGCTCGGTCGGCTGGCCCAGGTCCAGCGTGATCTCGTCCGGCTCGGCCGGCACGGCCGAGGGCAGCGTGAGGTCGGGCAGCTCGAAGCCGAGGTCGGCCAGCGCCGGCACGGCAGTCTCCTCAACCGGCGCGGTGATGTTGTCCGGCTCGGGCAGCGCTTCGGCATCCAGGCTGAAGGCCTCGCCGACATCGATGACCTCAGGCACCTCGATGGCCTCGGCGGCCTCGGCGGCATCCAGGGCCAGCGGCAGGTCCACCGCGGCCACATCCGCCACGGCCGGCGCCTCGCCGACGAGCGGCAGGGCCTCGCCATGCAGTCGCAGCGCGTCGGCGCTGCGGCGCAGCGGCTCAGGCATGCTCAGGCCGGACGCGTTGCCGGCGATCTGCTCGCGCCAGTGCGCGAAATAGTCCAGCGCATCGCCAGTGAAGCCCAGCAGCGCCTCATCCGCCTGGGGCGTGGCCTCGGCCAGGCGGGCGTTGTAGAGCTGCTCGCAGGCCCAGGCGCCCTCGCCGAAGCTGTCCAGGCCGACCATCCGCGCGCTGCCCTTGAGCGTGTGGAAGGCGCGGCGCACGACGGTGAGCTGGGCGTGGTCGGCGGGCGCCTCGCGCAGCGCCTCGAGCGCGGCGCGGGCATTGGCGATGACCTCGTCGGCCTCTTCCAGAAAGATCTCGCGCAGCTCCGGGGCGTCGGCGACGCTGGGCTCGGCCAGCGGCGCAGGGGCCGGGGCGGGTGCCGGGGCCGGCCGCGGGGCCGGCGCTGCCGGCTGCGTCAGGTCGACGTCCGGCAGGCTAAGGTCGGGCAGGTCCAGCTTGACGAGGTCGATGCGCAACGGCTGCGTCGACTCATAAGCCGGCGCGGGCTCGGGCGAGGCGTCGCCCAGGTCGACATGGAAGCCGCTGGTCTGGAAGTCGGGCAGCTCCACCGCACCCTCGCGGCGGCCCATGACGGCGTCCAGCCGGCCCGTCGTCTCGTCGAACTGGAACATGCGCTTGGCCAGGGCCGGCTGCACGCTCAGCATGTCGATCAGGAAGCCGAGCGCGCCCAGGTTGTTGGCCAGGCGCTCGAACACGCCGCGGGCGCCGGCATGCTCAAAGTCGATCTCGGTGCTGGCGAGGCTGTCCACCTCGTCGCGCATGCGCACCGTGGCGAGCGCCGCCTGGTCCAGGCCCAGCACGCTGAGCACGCCGCGCATCGCCTGCAGCTGGCCCGGCACGGGGATCAGCAGCTCACGCTGGGTCGGGTCGCGGAAGTACTCGTCGCACTGCTTCTCGACCTCGGACAGGCTGGCGCGCAGCTCGTGCACGACGCTGCCCAGCGTCTGACGGTCGGAGACCCGGCGGTACAGGTCCTCCATCCAGTCTTCCAGCGGCTCGGCCGGCTGGCCATGCGCCACGGCCTCGACGCGGCGCGCCAGGCGGCGCACGCGGTCGGCCTGCTCGGGCTGGTCGAAGGCGGCATCTTCCAGCGCGGCCTCGACGTAGAGCAGGCTGGTCGCGACCTCCATCGCCAGCGCGGGCGACGGGGTGGTGCGCGAGCGCAGCGTGGCCACGACGGCGCGCTGCAGCGTCTGCGCCAGCACCTCGCCGCTGGGGAACAGACGGGTCAGCGAATCGGCCAGCGCGGCGAACTGCTCGTCCAGGCCGGTCAGCCGGTGCTGGTCACCCTCGGCGGCGCTGGACCAGCTCTCCTTGGCGGCCAGCACGCGGCGCTTGGCCTGTGCGACCCAGGCCGGGTCGATGCGGCCCAGGCTGGCGTCCTCGTAGTCGCCGGCATGCTCGTCGGTCAGCCGGTAGGCGGCATGCACCGCGGTCAGGCGCGGGCCGGCACCCTGGGTGATGCGGCACTGGGCACAGAAGAACAGCAGGTCCTGCGCCAGGCGTTCGCGCTGCGGGTCGGCCTGGTCGCCCTGGCCGATGATGCGCAACTCGTGCAGCAGCTTGGAGCCCAGGCGCTTGGTGTGGGCGTCGCTGCGCAGCAGCTTCAGCGCCTGGCCTTCGAACACGGCGGCAGCGAGTTGCCACAGCGTGCGCGCCTGGCCGGCCGGCAGCGCCGCGGCCAGCCCGGCACACAGGCCGGACAGGTTGGCGGCGTGCGCGGAACTCGGCTCGCGCATGTGACGCAGCAGCGCCGCCTCGAAGGGCGGCCGCACGGCGTCCGGCGAACGCGGCATGACGTCCACTTCGAGCGGCATGGCGCGCCAGCTCCAGTCGTACTGCCACAGGTCGGCCGGGTGGATGCGCTCCGCACCGTTGAGCTGCTGCAGGTCGCGATAGCTGGGGTACAGCGCCAGCGACGAGGTCTTGTTGCCGGCCAGCAGCCGGGCCACGTAGGCCAGCAGCGCGAAATCGGCCCGCTCGATGGTCTCGACGGTGCTGGTTTCGACCTCCAGCGGGCGGTCCGCCAGCCGCGCGACGGCCTGCTCGGCAGCGCGCAGCACGCTGGCGCCGGCGGGCAGGCCCACCAGCGACAGCACACCGCTGACCTGGTGCAGCTGGGCCGCGGCCTGCTGCAGCGGCAGGCTGGGCTGCGCGTCGGCACCGAAGGCCGACAGGCGGTTGTCGGCCCCGTCGCGCACCAGGCGGCGCAGGGTCTTGTGCACCGACTCCAGCGAGCGGCGCAGTTCCTCCTGCACCCAGGCCAGCGGGCTCAGGTCGGCCGGGAGTTCGGAGTCTCGCAGGGAGCTGTCCATGCGTTGAGGCTTTCTCGCTCGGAGGGGAGCAGGGTCAGGCGACCTTGAATCGGGCCACGGACGCGCGCAGCGCTTCTGCGGAGCGGGACAGTTCGTGCACCATCTGGGCCGTCGAGCGCGTGCCCTCGGAGGTCTGCTCCGTCACGGCGAAGATGTGCTGGATGTTGGAGGCCACCTCGTTGGCGGACTCCGCTTCCTGGCGGGCCTGTGACGAGATGCGCACGATCAGCTCGTCCAGCTGGCGCGACACGCTGTCGATGTCTTCCAGCGCCTTGCCGGCCGCGTCGGACAGCTGCGTACCTTCCACCACACCGCGCGTCGAGCGCTCCATGGCCGCCACGGCGTCGTGGGTGTCGGTCTGAATGGTCTTGACCAGCGCCGCGATCCGGCGCGTCGCGTCGCCGGAGCGTTCGGCCAGTCGCTGCACCTCTTCCGCCACGACCGAGAAGCCGCGGCCGGCTTCACCGGCGGAGGCGGCCTGGATGGCCGCGTTCAGCGCCAGCACGTTGGTCTGCTCGGTAATGTCCGAGATCAGCTCGGTGATCTCGCCGATCTCCTGAGATGACTCCCCCAGCCGCTTGATGCGCTTGGAAGTCTCCTGGATGGAGTCGCGGATCGCGTTCATGCCGGCGATGTTGTTCTGCATCGCGGCCAGGCCCTGCTCGGCGGCCTGACGGCTCTGGCGCGCCACCTGGGCGGTGGTCTGTGCCTGGGCGGACACCTCGTTGATTCGGTTGGCCATGCCCAGCACGGCCTCGCCGGTGGCGCGGATCTCGTGCAGCTGTTCCTTGGATGCGGCCAGCAGGTCGGTGGAGGTCTGGTCGACCGCACCGGTCGTGTCCGTCACCCGCGCCGCCGTGGCCTGCACCTGGCCGACCAGGTTGCGCAGCTCTTCCACCGTGTAGTTCACGGAGTCGGCGATGGCGCCGGTGATGTCCTCCGTCACGGTGGCCTGCTGCGTCAGGTCACCTTCAGCGACCGAGGACAGTTCGTTCATCAGCCGCAGAATGGCCGCCTGGTTGGCGTCGTTGACGCGCTTG
>CAXDTK010000047.1:0-23588 GCA_963992225.1 uncultured Comamonadaceae bacterium | reverse complement strand
TCTGGCCGATGGCGACGTAGACGCAGGTCATGTTCTGACCCTTCTGGTTGATGATCGCGTCGATGGCGACGGCGGTCTTACCAGTCTGGCGGTCACCGATGATCAGCTCGCGCTGGCCGCGGCCGACGGGCACCATGGAGTCGATGGACTTCAGGCCGGTCTGCACGGGCTGGTCGACCGACTTGCGGGCGATCACGCCTGGGGCGACCTTCTCGATGACGTCAGTCATCTTGGCGTTGATCGGACCCTTGCCGTCGATGGGCTCGCCCAGCGCGTTGACGACGCGGCCGATCAGCTCGGGGCCCACCGGCACTTCCAGGATGCGGCCCGTGCACTTCACGGTGTCGCCTTCCGAGATGTGCTCGTAGGCGCCCAGAATCACGGCGCCGACGGAGTCGCGCTCGAGGTTCAAGGCCAGACCGAAGGTCTGCGAGCCGTCCGCGGCGGCCGGGAATTCGAGCATTTCGCCCTGCATCACGTCCGAGAGGCCGTGGACGCGGACGATGCCGTCCGACACCGACACGACGGTGCCCTGGTTGCGGATGTCGGCGCTCGGGGCCAGGCCCTCGATGCGGCTCTTGATCAGTTCGGAAATTTCTGCAGGGTTCAGTTGCATGTCGGTCTCCGCCCGGCGAGGGGCCGGGTGGTTGGATGTTTAGGCAATCAGGGCGGTCTTCATCCGCTCCAGGCGGGCGCGCACCGAGGTGTCCAGCACTTCGTCGCCCACGGTGGCGCGCACGCCGCCGATGAGCGAAGGATCGATGCGGACTTCCAGCGTCAGCTTGCGGCCGAAACGCTGCTCGAGGACGGCACCCAGCTCGGCGAGCTGGGCGGCGTCCAGCGGGAAGGCGCTGTCGACCACGGCTTCCACCGCGCCCAGCGCGGTGCTGGCCAGGGCATGGAACTGCTCGGCAGCGGCCGGCAGGGCCTCGAGCCGGCGGTTGTCGATGACCGTCTGCAGGAAGTTGCGCACGCCCGGCAGCAGCGGCTGACCCAGTTGACGCTCGGCCGCCTCGGCGGCCACGGCGACGACCTGGTCGGTCGAGCTCTTCGGATGGTCGGCGAACTGCCGCAGCGAGGCGTCGCCCGCCACCGCGGCCAGCACGTCGAGCTGCCCGCGCCAGGCGGCCAGATCACCCTTGCGGGCGACCTGGAACAGCGCTTCGGCGTAGGGGCGAGCGATGGTGGCGAGTTCGGCCATGCTCAGAGCTCCTGCTTCAGTCGGGTCAACAGGTCGGCGTGAACGCCGGCGTCGACTTCCTTGCGCAGGATGGCCTCGGCACCCTTGAGGGCCAGCACGGCGACCTGCTCGCGCAGGGCCTCGCGGGCACGGACCACCTGTTGATCGGCGTCGGCCTTGGCCTGGGCAACGATCTTGGCGGCTTCGTCCTCGGCACGCCGCTTGGCCTCCTCGACGATGGCTGCGGCGCGCTTTTCAGCGTCGCCCAGCAGCTTGGTCGATTCGGTGCGGGTCTGCGCCAGCTGGGCTTCCACGGCCTTGTTGGCCGAGGCGAGCTCGGTCTTGGCACGGTCGGCGGCAGCCAGCCCATCGGCGATCTTGGCCGCACGCTCGTCGAGCGCCTTGGCAATGACCGGCCAGATGAACTGGGCGGTCACCCACGCCAGGATCGCAAACGGGATCCACTGGATCCACAGTGTTGCGTTGATGTTCACGGCTTATCTCCTTTCAAGCCTGAAAGGCAGGCGTGATCAGCGCGCGACGTTGGCCAGGAAGGTGGCGGCGAACGGGTTGGCGAAGGCGAACAGCAGGGCGATGGCGACGCCGATCAGGAAGGCCGCGTCGATCAGGCCGGCCAGGATGAACATCTTGGTCTGGAGCTGGTTCATCAGCTCGGGCTGACGGGCCGAGGACTCCAGGAACTTGCCGCCCATCAGCGCGATGCCGATCGAAGCGCCGATGGCGCCGAGGCCCACGATGATGCCGCAAGCCAGAGCAACGAGACCGAGGATGTCGTTCATTTGAAATCTCCTAGAGAGAGTGAGAAGGAAAGGGAAAAGGAAGGAAAGGAACGGGAACCGCTTCAGTGATGGTCGTGCGCCTGACCGATGTAGATCAGGGTGAGCATCATGAAGATGAAGGCCTGCAGCACGATCACGAGGATGTGGAACAGAGTCCAGATCGTGCCGGCCACGACGTGACCGAAGGCGAGCGACAGACCCGTGGCGTTCATCGCCCAGGCGCCGCCCATCAGCGCGATCAGCATGAAGACGAGTTCACCGGCAAACATGTTGCCGAACAGCCGCATACCGTGGGACACGGTCTTGGCCAGGAACTCGATCATCTGCATCAGGAAGTTGAACGGCCACAGCGCCCAGTGGTTGCCGAAGGGCGCCGCGATCAGTTCATGGCCCCAACCGCCCAGGCCCTTGATCTTGATGTTGTAGTACAGGCACAGCAGCAGCACGAAGGTGGACATGCCCAGCGTGGTGGACAGGTCGGCCGTCGGCACGACGCGCAGGTAGTCCTTGAAGCCCAGCGCCGGACCGGCGCTGTGCCAGATCTGCGGCAGGAAGTCGACCGGCAGCATGTCCATGAAGTTCATCAGGAAGATCCAGACGAACGCGGTCAGCGCCAGCGGGCCGACGAAGCGGCGGCTGTTCTCGTTGTGGATGACGCCCTTGGCCTGGTTGTCGACCATCTCGAACAGGATCTCGACCGCGGCCTGGAAGCGCCCCGGCACGCCCGAGGTGGCGCGGCGCACGCCCAGCCACAGCAGGAACACGCCCAGCAGCCCCAGTCCGGAGGCGAAGACGAGCGAATCCAGGTTGAAGAGGCTGAAGTCGACGATGTCGGTCTGCTTCACGCTCTCGAACGAGAAGTTCTTCTGCAGATGCTGCAGGTGGTGATTGATGTAATCACCGGCGCTGGGCGCGTGCTGTTCGCTGCTCATCGTCTGTATGACTCAATTCGTTCTTCGACCAGGCCGGGTGAACATCCACCAGGCCCACATATGCACCTTCAGGCACACGACCAGCGCCACCAGCAAAGCCGGCCAGCTCAGGTCCCGCACCCACCACGCCGCCGCCACCAGGATGACGACCGCGCAACCCACCTTGACCAGTTCCCAGATCAGGAACGACAGGAACGCCGCCTGAGCCTGGACGGCCTGGCGGCGCAGACCCCAGGCCATCAAGGCATGGGGCAACACCACCGCGGCCGCGCCCCAGGCCGTGGAGCGCACCTGTTGCGCCGGCGCGGTGCCGAAGAGCCACCACGCCAACGCCAGCAGGCCACCGGCTGCCGCCTGCACGGCCACGATGCGCCAGGGCGACATCGGCCGTTCACGCACCATCAAGGCTTGCACCTGCTGGGCGGTCCAGGGCGGCACGGGCACGGAGTCGGGCGCTTCGTCGTCCCAGGCGCTGGCAGGATTTCCCTTGGGGGCGGTCATGTCGGCACTCTGATACGGCTGGGCGCCAGGCTCGATGCAAGCCGGCAAAACCGCGGGAGTATATGTGGAAACCCGCACCCCGCCATCCGCCCTGCGCACAAGGCGGGTGCACGAATGGCGGAGGCTGGCCGGGCTAACTTCGCCAGTGAGCGGCAGGCAGCCCCGCCACGTCGACCCGCATCTGCAGCACCGCGCCGGCCAGCGGCTCGCGTGCCAGCTCGTCCGCGGGGCGCTTGTCGCGGGCCGTCGTGACGAACAACGTGCGCAGGTCGGGCCCGCCAAACGTCACCATCGTGGGACAGCTGACCGGCAGCGCCACGCGCTGCAGCAGCCGCCCGTCGGGTGCGATGCGCAGCAGGCAGCCGCCCTCGAACATGGCCACCCAGTAGGCGCCCTCGGCGTCCACCGCGGCGCCGTCGGGCCGCCCGCCATAGGCCTGGCCGGCCGTGCGCGGCTGAAACTCGATGAACACGCGCGGCGCCGAGAGGGTGCCGGAGGTCATGTCGAAGTCGGCCACGTGGACGCGATGCGCCTTGGTGTCGGACCAGTAGATCCGGCGCCCGTCGGGGCTCCAGGCCAGGCCGTTGGCCGTCGTCAGCCCGGTCACCTGCGGCGCGAACGCCGCATCGCCGAAGCGGTAGAGCGCCGCCTCGGGTTCGCGGGCATCGGAGATGGTGCCGACCCAGAAGCGGCCGGCAGGGTCCACCTTGCCGTCGTTGAAGCGCAGCCGCGCCGGGTCGTAGGGCGGCGGGCTGAGCAGCCGCTTCGCGCCGGTGTCGGTATCCAGCGCCCAGAGGCCGTCGCGCCGCGCCACCAGCAGCCCGCCGCCTGCGCGGGCCGCGATGCAGCCGGGCTCGGCGTCCTGCGGCCAGACCGTGGGCGCGTCCGCATCAGCGCGCCAGCACAGCACCTGCCGGCCCGGGATGTCGACGGCGTACAGCCGCTGCTCGTCGGGATGCCACAGCGGCGACTCGCCGAGCAGGCAGCGGTGCGGGCCCAGGGGCTGAAGGAGGTCGGGTGCCATGTCCGGCACTCTAGGCCGTTATCCGAAGTAACTCGGCCGGAAGGCACCGAGTTCGGCCTTCAGGTAATGCGCACCGGGAATCGGGTTGAAGTAGAACGGCGGCACCTCGACGAAGCCCAGGCTTTCGTACAGGCCGCGGGCGGCCTCCATGTCGTCCAGCGTGTCGAGCAGCATGCTGGAATAGCCCGACTCGGTGGCACGGTCCATCAGCGCCTGGGCCAGGATGCGGCCCAGCCCGAAGCGGCGGAACGCCGGCCGCACGAACAGGCGCTTCATCTCGCAGGCGTTGGGGTAGTCGGCATCGGGCAGGGGCCGGAAGGCGCCACTGCCGGCGACCGCCCCGTCCACCGTGGCCAGCAGCATCAGGCCGCCAGGCGGCGCATAGGGCCCGGGCAGCGCGGCCAGTTCATCCTCGAAGCCCTGGAAGCCCAGGTCCACGTCGAGGCTGCCCGCGTAGTCGCGCAGGATGAGGCGGGCTTCGCGCCAGTCGTCGTCGGACTCGGGCGTGATGAGCTGGATGTCGGGACCAACCATAGGCGCTGCAGTTTAGCCAGCCGCCCCGGCCGGCCCATCCCAAGGCCGCCGCGGGCATGCCGGCACCCTTTGCCGGCCATGGCTGACTTGCGCGCTCAAACGAGGCCAGCGGAGAAACTCAGCGCTGACCGGCGGCGGTTTCGGCAAAGCCCAGCACGACCCGACGCGTGCGGGCCGACTTCTTCTCGATCTTGGTCACGACGACGGCCCCGATCTCGGCCGTGTTGCCGACATGCGTGCCGCCGCAGGGCTGCAGGTCCACGCCCTCGATCTCCAGCACCCGCACCCGCCCCAGCCCGCGCGGCGGCTGCACGCTCATGGAGCGCACCAGGCCCGGGTTGGCGTCCAGTTCGTCCTCGCTGATCCAGCGGTGCGAGACCGGATGCGCCTCGCCCACGAGGCGGGCCAGGCCGGCCTGCAGCGCGTCCTTGTCGAACGGCTGGTCGGTGTGGAAATCCAGCCGGGCATAGGCCTCGGTGATGGAGCAGCCGTCGACCGGATAGGGCAGCAGCGCGCACAGCAGGTGGGTGGCCGTGTGGAAGCGCCGGTGGGCCTGGCGGCGCGCGGCATCGACCTCGACCCGCACGCGGGTCCCGACCGCCGGCGGCTCACCGTCGAGCAGGTGCACGATGGCGCCGGGGTGCTCCTTGCTCTTGCGGGTGTCGGTGATGCGCCAGCGCTGCGCGCCCGCCACCAGCCAGCCGGTGTCGCCGGCCTGGCCGCCGCCCAGCGGGTAGCAGACCGTGCGGTCCAGCCGCACGCCGCCCTCGCCCGCCCCGGTCACCACCGCGTCGCAGTGCAGCAGCGTGGCGTCCTCGCGGAAGATCTCCTCGGTCATCACAGCTTCACCTGGCCGTGGATCAGCGGCGCCACGTCGCCACCGATCCAGGTCGCCTGCGCATCGCGGCTGACATGCACGCGGCCGGCGCGACCCAGCGCAGCGCCCTGCGCGGCGACGTAGCGGTCGGCCGCCAGGCCGCTGGCCTGTAACCACAGTGCCAGGCCGGCATTCAGGCTGCCGGTGACGGGGTCCTCCGGCACGCCCAGGTCGGGCACGAAGGCGCGCACCTCGAACTGGCATTCGCCGCCGGCCGGATAGGCGCCCACCACGCCGAGCTTGAGCCCCTGCATGGCGACGAAATCGGGCTGCAGTGCCAGCACGCCGGCGGCGTCGGCCAGCCGCGCGGCCATCCAGCCCGGGCCGTTGTCCACCCACACCAGGTCCAGCAGCGCCGCGGGTTCGATGCGCAGCGCCGCGAGGGCCTGGGCACGCAGGGCTTCGTCCTCGACCGGCCCGCTGCGCCGCAGCGGCGGTGCGGCAAAGGCCAGCCGCGCACCGTCGCGCTTCACGCGCACCAGGCCGATGGCGCATTGCTGCACCACCTCGCCCGGCTGCTTCGCGTCGCCGCCGCTGACCAGGAAGGCGTGGGCGCTGCCCAGCGTCGGGTGGCCGGCAAAGGGCAACTCGCCCCCCGGCGTGAAGATGCGCACGCGGTAGTCGGCCGCCGGGTCGGTGGGCGGCAGCAGGAAGGTGGTCTCGGACAGGTTGGTCCAGCGCGCGAACGCGGCCATGTCCGTCTCGGACAGGCCGGCCCCGTCGACGACGACGGCCAGGGCATTGCCCTTCAGCGGGGTGGCGGTGAAGACGTCGACTTGGAGGAAGCGGCGCAGTTCAGGCATCGGTGGCAGGCGGCGTGGCGGTCAGGTAGAGCCCGGGCCGCACGACCTCCATGCCGCGCACGGGCGTCGCCAGCGGCTGGAAGCCGTGGCGGGCGTAGAGCGGCTGGGCATCGCGCGTGAACAGCATGAAGCGGCGCAGGCCTTGCAGGTCCGGGTGGGCGAGCAGCGATTGAACCATCCAATCGGCCAGCCCGCGGCCGCGGTGGGCTTCGAGCACGTAGACGTCGCAGAGGTAGGCAAAGGTCGCGCGGTCGGTGACGACGCGGGCGAAGCCCACCTGCCCCTCGCCGTCGGCATGCAGCGCGATGCACAGCGAGTGCGCGATGGCCCGCTGCACGGTGGCCAGCGGGATGCCCTCGCACCAGTAGGCGCCGGTCAGGAAGGCGTGGGCCGCGACGGCGTCGACATCGGCCGGCGCGCAGCTCAGCCGGTAGCCGCCGCGCCGCACGCTCAGTGGCCGCCGCCCAGGTAGGCCGCCTGCACCGCCGGGTCGTTGCGCAGCTTGTCGGCGGCGCCGTGCACGGCGATGCGGCCGTTCTCCAGCACGTAGCCGTAGTCCGCCACCTTGAGCGCGGCGGCGGCGAACTGCTCGACCAGCAGCATGGTCACGCCGCGCGCCTTGAGGCTCTCGATGATGCGGAAGACCTCTTCCACGAGGATGGGCGCCAGGCCCATGGAGGGCTCGTCCAGCAGCACCACCTCGGGGTTGAGCATGGTGGCGCGGGCCATCGCCAGCATCTGCTGCTCGCCGCCGGACAGCGTGCCGGCCAGCTGCATGCGGCGCTCCTTCAGGCGCGGGAACAGCTCCATCGCCTTTTCGAGGTCGGCCTCCACATCGCCCTTGGGCCGCGCGCCGGTGTAACGCGGGAACGCCCCCAGGCGCAGGTTGTCGGTGACCGTCATGGTCGCGAACACGCGCCGGCCCTCGGGCGAATGCGCCAGGCCCTGGCGGGCGATGGTGTAGCTCTCCTGGCCGTCGATGCGGCGGCCGTTGAGCGTGATCTCGCCCGCGGTCGGTGCGATCATGCCGCTGACCGCGCGCATGGTGGTGGTCTTGCCAGCGCCGTTGGAGCCGATCAGCGTCACCACCTGGCCCTTGGGCACTTCCAGCGAGATGCCCTGCAGCACCTCGACCTTGCCGTAGCCGGCATGCAGATTCTTGATGGTCAGCATCAGGCGCCGCCTCCCAGGTAGGCCTCGATGACCTTCTCGTTGGCCTGCACCTCGGCAGGCAGGCCTTCCGCGATCTTCTGGCCGAAGTCCAGCACGGAGACGCGGTCGCACAGGCTCATCACGACGTCCATGTGGTGTTCGATGAGGATGACGGTGACGCCGGCCGCGCGGATCTTGCGGATGATCTCCAGCAGCTCCTTGATGTCGGGCGCCGTCAGGCCGGCGGCGGGCTCGTCCAGCAGCAGCAGCTGCGGGTCCAGCGCCAGCGCGCGGGCGATCTCCAGCAGGCGCTGCTTGCCGTAGGGCAGGTTGCGCGCCTCCTCGCTGGCCAGCGCCTCCAGGCCGACGAAGTCCAGCAGCGCATGGGCGCGGGCACGCTGCTCGCGGTCCTCGCGCAGGTAGCGCGGCAGGTGCAGCGCGACGTCCAGCAGGTTGCTCTTGAAGCTGTGGTGCAGGCCCACCAGCACGTTCTGCAGCGCGGTCATCTCGCCGAACAGCTGCACGTTCTGGAAGGTGCGCGCGATGCCCGACAGCGCGATGTCGGACGAGGTGCGGCCGTTGACGGTGCTGCCCGCGAACACCACCGTGCCCGCGGTGGGCTGGTAGATGCCGGTCAGCACGTTCATCATGGTGCTCTTGCCCGAGCCGTTGGGGCCGATCAGGCCGTGGATGCTGCCGCGCTGCACCACCAGGTCGACGTTGTTCAGCGCCTTCAGGCCGCCGAACTGCATCAGCACGCCGCTGGCCTTGAGCAGCTCGGGCTCGCCCGCGGTGCTGGCCCGCGTCAGCGCCGCCGCGGTGGCCGCGGTGGTGTCGCGCTCATGCTTGACCTTGAGGTTCAGCGCGTTGCGCACGAAGCCCACGATGCCGTCCTGCAGGTAGTACACGACGAACAGCGTGATGAGGCCGAAGATGGACAGGCGCCAGTCGGCCATGGTGTCCAGCTTGTAGGAGATCGCGGCCAGCGCCACGCTGCCGACCACCGGGATGGCGGCCGCCACCCGCGTCAGCTTGCCGCGCTTGAGCCCCACCGCCACCGAGGCGGCGACGATGACGGCCAGCACCACGGCGCCGATGCGGAACACCTCCAGGTCGTCCAGCAGCTTGGGCAGCATGACGATGATGGCCGCGCCCAGCAGCGCGCCGGTGCGGGTCTTGCGGCCGCCCATGATGATGGCCAGCAGGAACATCACCGTCAGCTCGAAGTTGTAGGTGTTCGGGCTGATGTACTGCTCGGAGTAGGCATACAGCGAGCCGGCCAGGCCCGCCAGCGCGGCCGAGATGACGAAGGCGTAGACCTTGTAGCGGTAGACCGACACGCCCATGCAGTCCGATGCGACCGGGCTGCCGCGCAGCGCCTCGAAGGCGCGGCCCAGCTGCGAGTGCAGCACGCGGTGCACGAAGATCAGCGACGCCACCAGGCAGGCCAGCACCAGCCAGTAGAACTCCATCTCGTCCAGCGCATGGCCGAACAGCGAGGGCTTGGTCAGCGTGATGCCCATCGGCCCTTCCGTCAGGAAGGTCATCTCGTTGATGAGGATCTGGATGATGGTGCCGAAGGCCAGCGTGACCATCGCGAGGTAGGGCCCCGTCACGCGCAGCGCCGGCAGCGCCAGCATGGCGCCGAACACCGCGGCCACGGCGATGGCGGCCGGGATGGTCAGGTAGACCGGCGCATCCAGCTTCAGGATGAGCACGCCGGCGGTGTAGGCACCGATGCCGAAAAGACCCGCGTGGCCCAGCGACACCTGGCCGGTGTAGCCGACCACGATGTCCAGGCCGAACAGCACGATCGCGTAGATCATGATGGTCTCGACCAGGTGGATGTAGTACGGGTTGCCCGACATCAGCGGGAAGGCGGCCAGCGCGGCGATGGCCAGCGCGCCGAGGGTGAGGTTCTTGAGGTTCACGGGCTCTTAAACCTTCTTGATGGCGGTCTTGCCGAACAGGCCTGCGGGCTTCACCGCCAGCACGATCAGCAGCAACACGAGACCCGGCACGTCCTTGTAGCCGGTGGAGAGATAGAAACCGGTGGTCGTCTCGGCGACGCCGAGGATGATGCCGCCCAGGATGATGCCCATGCCGCTGGTCAGGCCGCCGATGATGGCCACGGCGAAGGCCTTCAGGCCCAGCACCGCGCCCATGGTGGCGCCGGTCAGCGTCAGCGGCGCGATCAGCACGCCGGCGAAGGCCGCGCTCAGCGACGACAGCGCGTACGAGAACGTGATGACCAGCCCGGTGTTGATGCCCATCAGCTTGGCGGCGTCGCGGTCGTTGAAGGTGGCCACCACCGCCTTGCCGTAGATGCTCTTGCGGTTGAACACCTCGACCGCCAGCATCATGCCCACGGCGCCGACGATGACGAGGATCTCCATCGGCAGCACGTTGGCGCCGAGGAACTTCATCGGCGCCTCGGGCAGCGGCGACGGGAACTTCAGGTCGTCGCGGCCCCAGACGTTCTCGGCCACGTTCTTGAAGATGATGCCCAGCGCGATGGTGGACATGATCCAGCCGAACTCGCTCTTGATCTTCAGCGCCGGCCGCACGCCGATGCGCTCGACCACCGCGCCCTGCACGGCGCCGAACAGGCACACCAGCGGGATCATCAGCCAGTAGTTGACGCCCAGGCCCACGAGGCTGAGGCCCACCAGGGCGCCGAGCATCAGCGCATCGCCCTGGCCGAAGTTGAGGGTGTCACTGGTCGCGAACGTCAGCTGGTAGCCGAAGGCGATGACGGCGTAGATCATGCCCAGGGCGATGCCGCTGAACACGAGCTGGGTCAGGATTTCCATCAGTCGTTCCTAGATGAGGGCAGGTGCCGCCGGTGGCACCCGCCCGGCCTGCCACCCCTGCAGGGTCGGCCAGGCCGGTGGGGCTGCGCCCGGTTACTGGCGCTTCTTCTGCTCCATGGCGCCCTTCGCGGCGGCGTCCTTGACGCGCACCTCGGAGGCCTTCTTGAAGTCGTCCTGGTAGGCGTAGATGACGCGCTGCCCCTTGACCTCGCCCATCACCGGGATGTTGGCCGTGATGGCCTCGTGGTCGGCCTTGGAGAAGGGCTTGTTGTAGGTCGTCACGACGCCCTCGACAGGCGCCTTCAGGTCCTCCAGCGCGGCCTTGATCTTGGGGCCTTCGGTGGAGCCGGCCTGCTTGATGGCCGCGGCCAGCAGGTAGATGGAGTCGTAGCCCTGCGCCGCCGACACGGGCGAGTCGATGCGCGAGTTCTTCGGGTTGAAGGTCTTCAGGTAGTTGATGATGAAGGCCTGGCGCTTGGGCGTCGTGGGCTCCTGGATGAAGGTCTGCGGCATGCGCGCGCCCTCACCGCCGGGGCCGGCGTTGTCGATGTAGTTGGCCATGGACAGGGTCCAGGAACCGACCATCGGCACCTTCCAGCCCAGCTTGGTCATGCCGTTGGCGATCTGCGCCAGCTCCGGCCCGATGCCGTAGGTCAGCACGGCCTCGGCGCCGGCCTCCTTGGCCTTGAGCAGCTGGGCCGTCATGTCGACGTCCTTGATGTTGAACTTCTCGACGGCGACCGGCGTGATGCCCTTGAGCTTGAGCGCGGCCTCGAGGTCGGCGCGGCCCAGCTGGCCGTAGTTGGTGCTGTCGGCCAGGATGGCGACCTTCTTGAAGCCACGCTTGGCGATGGCCTCCTCCACGATCATCGGCGCCTGGATGGAGTCATGCGCCGCGTTGCGGAAGATGTAGTTGTCGGGCTGGTCCTTGAACTGCAGCGTGATGACCGAGCCGGTGGCCACGTTGTTCATCACCGGAATCTTGGCTTCCTGGTAGAAGCGCTGCGACGCCAGCGCCACGCCGGTGTTGATGTAGCCGACGGTGGCGGCGACCTTTTCCTTGTTGATGAGCTCCTGGGCGATCTGCACGCCGCGCTCGTTCTTGGCCTCGTCGTCGCGCTCGACCAGCTGGATCTGCCGGCCCAGCACGCCGCCGGACTTGTTGATCTCGTCGGCCGCTAGGCGCACGCCGTCGCGCATGCTGACGCCCATGGACGAAGAGCCGCCCGTGAACGGCCCCGAGACACCGATCTTGATCGGGTCGGCCGCATGAGCGCCCACTGCGAATACCGCCGCAGCCACGGCTGTCCAAACCTGCTTCATCGTTGCCTCGTCTCCGTTGTGCGATGGCCCGGGCGTTCTCGCCAAGGCTCACTGCATACGATGCCAGAGCGGCAACGGATTGGGGATATGGAAACCCGGGGACCGCCAAAGCCCCCAGCTTCAGCTGCGCGTCAGGCTGGGCGATTAAGGCGCGGCTTGCGCGGCCAGCTCCAGCGCCACGTGCAGCAGCCGGCCCAGCTTCTCGACGCCGTCGCGGATCAGCTCCGGCGTCAGCGTCACGAACGACAGCCGCAGCGTGCGCGGGTCGGGCTGGTGGGCGTAGAAGGCGGCGCCCGGCACGAAGGCGATGCCGGCCTCGACCGCCTGGGGCAGCAGGCCCATCGCGTCCAGGCCCGCGGGCAGCCGGATCCAGAAGAACATGCCGCCCTGCGGCGACTGCCATTCGCAGCCCGGCGGCAGGAAGTCGCGCAGCGCCGTGGCCATGGCGTCGCGGTTGGCCTTGTAGCGGGCGCGGATGGACGGGATGTGCGCGTCCAGGAAGCCGTCGCGAATGACCTCGTGCACCACGCGCTGGTTGAAGCCGGGTGTGTGCAGGTCGGCGGCCTGCTTGGCCTGCAGCAGCTTGGGGTAGAGCTCCGGCGGCGCGATCAGGTAGCCCAGCCGGAAGCCGGGCGTGAGCACCTTGGAGAACGATCCCAGGTAGATGGAGCCCTCCGGCCAGAGGCTGGACAGCGCCGCCGGCGGCGGCGCGTCGAACCACAGGTCGCCGTAGGGGTTGTCCTCCACGATGGGCACGCCGGCGCGGCGCGAGGCCTCCACCACCTCGGCGCGGCGGGCGGCGCCCATCACCCGGCCGGTCGGGTTCTGGTAGTTGGGCAGCAGGTAGCTGAAGCGCGTGCCGGGCGCGTCATGCGGCAGCGCCGCGATGGCCTCGGGGCGCGGGCCCTCGCCGTCGCTGGCGAGGCTGGCGAAGATGGGCTCGTAGGGCGTGAACGCCTGCAGCGCCCCCAGGTAGGTGGGCGTCTCGACGGCCACCGGCGCGCCGGCGTCGCACAGCACCTTGCCGACTAGGTCCAGCCCCTGCTGCGAGCCGCTGGTGACCAGCACCTGGTCGGGCCGCACCGCCATGCCCAGCGACGCGACGCGCGCCGCCACCCACTCGCGCAGCGGCGCATAGCCCTCGCTGGCGGCGTACTGCAGCGCCTCGCGCGGGCTCTGTGTCAGCACGCGGTCGCAGGCGGCCTTCAGCGCCTCGACGGGGAAGGTGTCCGCGCTCGGCAGGCCACCAGCCATGGACAGGATGCCCGGCTTCTCGGTGACCTTGAGGATCTCGCGGATGATGGACGGATTCATGCGCGCGGCGCGACGGGCTTGGGTCCAGACGGTGCTCATGGGAGTGGTTACGTGGGATTTCAAAGCAGTCAGCCTAGCATCCAGTCGACCGCCGCTTGGGCCTGCAGGTCGGTGGAGTCGAACAGCGGCAGCGCCGCCGGCGAGCCGGCGGGCAGCAGCAGGCCCAGCTCGGTGCAGCCGAGGATGGCCGCCTCGGCGCCCTGCCCGGCCAGTGCCGCCACCTGGCCGCGCAGCGCCTCGCGCGAGGCCGCCTCGAAGCGGCCACGGCACAGTTCCTCGTAGATCAGCCGGTGTACCTCGGCCTGGCCCGACGCATCCGGCACGCGGATGTCGATGCCGTGGCGCGCCATGCGCTCGGCGTAGAAGCCCTGCGTCATCGTGAAGCGCGTGCCCAGCAGCCCGGCGCGACGCACGCCCGCCGCGCGCAGCGCCGCCGCGGTGGCGTCCACGATGTGCAGCACCGGCAGGCCGGCGGCGCGCTCGATGTCGTCGGCGACCCGGTGCATGGTGTTGGTCGCGATCAGCAGCGCCTCGGCGCCGGCCCGCTGCAGCCCGGCGCCTGCCGCGCCCAGCAGGGCGGCCGCCTCGCCCCAGCCGTCCTGCGCCTGCAGCGCCGCGATGGGCGCGAAATCGACGCTGTGCAGCAGCAGGCGCGCGCTGTGCAGCCCACCCAGCCGCGCCGCGACGCCGCGGTTGATGAGCGCGTACAGGTGCTGGGTCGATTCCCAGCTCATGCCGCCCAGGATGCCCAGCGTCCTCACGCGCCCTGCCCCAGCGGCGGGCGCCAGCCCCAGGTGGCCGCGGGCCGCCGGACCGCTGGCGCGGCGGGCGCCGGCTGCAGCAGCTGGAACGCGGCCTGCGGCCAGGCTTCCACGACGGCCGCACAGCCGGCCCGCAGCGTCAGCCCGTCGCCCGCGCCCAGCCAGTGATCCTCGCCTTCGCCGGCGACCGTCAGCCACAGCCGGCCCTGCGTGACGACCAGCCGCCGCGGCATCGCGGCCGCCTGCAATGTCAGCGCCTGGCCGGCGGCCAGCCGGGTCGTGAACCTCGTCGCGTCGGTCATGGGCTCCTCCTTCAATCTACCGGCTGGCGCTTGCCCAGCCACACCACCGCCAGCACCGCGGCGGCGAACACCACGGTCATCGCGTCCAGCCGCTCGCCCAGCAGCGGCACGGCGAACAGCATCGACAGGAAGGGCTGCAGCACCTGCACCTGGCTGACCCGCAGCGTGCCGCCCAGGGCCAGGCCGCGGTACCAGGCGAAGAAGCCGATCCACATCGAGAACAGCGACACATAGGCGAAGCCCAGCCAGGCCGATGGCAGCACCGGCGCGGTGGGCCGCGTCAGCAGCGCGACCGGGACGGTCACCGGCAGGCTGATGACCAGCACCCAGCAGATCACCTGCTCCGCGCTCAGCACGCCGGCCAGCCTGGCGCCGCTGACATAACCGGCCGACGCGCAGACCACAGCGCCCAGCAGCAGCGCATCGGCCAGCTCCAGGGCGCCCGCGCCGCGCCAGGCCGCAAAGGCCAGCACCAGGCCCAGCCCCGCCAGCGCGCAGGCCCAGAACGCCGGGCTCGGCCGCTGGCGCAGCACCAGCGCGGCGATGACGGCCGTCGCCAGCGGCAGCACGCCGGACACGACGGACGCATGCACGGCGTCCACATGCCGCACCGCCAGGCCGGACAGCAGCGGCCAGCCGAACACCACGCCGCCCGCCGTCCAGGCGAGCAGCCGCCATTCGGCGCCGCGCGGCCGGCGCGCGCCGGTGAGCGCCAGGTAGGCCAGCGACAGCAGGCCGGCGACGCAGGCCCGGCCGGCGGCCACGAAGACAGGGTCGAGCTGCGGCGCCTCGGCGCTGCCGCCCGCCAGCCGCGTCATCGGGATGCTGAGTGCGAACATCACCACGCCCGCCAGCCCCAGCAGCAGGCCGCGGGACGCGTCGGCGGCCGAACGCGCAGGCGCGGCGGCCGAAGGGGTGGCGATGAGGGTTCGGGACATGGGGCCAGTCTAGGCAACGCAAGCAGTACAGAACCAGTACAGTCAGGCACTCAGATCCACACGCTGTACTGCCATGCCCACCGCTACACACCCGCCGCTGCTGCGCGGCGCCAGTCAGTCGCTCGCCGGCCAGCTGGCCGAACGCTATGCCCACCGCATCCGCGAGCGCCTGCTGCTGCCCGGCACCCGCCTGCCCTCGGTGCGGGACTGTGCCAGCCAGCATGGCGTCAGCCCGCACACCGTCGTGGCGGCCTATGACCAGTTGCAGGCCGCGGGCCTGCTGGAGGCGCGCCGCCAGCGCGGCTTCTTCGTGCGCGAGACCCGGCCGGCGCCCATGGCAGCGCGCAGTGCCCGCCCCGCCGCCGCGGCGCCGCGCCAGGCGCCGGTGGACGCCACCGCGCTGATCCGCGGCATGTTCGAGGCCGATGCGGCGCGCTCGCCGGGCCTGGGCACCCTGCCGGCCGACTGGCTGGACCCGGCGCTGCTGCAATCGGCACTGCGCCGCCTGCACGGCGCCGAAGGCCAGGCGGTGCAGGTCAGCTACGGCGACCCCAGCGGCGATGCACGGCTGCGCGATGCGCTGACGCAGCGGCTGGCGGACCTGGGCATCCACGCCAGCCCGGCGCAGATCCTGACCACCAACGGCGCGACGCACGCGCTGGACCTGCTGATCCGCACCCAGCTGCAGCCGGGCGATGCCGTGCTGGTCGACGACCCCGGCTGGGCCATCATGTTCGCGCGGCTGACACAGGCCGGCATCCGGCTGCTGCCGGTCCCTCGCAGCCCCCAGGGGGGGCCCGACCTGGAGGTGCTGGAGGCGCTGGCCGCCCGGCACGCACCGCGCGCCTACCTGACCGTGTCGGTGCTGCACAACCCGACCGGGCACAGCCTCAACCTCGCCGAGGCGCACCGCCTGCTGCGGCTGGCCGACACGCACGACTTCTTCATCGTCGAGGACGACAGCTACGGCTTCCTGGCGCCCGAGCATGTGCCGCGGCTGGCCGCACTGGACGGGCTGCGCCGCGTCATCTACGTGGCCGGCTTCTCCAAGGTGCTGACGCCGGCCTGGCGCGTGGGCTACCTGGCCGCCGCACCGGAGCGGCTGCGCGCGTTGACCGACACCAAGCTGCTGGACGGGCTGACGAGCTCGCCGGTGCTGGAGCGGGCCGTGGCGCTGTGTCTGGAGCAGGGTCGGCTGCGCCGCCATGCGCAGCGCCTGCGCGAGCGTCTTGCACAGGCGCGGTCAAGGGTGATGGCGCTGGCCGCCCGGCAGGGCTTCGGGTGGGCCGCGCCGCCGGACGGCCTGTTCGGCTGGCTGGACGCCGGCGTGGACACCGAACGACTGGCCCAGCCGCTGCTGGACGTCGGCTGGCTGACCGCACCCGGCGCGCTTTTCAGCGCCACGCGGCAACCCGGCTCGCTGATGCGCATCAACATGGCGACGTCGCTGGACCCGGCCTTCTGGCGCCAGTTGCGCGGGGCCGCGGACGGCATCCGCAGTCCGACGGCGACCGCGTAGTTTCATCCCCCTCATTCGCGGGACGGGCCACTGGCGGCATGGCCACGTGAGGAGTCAACTCGCCGCTCGGCTCACGCCAGAGAGGGCTCCATGCGACTCGCTTCTTCCCCCCTCCGCCGCCTGTTGGTGGCCCTTGCCGGCACATTGCTGGCGCTGTCGCCGCTGTCGGCCCATGCCGACTTCCAGAGCGCGATCACCGTCAAGCTGATTGCGCCGGGCGGGATCGAGGGCGACCCCGCGCCCATCAGCGAGCAGCAACTCGTGACGGTCGCCGGGCTGGCGGACGGCGTGAAGACCGGTGACGGCGGCGCGATCGGCAGTGGCTGGATGCTTGCCGGCGAGGAGGTCACCTTCGTGGGTAACACCATCCGCGTGCGCAGCTTCGCCGGCTATGACGATCTTTCCTCCGGGGGCACCAGCATCAGCACTGGCTACCTCGGCGCTGGCGGCGAGCACGCCCGCTACGAGTTCGATGGCCTGAGCATCGCCGGCAAGACCATCGTCGGCTTCGCCGTCACCGCCTTCGACGGCTACGCCGGCAGCGGCTTCAGCGGCCTAGCCAGCCCCTCGGCAAACAGCCTGGTGACGCTCATCGACGCCGACACGCTGAGCCTGGACCTGGACAGCATCTTGTTCGTTGACCGCGGCACCGGCACCAGCACCGCGTACGCCGACTTCCGCATCGACCTCATCACGCGCGACAACGGCACCGACCCGGGCAACCTGCCCGAGCCCGCCACGCTCGCGCTGCTGTGCGTCGCCGCCCTGGGCGCCCGTGCGGCGCAGCGCCGTGCCCGGTGAGCCCGCCCTCACGCTGGCGCGCTTCGAGCCGCTGGTGGGCAGCCGCTTCACGCTGCGGATGGACGACGCCGCCGCCCTGCCCGCCGAGCTCGTCGAAGCCACAGCGGGCAGGCACTTCAGGCCCGACGGCCAAGCCGCCTTCAGTCTGACGTTCGAGGGCCCGCCCGAGCCCGTGCTGCCGCAGCGCATCTACCGGCTGGAGCACCCGGCGCTGGCCCCCCTCGACCTGTTCCTTGTGCCGGTGGCACGCACAGCCACCGGGCTGCACTACGAAGCCGTGTTCGGCTAGGAGATCGCGATGTCAGAACCCTTTCTTGGCGAGCTGAGGCTGATGAGCTTCAACTACGCGCCGCGGGGCTGGGCCTTTTGCGACGGCCAGCTGCTGGCGATTGCGCAAAACCAGGCCTTGTTCGCGCTGCTGGGCACGACCTACGGCGGCAACGGCCAGACCACCTTCGCGCTGCCCGACCTGAGAGGTCGCGCGCCCATGCATGCAGGCCCGTCGTCAGCAGGCAATGTCGCGCTGGGTGAAAGAGGCGGCGCCGAGTCGGTGACGCTGACGGCGGGGCAGCTGCCGATTCACACGCACACGCTGGCGGCATCCAGTGATCTGGCCAACGCCAGCGTGCCGGGCAACGCGCTGCCCGCCGCCAAGCCTCGCGGAGGCATGAACCGCTACGCGGCGCCGGGCAGCGACACCCTGATGGCGCCGTCGTCGCTGGCCCCGGCGGGTGGCAGCCAGCCGCATCCCAACATGCAGCCGTTCACCGTGCTGACCTGGGCCATTGCCCTGCAGGGCATCTTTCCCAGCCGCGACTGAATCAGGAGACCGCCATGTCCGAACCCTTCATCGGCGAGATCCGCCTGTTTGCCGGGAACTTTGCGCCGCTGGGCTGGGCGTTCTGCGCAGGGCAGTCGTTGCCAATCGCTAACAATGAGGCGCTGTTCACATTGATCGGCACCACCTACGGCGGAGACGGGCAGCAGACCTTCGCATTGCCGGACCTGCGCGGCCGCGTGCCCATGCATCAGCGCCAAGGCCCGGGACTGTCGCCGCGGGTCATCGGCGAGCAGGGCGGCAACGAGACCGTCACGCTGCAGGCCACGCAGATGCCGATGCATACCCACGCGTTGCACGCCAGCACGGCGGCCGCCAGCCTGTCCTCGCCCAGCGGCGCCGTGCTGGCCGCGACCAGCGTCGCCAGCTACGACGCAGCTGCGGCCACCGCGCCGATGGCGGCCATGGCGGTTGGAGCGGCCGGCAACACCCAGCCCCACGAGAACATGGCGCCGACCGTCGCAATCAACTACATCATTGCGTTGTTCGGCATCTTTCCTTCGCAGAGTTGAGGAGCGCGACATGTCCGAACCCTTCATCGCCGAGATCCGTGTTCTGCCCTTCAACTTTGCGCCCAAAGGCTGGGCCAGCTGCAACGGCCAGCTGATCCCGATCAGCCAGAACACGGCGCTGTTTTCGCTGCTGGGCACGAACTATGGAGGCAACGGCACGACCACTTTCGCCCTGCCCGATCTCCGCGCCCAGTTCGTGATGGGCACAGGCGCTGGGCCCGGGCTGACGCCGCGCACCGTCGGAGAGGTCATCGGCACCCCGACCGTCTCGCTGACCAGCGCCGAGATGCCCGCACACAGCCACGGGCTCCGGGCCGGCATCACGGCCGGCAGCAGCAGCCCGGCGGGGAATGCAATGGCCCCCACGGCAGTCGGCGGAGGCAACGTCTACCGCGCGCCGGGCGCGACCACGGCCATGGCCGCCGCCTCGATCAGTCCAGCCGGTGGCAGCCAGCCGCACGAGAACCGGCAGCCCTATCTGGGCCTGAATTTCTGCATCGCGCTGCAAGGCATCTTCCCGCCGCGCAGCTAGTGGCCGATGATGGACTACCACCTGCGCCCGGCCACACCCGCCGATGATGATTGGCAGCTGGCCATCTATGCCAGCACAAGGGCTGAGGAGTTGGCCCAGGCGGGCTGGCCGGCGCAGCAATGCGAGGCCTTCGTGCTTCATCAGCACCGTGCTCAACAGGCGCACTACGCCCGCCACTTCCCCAGATCGGCATGCCAGCTGATCGTCATCGAAGGCGACGGCATCGCAGGTCGCCTCTGGCTGGACGTCCGAGAGGAATGCCTGCATATCCTCGACATCGCGCTGTTGCCGCATTGGCGCGGCCGAGGGCTGGGCACACGCTGCCTGCTGGCGCTGGCCGCCGGGGCCGGCACGCGGGCGCTGAGCATCCAGGTCGAGATCCACAACCCGGCGCGGCGGCTTTACGAGCGGCTGGGCTTCATCGCCGATGGTCCGGTCCAAGGCCTGTACCAGGCCATGCGCCGGCCTTCCGTCCACCGCTGCCCGCAACCCCAGGAGTGCCTGCCGTGATCAACAAGCGTGAATTTCTGAAGACCGGCGCTACGACAATCGTTGCCAGCTCCGCCGCCACTGCCGCGCTCGCCGCGGTCCGCCCCAGCCTCGACGGCCAGGCCGGGCTGGCCAGCTGGCGGGCGCATATTGGCCAGCAGTTCGAGGTGGACGGACGGCCAGTCCACCTCAGCGCAGTCCATGCGCTCCCCAGTGGCCAGCCAGGTGAACAGTTCAGCCTGGCATTCGAAGGCAAGTCGCTGGATGGCCTGGGCGACCGGCTCCACAACTTGCGGGCTCCGGGTCGCGAGCCGCAACTGCTGTACCTGGCTCGCACACCCCAGGGCCTGCGCGCCGATTTCTGCCGCACGCGAGGCTGAGCCCCCGAAAATTTCTCGCCTCGACGGGGGCCTGTCAGCTTGCCGACTCATGACTGCCGGCAAAATCCGCGTCGCCCGGCGCCACCCCACCCGTGGCACCCGACGTGGACATGAGCGACCGCTTGAAATTTCTTGTAGTAGACGGGCTGGCGGGCGTGCAAACCTTTGCGCGCCAACTGATCCAGGCACATGGTTTCCCTGCGGACAACATTCTGTGTTGCTCCGACACGGATGCTGCGCTGGCCCAAGGCCTGCTGCTGAAACCGCAGTTCCTGATCACCGACTGGTTCGGCAAGGCCAGGGTGACCGGCACCCAGCTTTATCACCGGCTGCGCGAGGCCCAGCCTAAGCTGCAGTTGGCCCTGCTGAGCTTCGAAGTCACGCCGGCGCATGAGCTCGAGGCGCTGACGCTGGGCGCGCATTTCCTGTTGAAGAAACCCTTCACGGCAGAGCAGCTGAAGTCAGAGATGGCGCGAGTGCTACCGGCCCCGGCCAAGACCTCGCCTGCACTGCAGGGTCGTGTCCACGAAGCCATGCGCGCTGCCTCACGGCCGGTCTTGCCACTCGCCCCGTCTGCGCCCGTGCTCAAGCCCGGTGACCGGGTGCGCTACCAAGGCAGCGTGCATGAGACGCAGCATGTAGTGCATCGCCAGGGCGAGACCGTCGTGCAGCTCAAGGGGCAGCACGGCTTCGTGCCTGTGACCAAGCTGCAGCCGGCCTGACGACTCAACGCAGCACGGCCAGCAACATCAGCGCCGGATAGGGCAAGGCCACGGTGGGGCGCAAGGCGCTCTTGATGTACTGCCGAGCGAGTTGCACGCCACGCGGCCGCTGACCGCGCCAGTCGCTGTGCAACTGCATCTCGGCCCCGGCGTGCCCTATCCTCAGCGCAGCCTCGACGGCGATCAACCGCTCGGCCAAGCGCCCCTGGAACGTCTTGAGCACCGCCTCTTGCAGCCACAGCAGGCCCAGTACCGCCGTGCGGAGTGCCGCATTGCCGGCCAGCAAAGTCGCTGCCACGGCCGCCAGCTTGACGGCCAGTGCGAGACCTTCGTAGCGCTCATGCTGCGCCTGCAGCGCCAGCCACTCGTGATGCAAGGGCGTCATTTGGCTTCCAACGCCTCCCAGCGCTCCAGCAGCACGAGCAGTTCGCCGTCCACTTCGGCAGCACGCTCTGTCACCGCCTGGATACGAGCGGCACCCTGCGCGTAGAGCTCCGTACCGGCCAGCAGCGCATTGAGTTGCGTCTGCTCGGCCTCCAACGCCGCAATTTGCTTGGGAATCTCGTCAAGCTCCCGCTGTTCTTTGTAGCTGAGCTTGCGCTTGGTGGCGACCGGCGGCGCGGTCGGCCCGGGCGCCGGAGTGGGCGACGTCACCGGCTCCGTCGACCCGCCTTGTGGCTGCAACGCAGCCGCCCGCCTGGATTGGGTCAACCAGTCCTGCACGCTCCCCTCGTACTCCCGCCAGCGCGCATCGCCCTCGAAGACGATGGTGGACGTCACGACGTTGTCCAGGAATCGGCGGTCGTGACTGACCAGGAAGACGGTGCCGTCGTACTCCGCAAGCAACTCCTCCAGCAGTTCCAGTGTCTCGATGTCGAGGTCATTGGTCGGCTCGTCCAGTACCAGCACATTCGCCGGCCGGGCGAACAATCGAGCCAGCAACAGTCGGTTGCGCTCGCCGCCGGACAGCGTGCGCACGGGGGAGTTCGCGCGCGCCGGAGAGAACAGGAAGTCGCCGAGATAGCTCTTCACGTGCTTCTTCTGGCTGCCGATCTCGATCCATTCGGAGCCGGGACTGATGGTGTCCGCCAGGGTGGCGTCGAGGTTCAGTGTGTCCCGCATCTGGTCGAAGTACGCAACCGTCAGGCGCGAACCCAGGCGCACGGTACCGGTGTCGGGTGGCAGTTCGCCCAGAATCATCTTCAGCAGCGTCGTCTTGCCGGCGCCGTTCGGCCCGATAAGACCTACCTTGTCGCCGCGCAGGATGGTGGCCGAGAAGTTGCGCACGACGGCGCGGTCGCCAAAGCGCTTGGACACATCCTCCAGCTCCGCGACGATCTTGCCACTCGCACCACCGGTGTCGATATCCAGCCTCACCTTCCCTTGCACGTCACGACGCGCAGCGTGTGCCAGGCGCATCGCCTCCAGCCGCTGGATGCGGGCCACGGAACGGGTACGGCGAGCCTCCACCCCCTTGCGGATCCAGACCTCTTCCTGGGCGAGGATCTTGTCGAAACGGGCGTTGAAGAGCGCTTCGTTCTCCAACTCGTAGGCCTTGGCAGCCTGAAACGCCGCAAAGTTGCCTGGATACCCCCGCAGTTGGCCACGGTCCAGTTCCACGATGCGGTTCGCAACGTTGTCCAGGAAGGCGCGGTCGTGGGTGATCAGGAGCAACGAGCCCTTGAAGTCGTTCAACAAACCTTCCAGCCAAGTGATCGCGTCGAGATCCAGATGGTTGGTGGGCTCATCAAGCAGCAGCACGTCCGGCTGGGCAACCAGTGCGCGCCCCAGCGCCACCCGTTTCTTCAATCCGCCCGACAGGCTGCCGACGAGCCTGGTGCCGTCGAGCCCGAGGCGATGCAAGGTCTCATCGACACGCTGCTCCCAGTTCCAGGCGCCAATGTGTTCGATGCGCTCCTGTACCCAAGCAAGGTCGTCACTCTCGTCGTGGCGCTCATAGCGCTCCCGAAGCGCCCGGGCTTCGGCGACCCCTTCGCTCACGACGTCAAAGATCGACGCATCACCGCGCAGTTCAGGCTCCTGCGGTACATACACATTGGTCAATCCCTGCTGTTGCTGTAGCAGCCCGTCATCCAGCCTCTCCAGTCCGGCAAGAATCTTCAGCAGCGAGGACTTGCCCGTGCCGTTCCGGCCGATCAGGCCGACGCGCTCCCCGACTTCAAGAGAAAAGTTGGCTCCGTCGAGCAGGGCGACATGCCCAAAAGCGAGGTGAGCGTTGGAAAGAGAAAGGACGGCCATATGCGGATTGTCTGCTGCGAACGGTGGAATACGCTCCTTGACGTCCAAAAGAGTGCGCTTCGCGCCAAGCCCCGCGCCCTGCACGCGTCATATTGCGTCAACGCTCGGCGGCCTCTTGGCCGCAAGCATTGCCCCAGACATCAAGCTGTTCTTTTGCGCTATTGCGCGACGCCCCATTTCAGCCCCAGCCGACAGTCGCCGCCAAAAACAAAACCCCTCGCAGCCTGAGCTGGAGGGGTTTTGAGGGGTAAATAGCCTGACGATGACCTACTTTCACACGGG
>CAXDTK010000046.1:0-23983 GCA_963992225.1 uncultured Comamonadaceae bacterium | reverse complement strand
GTCGACGCCCACAGCCTGGGCGAGGTGGTCGGCGCCGACCCGCTGATGACGCTGAAGCTGCTGGCCCGTGCCAGCGAGCTGCACCGCGGCCGCAGCAGCGGGCTGCGCGCCGAGGCCGAGACCGCGACGGCCGCGCTGGTGCTGATGGGCATCACGCCCTTCTTCCGCAGCTTCGGCCCGCAGCCGACGCTGCAGGATTGCCTGGCCGACCACGAGGAGGCGCTGCTGGGGCTGTCGCGCGTGATGCAGCGCGCCGAGCGGGCGTCGCGCTATGCGCTGGGCTTTGCGGCCCACCGCGCCGACCCCGACGCGGCCGTCATCCACAGCGCCGCGCTGCTGCACGACTTTGCCGAGATGCTGCTGTGGGTGCATGCGCCCGACCTGGCCTTGCGCATCGCCCATGCCCAGGAGGCCGACCGCCACCTGCGCAGCGCCGCCGCGCAGCGCGCGGTGCTGGGCATCGAGCTCGCCGACCTGGAGCAGGCGCTGATGCGGCGCTGGCAGCTGCCGGCGCTGCTGACCCGCATCACCAACGACAAGCACGAGCGTGACCCGCAGGTGCGCTGCGTCCACCTGGCCGTGCGGCTGGCGCGGCACACCGCGCGCGGCTGGGACGACGCCGCGGTGCCGGACGACCTGCACGACATCGCCGCGCTGCTCAACCTCAGCGAAGCGCACACGCTGACGCTGTTGCACCAGTTCGATTGACCCACCCCCTACCGGCTTCGCCGGCCCCCTCCAGGGGGCGCTGCCGATGGACTGGCAAAGCCAGATCCATGGCAGCCGCTGGAGGGGCGGCGGCGCTGCGCGCGCCTGACCTCAAACAGGTACGGCAGTGGTGTTCTTCAGCCGCTCCAGCACGAAGCTGGTCTTGCAGTCCTGCACGGCCGGGTGCATCAGCAGCGTGTCGCTGATGAAGCGGGCGTAGTGCTGCATGTCCTGCACCAGCACGCGCAGCAGGTAGTCCATCTCGCCGGTCAGCGCGGCGCATTCCACCACCTCGGGCCAGGTCTGCACGGCGGCGCGGAACAGGTCGCGCGGGTTGCGCAGCGGGTTGTCGGTCTGCTTCTCCAGCCGGACGTTGAGGTAGGCCGTCAGCCCCAGCCCCACCCGCTCGGGCGGCACCAGGGCGACGTAGGCCGCGATGACGCCGGCCTCTTCCAGCCGGCGCACCCGCCGCAGCACCGCCGAGGCGGACAGGCCGGCCTCGGCGGCCAGCGCGTCGTAGGTCACGCGGCCATCCTGCTGCAGCGCGCGCAGGATGCGCCGGTCGATGGCATCAAGCTCGATGGGGGCTTCCATCGGGGGCATTTTGCAGGTTTCCTGCGTTCTGGCGCAATCTGGCGCCGCATCTTGCATGAAAGCTGCGCAACTTGCGCCGCAAAATTTTCGCTTGGCAAAGCCGCGCGTCCGCGGCCTTGAGCCTGCTCAAAGAACCTGGAGACAGCGATGGCGAAATTCACTCCCTGGGACAACCCCATGGGCACCGACGGCTTCGAGTTCATCGAGTTCGCGGCCCCCGATCCGGCCGGCCTCGGCGCGCTGTTCCTGACCATGGGCTTCCAGGCCGTGGCCAAGCACCGCCACAAGAACGTGACGCTGTACCGCCAGGGCGGCGTCAACTTCATCATCAACGCCGAGACCGACTCGTTCGCGCAGCGCTTCGCGCGCCTGCACGGCCCGTCCATCTGCGCCATCGCCTTCCGCGTGCAGGACGCCGGCCTGGCCTACCAGCGCGCGCTGGAGCTGGGCGCCTGGGGCTTCGACAACAAGGCCGGCCCGATGGAGCTGAACATTCCGGCCATCAAGGGCATCGGCGACTCGCTGATCTACTTCGTCGATCGCTGGCAGGGCAAGGGCGGCGCCCAGGCCGGCGCCATCGGCAACATCTCCATCTACGACGTCGACTTCGTGCCGCTGCTGGACGCGGCCGGCCAACCGGTCGACCCCAACCCGGTGGGCCATGGCCTGACCGAGATCGACCACCTGACGCACAACGTGTTCCGCGGCCGCATGAAGGAATGGTCTGAGTTCTACGAGCGCTTCTTCAACTTCCGCGAGGTGCGCTACTTCGACATCGAGGGCAAGCTGACCGGCCTGAAGAGCAAGGCCATGACCAGCCCCTGCGGCAAGATCCGCATCCCCATCAACGAGAGCAGCGACGACAAGAGCCAGATCGCCGAGTACCTGGCGCTGTACCACGGCGAGGGCATCCAGCACGTCGCGCTGGGCACCACCGACATCTACGGCACCGTCGAGGGCATGAAGCAGGGCGGCGTGGTGTTCCAGGACACCATCGACACCTATTTCGACCTGATCGACAAGCGCCTGCCGGGCCATGGCGAGAACGTGGCCGAGCTGAAGCGCCTGCGCATCCTGATCGACGGCGCGGCCCACCTGGGCGCCGAGAAGGAACTGCTGCTGCAGATCTTCACCAAGGAAGTGATCGGCCCGATCTTCTTCGAGCTGATCCAGCGCAAGGGCAACGAGGGCTTCGGCGAAGGCAACTTCAAGGCCTTGTTCGAGAGCATCGAGCTGGATCAGATCCGCCGCGGCGTGCTGACCGACACCGCCAAGGCCTGAGGCGCAGGCGCCTGCAGCGCCTGCTGCAGCACCTGCCAGGCCGCGTCCGAGTGCACCAGGCCCATGTGGCCCACGCCGTCCAGCCGGTGCGCCCGCGCGCCCGGCGGGATGGCGGTCTCGGCCGGGTTGACGACCTGGTCGCAGGGCGTCCAGAAGGCGTCCACCTCCGGCAGCTGCGGCAGCGCGGCCAGCCAGGCCCCGCCGCGGCGCATCTGGGCGGCATTGGCCCCCAGGCCCAGCGCGGCCATGCGCGTGCCCTGGTGGGGTGACCCCAGCGTGATGACGCGCGGCGCCTCGCGACCCGCGCCGTAGCGTCGCCACCAGGCGCGCAGCGCCAGCCCGCCCATGCTGTGGGCGCACAGCACCGGCATGCGCCCGGTGTGCGCCTGCAGCTGCTGCACGCCGGCCTCGATGGCGTCGACATAGGCGTCGATGGACCCGAACGCCGGTTCCAGCGACGGCGCCACGAACGCCACCCCCTGGGCGCGCAGCCGCTTCATCCAGCCGTTCCAGCGCCCGCGGTTGCAGGCGAAGCCGTGCACCAGCAGCACGCCCGCCCGGGCGCCCGCCGGCAGCTGGTCCGGCTCGGCCCATTCCCGCCAGGGCTGGCGCCAGGAGAATGCCAGCTCGCTGGCCACCACTTCGTGGGCCCAGGCGCGCAGCAGCTGCCGCCAGGTCGGTGCGGGGCGGTTCACCCAGCGCAGCTGCGCGAAGCCGAGCGCCAGCACGGCCGCATGCAGGCCCAGCGTCAGCGCGCCCCAGGCCCAGCCGAACCGCCAGCCCACGGCCAGCGCGAGGGCCAGCCGCAACACCACCCAGATCCTCTGCAGCCTTGCATTCATCGGCCCAGTCTACGGGGGAGAATAGGCCGCGAGCCATGGACACACTGAGTGCCGAATCCCTGCTGACCGAGTTGCGCGCCGTCGATGCCGAACGCGCCCGCCGCGCCGCCGACCCGGCGCTGGAGGCCCGGGTCCAGGCGCTCAAGGCCTACCAGCAGCGCCGCTTCGCGCAGACCTACGCCGACCTGCTGGCCATCCCGCGCTACGAGGCCGCCACGCGCTTCTTCCTGCACGAGCTCTACGGCCCCGACGACTACCGCCAGCGCGATGCCCAGTTCGCCCGCGTCGTGCCGACGCTGACGCGGCTGTTCCCGCAGGAGGTGGTGGACACCGTCGCCAAGCTGGCGCGGCTGCATGCGCTGTCGGAGCGGCTGGACACCCGCATGGCCGAGCTGCTCGCCGCGGCTGACATCACGCCGCCCGCCTACGCCGCCGCGTGGCGCACCTGCGGCGAGCCGGCTTCGCGCCAGCGGCAGATCGACCTGACCATGGCCGTGGGCCAGTCGCTGGACCGGCTGACCGCCAAGCCGCTGCTGCGCCAGACGCTGAAGCTGATGCGCGGCCCGGCCCAGGTGGCCGGCCTGGGCGCGCTGCAGGCCTTCCTGGAAAGCGGCTTCGACACCTTCCGCGCGATGCGCGGCGCGGCCGAGTTCCTGGCCATCGTGAAGCAGCGCGAGGAGGCGCTGGCGCGCCAACTGTTCGAGGATTGACGCCTGCCCGGCGGCTGTCGCCGTGGCGACGTAGGGCAAGTCCCCTGGCCAGGTGACACGCCGGCACCCAAGATCAGCGACCTTCTTTCGCCGAGGCCTGCCGATGACCGCTGCCGTTGCCGCCCTTGATGAAGCCCCCGTGCTGAGCGCGCGTGACAAGCCCTGGCTGGCCAGCTACCCGGCCGGCGTGCCGGCGCAGATCGACACCGGCGTCTACGGCTCGCTGGTGGACCTGCTGAACGAGGCCTTCCGCAAGCATGCCGAGCGTGACGCGGCCATCTGCATGGGCCAGCGCATGCGCTTCGCCGAGGTCGACCGGCTGTCCAACCAGCTGGGCGCCTGGCTGCAGGCGCAGGGCCTGAAGCAGGGCGACCGCGTGGCCATCATGATGCCCAACCTGCTGCAGTACGGCGTGGCCATCGCGGCCATCCTGCGCGCGGGCTTCGCGGTCGTGAACGTGAACCCGCTGTACACGCCGCGCGAGCTGGAGCACCAGCTCAAGGACTCCGGTGCGCGCGCCATCATCGTGCTGGAGAACTTCGCCCACACGCTGGCGGAGGTCATCGACGCCACCGACGTGAAGCATGTGGTGCTGGCCTCCATGGGCGACCTGCTGAGCTGGTGGAAGGGTCCGCTGATCAACTTCGCGGTGCGCCACCTGAAAAAGATGGTGCCGGAGTTCCGCCTCAGCGTCGGCGACGGCCGCACCGTGGTGCGCTTCAACGAGGCCCTCAGCCACGGCGAGCGCCTGACGCTGAAGAAGCCCGAGCTGGGGCCGGACGACGTGGCCTTCCTGCAGTACACCGGCGGCACGACCGGCCTGTCCAAGGGTGCCACGCTGCTGCACCGCAACATCGTGGCCAACATCCTGCAGGTGGAGGCCTGGTTCCAGCCCATGCTGGCCAAGCTGCCGGGCTTCGCCACCGGCGACCGCCAGTTCACCAACGTCTGCGCGCTGCCGCTGTATCACATCTTCGCGCTGACGGCCTGCTTCATGCTGGGCGCGCGCATGGGCCACCTGAACATCCTGGTGCCCAACCCGCGCGACATCCCCGGCTTCATCGACACGCTGCGCGGCCACAAGATCCACATCTTCCCGGCCGTCAACACGCTGTTCAACGCGCTGGCCGCCGAGCCCGGCTTCTCGCGGCTGGACTTCTCCGAGCTGGTGATCTCCAACGGCGGCGGCATGGCCGTGCAGCAGGCCACGGCCGAGAAATGGCTCAAGGTCACCGGCTGCCCGGTGGTGGAGGGCTACGGCCTGTCCGAGACCTCGCCCGCCGCCACCATCAACCCGCTGGACCAGCGCGCCTTCAACGGCAGCATCGGCCTGCCGATCTCGTCCACCGAGATCGCCATCCGCGACGACGACGGCCGCGACATGCCTATCGGTGAACGCGGCGAGATCTGCATCCGCGGCCCGCAGGTCATGGCCGGCTACTGGAAGCGCCCCGACGAGACCGCCAACGTCATGACCGCCGACGGCTTCTTCAAGAGCGGCGACATCGGCATCATGGACGAGCGGGGCTACGTGCGCATCGTGGACCGCAAGAAGGACATGATCCTGGTCAGCGGCTTCAACGTGTACCCGACCGAGATCGAGCAGGTGGTCAACCTGTTCCCCGGCGTGCTGGAATGCGCCGCCGTGGGCGTGCCGGACGCGCGCTCCGGCGAGGCGGTCAAGCTGTTCGTCGTCAAGAGCGACCCGGCGCTGGCCGAGGAAGACCTGAGCCTCTACTGCCACCAGCAGCTGACGGCCTACAAGTGCCCCAAGTTCATCGAGTTCCGCGACGAACTGCCCAAGAGCAACGTCGGCAAGATCCTGCGCCGCGAGCTGCGCAGTCCGAACGCCTGACTTCGGGTGCCCGCCAGGCGGCCACCGGCTCGCCGCCCCGCCAGCAGCGGCCGTGGACCGGCTCTGCCAGCCCACTGGCTGCCCCCCCTGGAGAGGGAGGCGCGTGAGCGCCTCGGGATGAGGCTCTAGAACGGGTTGTTGCGGGCGCGGGTCAGCGCCAGCGAGCCGATGCGCTGCTGCGCGCTGGGGCCCAGCAACGTGTCGCCGGCCCACAGCCATTGCGCCGCACTGGCATCCGTCACCAGCGTCTCGGTGGTGCAGTCCTGCGGCGCCACGTCGCTGCGGCAGGCCGACTCCGTCACGTTGCTGAAGCCGAAGGCCGCCGGGAAGCGTGCGATCTGCTGGATGGTCTCGTCCACCAGCACCAGGCCGATCAGGCGGCCGTCGTTCAGCAGGTTCAGCCGCATCGAGATGTTGAACGCGCCGCTCAGCTCGTCCAGGAAGGCCGCGCGGTCGATGTCGGTCTGCTGCAGCTTTTCCTTCTGGCCGAAGGGCGTCAGGCCCACGTCGAAGATGGTGGCGACCAGCACGCGGCCGTTGGCGTTGGCAATGCGGTTGGCCTGCTCGGCCAGCAGCTTGCCGCGCGCCTTGGCCTCGTTGATCAGCGAGCTCCTGCTCTGCGCCGGGAACTGGCGGTACAGCTCCACGATGTCGTTGACGCCCACCATGATGGCCACCATGTCCTTGGGGCCGAAGCGGTCGTTGGACAGGTGCTGGTCGATCCTGTCGCGCACATCGGCGACCTTGGCGCCCAGCGTCGCGTACATGATGCCCTGGGGCAGCGCGACGAAGTCGGTGTTGCACTGCGGGTAGACGAAGCTGAAGCCGGCGGCCAGGATCTGGCTCCAGACCGGGCTGAGCTTGCAGTCCACCTGGCGGGTGTCGGGGTTCAGGCCGTTGATCGTGTACTTCTTGCCGCTTTGCAGAATGGCGCCGCTCTCGTCGCCGAAGGCGATCACGCGGGTCGGCGCGAAGGGCTCGATCTGCGCCGTGCCGCCGCCGCCGCAGCCTGCGATCAGCGCGGCCGCCGCCACCGTGGCCAGGGCCAGGGTGCGCTTGAATTTCCGGGAAACACGTTGCATGACGATCAACTCAGGAACAAAACTCAATCGGTGAAGGCGGCGGCGGCCCGGCCGAGCCGGTCGCGCACGCCATCCCAGGCGGGGTCGCGGGGCGGTGCCTCGACCCAGATCTCTCGGGCCCCGGTCGCATCCAGCGCCCGCAGCACCGCGAACAACTCGTGGGCCGCCGCCGCCGGGTCGGCCGGCAAGGCCTGCCAGGGGCAGACCACGCCCGCCGGCGGCTGGGCGCGTGAATATACCGCCACCCCCCCCAGCGCCCCGCTGGCCGCCGCTGTGGCCAAACGTAAAGCCAGTTGCGCGCCGTCCAGCAGGCGCACGCGGGCGCGCGGCGCGTAATGCGCGGCCAGCGTGCCCGAGGCCTTGGGCGCGGCGGCATCGGGCTCGGCCAGCGGCTCGCCCAGCACCGCCTCGATGCGCTCGCGCGGGATCAGCCCGGGGCGCAGCAGCGCGGGCGGGCGCTGAGGACTGCGGCTGCAATCCACGATGCTGGACTCGATGCCCACCTCGCAGGCGCCGCCGTCCAGCACCAGCAGCCCCGGGCCGAACTCCTCCACCACATGCCGCGCCAGCGTCGGGCTGACCCGGCCGAAGCGGTTGGCGCTGGGTGCGGCGACACCGGCCACGCCCAGCGCGCGGGCCGCGGCCAGCACGGCGCGCGCCACCGGGTGGGCGGGGGCCCGCAGCGCGATGGTCGGCTGGCCGCCGGCGGCAGCCTCGGCCACGCCGGCCTTGCGCGGCACGATGACGGTCAGCGGGCCGGGCCAGAAGGCGTCCATCAGCCGCCGCGCGCGCTCGGGCAGGTGGTCGGCAAAGGGCTCGGCGCCGGCGGCGTCCAGCACGTGCACGATCAGCGGGTGGTCGCTGGGCCGGCCCTTGGCGGCAAAAATCTTGGCGACCGCGTCGTCCCGGTCGGCCCGGGCCGCCAGGCCGTAGACCGTCTCGGTCGGCAGGCCCAGCAGCTCGCCATCGGCCAGGCGCCGGGCGGCGGCCTGGATGGCCTCGGGGTCGTGGCCGGGCAGGGTCAGCATCAGAAGTCGGTCGGCAGGCCCAGCAGCCGGGCGGCCTCGACCGCCACCGCATGCGCCGCCTCGGGCGTGGCGGCGGTGATGTTGAGGTGGCCCATCTTGCGGCCGGGCCGCGCCTCGGCCTTGCCGTACAGGTGCAGGTGGGTGCCGGGCAGCGCCAGCACGGCGTCCCAGGCCGGCGTCACCGGGCCGCCCTCGCCGCGGAACCACAGGTCGCCCAGCAGGTTCAGCATGAGGCTGGCCGAATGCTGGCGCGGCATGGGCAGCGGCAGGCCGGCCAGCGCGCGCACCTGCAGCTCGAACTGCGACACGTCGGCACCGTTCATGGTCCAGTGGCCGGAGTTGTGCGGGCGCGGCGCCATCTCGTTGACGACCAGCCGGCCGTCCTGCAGCCAGAAGAACTCGATGCACAGCACGCCGACATAGCCCAGCGCCTCGGCCACCCGGCGCGCCGCGCCCACGGCCCGGGCCTGCACCTCGGCCGGCACCGCGCGGGCCGGCACCTCGGTGACGGCCAGGATGCCGCCGCGGTGCAGGTTCTGCTGCACGGGGTAATGCACCAGCTGGCCGTCCGCGCCGCGCGCCACCAGCACGCTCAGCTCGGCCTGCAGCGGCAGCAGCTGCTCCAGCACGCAGGGCACGCGCTTCAGCGCCGCCCAGGCCTCGGCCAGCTCGGTGGCGGTGGCCACGCGCACCTGGCCCTTGCCGTCGTAGCCCATGCGGCTGATCTTGAGGATGCCGGGCAGCAGCGCCGGGTCGACGGCCGCCAGCTCGGCGTCGCTGGTGATGACGGCATGCGGCGCCGGGCGGACGCCGGACTGCACGCCCGACGCCTCGAAATGCGCCTTCTCCACGGCGCGGTCCTGGCAGACCGCCACGGCCGCGGCCGCCGGCGCCACGACGCGCGTGGCCGCCAGCGTCTGCAGCGCCAGGGCCGGCACGTTCTCGAACTCGGTGGTGATGGCGTCGCAATCCTGCGCCAGCCGGGCCAGGCCGGCGGGGTCCAGGTAGTCGGCCCGGACATGGCGCTCGGCCACGGCGCCGGCGGGGCTGATGGCGTCCGGGTCCAGCACGACGCAGCGGTAGCCCAGCGCCTGCGCCGCGTGCACGAACATGCGGCCCAGCTGGCCGCCGCCTAAGACGCCCAGCGTCGCTTGAGGGGCGTTGCCCAGCGTCGCTTGACGGGCGTTGCCCAGCGTCGTCTGACGGGCATCGCCCGGCGTCGCCGCGCCCGGAAGCAGGGCCGGCATCAGCGCAGTTCCTCGCTCATCGCGCGGGCCGCCTCGGTCTGGCGGGTGCGGAAGGCCTGCAGCCGGTCCCGCAGCGCAGCGTCGCCGCTGGCCAGCATGGCGACGGCGAACAGCGCCGCGTTGGCGGCACCGGCGTTGCCGATGGCGAAGGTCGCGACCGGGATGCCCTTGGGCATCTGCACGATGGAGTGCAGCGAGTCCACGCCCTGCAGGTGACGGCTGGCCACCGGCACGCCCAGCACCGGCACGGTGGTCTTGGCGGCCAGCATGCCCGGCAGGTGGGCGGCGCCGCCGGCGCCGGCGATGATGGCGCGCAGGCCGCGCCCGGCGGCGGCCTCGGCGTAGGCGAACATCTCGTCGGGCATGCGGTGGGCCGACACGACCCGTGCCTCGAACGGGACACCGAACTCGGTCAGAATCTCAGCCGCTTGCTTCATTGTTTCCCAGTCGCTGCTGGAGCCCATGACGATGCCGATGACGGCGTCCGGGTTCAAAGGGGCTGACGTGGACAAAGCGCGCTCCGAGGCTCAGGAAAGCCTTGAATTGTAGAAGCCGAGGCTTCACCTCCTTCTCAGACCTCTTTGTGGCCATGATCGACATCACCCTCCAGAACTTCGAAGCCGAACTCATCCTCGCCTCCCAGCAGCGCCCGGTGCTGCTGGACATCTGGGCGCCCTGGTGCGGCCCCTGCCGCACGCTGGGCCCCATCCTGGAGAAGCTGGAGGTGGCCTACGCCGGTCGCTTCACGCTGGCCAAGCTCAACAGCGACGAGGTGCCCGAGATCGCGACCCAGCTCAGCCAGATGTTCGGCGTGCGCAGCATCCCGTTCTGCGTGATGTTCGCCGGCGGCCAGCCGGTGGACGGCTTCGTCGGCGCCATCCCCGAGGCGCAGATCCGCGAGTTCCTGGACAAGCATGTGCCGCCCGGCGAGCTGCTGGAAGCCCAGGCCGAGGTGGACGAGGCCGAGGACCTGATGGCCGAGGGCGACCTGGAGGCCGCGCTGCAGAAGCTGGCCCATGCGGTGCAGACCGACCCGGCCAACGAAACCGCCCGCTTCGACTACGTGAAGGCGCTGCTGGAGCTGGGCCTGGTGGCCGAGGCGCGCGCCGCCTTCGAGCCGGTCGCCGCGCAGGCCGCCGACACGCTGACCCCGCACACCCGCTTCGCCGCGCTGGCCACCTGGCTGGCCGCGGTGGACGCCGCCGCCGGCGCCGACCCGGCGGCGCTGCAGGCCGCGATCGCCGCCAACAAGCGTGACTTCGACGCCCGCTTCGCGCTGGCGCAGGCCCACCTGGCCGCGCAGCGCTTCACCGAGGCGATGGACGAGCTGCTGGAAATCGTCATGCGCGACAAGGCCTGGAACGGCGAGGCCGCGCGCAAGGCCTATGTCGCCATCCTGGAGCTGCTGACCAAGCCCGCGCCCAAGCCGGCCGCCGAGGCCAAGACCGGCACGGTCGAGATCGCCGGCAAGGCCGCCGTGGTGCACAGCGACCCGCTGATCGACCAGTACCGCCGCAAGCTGTCGATGGCCTTGTTCTGACGCGGCCGCCGCCGCAGGCCTCAGGGCACGTCGCGGTGGCTGTTGCGCAGTTCGCGCAGCTCGCGCAGGCGCACGCATTCGGCATCGTTGCGGAACTGTGGCTTCTCGCACTGGCGGTCGATGCACCAGGCCCGCGCCAGCAGGATGCGGCTGCCGCAGGCCTCGGCCGGCGTGCGCGGCTCGGCCGCTACAGCGGACGCGGCGGCGGCCTGCACCGGGGCGGGCGCCGGCGCCACTGGCTCCGGGGGCGCGGCGGCGGGGCTGCGCGACACCGGCCGGTAGTCGCCGGCCTTCTCGGTCGCGATGAGCCGGGCCTCGCGGCGCGGTGCGGGCCTTGAGGCTGCGCGGCTGGCCGCCGGGGCCGGTGGCGCCACCGCGACCGAGGCGGCGGGCTCCGGTGCGGTGACCGGCGCGGCCGCGACCCCGCTGGCCGGGGCGGACGGCGCCTCGGGCGGCGCCACGGACGCCGTCGTCACGGCCGATGCCGCCACGTCGGCCGCAGGCGCCTGCGGTGCGGCCTGCTGGCGGACCTGCCGCACGAACAGGCCCAGCAGCACGACGGCCAGCACGCCGGCCGCGGCGATCAACCCCCAGCCCTGGCGGCGGCCCGCAGCGACCGCCGCGGCCGGCTTCACGGCGGCGGCATCGGGCAGCAGGTCCTCCGGCAGGGCCTGCACCGTGTCGGCGAACTCGATGTCCAGCCGGGACGGCACCGGCTCGGGCGGAGGCGGTGCGGCCGGGCGCGGCGGCAGGGCGCGTGCGGCGGGCACCGGCGCGCGGCCATCGGCCACCGCGCGCCAGGCGGCGGCGCTCGGCGGGCGCTGGTGCGGCGGCACGCGCAGGCCCCAGTCGAGCGCGGCCAGGAAGGCCGGCGCGTAGCCCGGCACGGCCAGCGGCGCCAGCTCGTCGGCCATGGCGCGCGCGGTGCAGGGCGGCGGCGGCTGGCCGGTCAGCAGCTCGTGCGTCACGGCGGCCAGCGCGTAGAAGTCGGTCCAGGGGCCTTGCTTGAGGCCGGCGGCTTCAGCGTACTGCTCGATGGGCGCAAAGCTGGGCTTGAGGATGGCGGTGAAGGCCTGCGTGCCGTCGCCGATGACCTGGCGCGCGGCGCCGAAGTCCAGCAGGATGGGCACGCCGCCGTCGGCCGGCAGGAAGATGTTGTCGGGCGCCACGTCGCGGTGCCAGACCTGCTGCGCATGCAACGCCTCCAGGCCGCCCAGCACGGCGTCGAAGATGCGCCGCACCCAGGCCTCGGGCGGCGGGGTGGGCTGGGTGGTGCGGGCCGCGCGCAGGTTCTGGCCGATCAGCCGCGGCATGGCCATGTAGGCGGTGCCGTTGGCCTCCCAGAAGCGGTAGACCTTCAGCAGCGACGGGTGGTCGAAGCGGGCCAGCAGCCGGGCCTCGTTGACGAAGCTGCGCAGGCCCAGCTCGAAGGTGTCGCGCATGGAGGCGGCGCGCACCGTGACCTGGGCGTGCCCATCGCGCAGCGCGAACTGGCTGGGCATGTACTCCTTGATCGCCACCTCGCGCTCCAGCGCGTGGTCGCGCGCCAGGTAGACGATGCCGAAGCCGCCCACGCCCAGCGTGCCCAGAATCTCCAGCTCGCCGAAGCGCGTGCCGGCAGGCAGGGCCAGCGCGGCATGGATCCCGGGGTCGTCGGCAGGGGCGTCTGCGGTCATGGCGCGCGAGGGTAACGCAGCCCCCACGGCCCCCAGGCCGCAAAAACCGCCTCAGCGTGGCGGAGTGCCCAGACCGGCGGCCGTCAGGCGCTCCGCCCAGTCGGACCGTTGGGCCGCATCGCGGGCCCAGGCGGCGCCGGCGGCATCGGCCTGCGCGGCGGCCAGGCCGTCCTCGCGCAGCCGCGCGTAGACCTGCGCCAGCCGTGCATGCAGCGCGGCCAGCTCGTCGGTGTCGCAGCAGCGCGGGTCCTCGGCCTGCACCTCCAGCGCGGCCTGGTCGGCCAGCGCGCGGGCGCGCAGCGCCTCGCCGGTGTTGGCCCAGCACCAGGCCAGGTCGGCCAGCAGGCTGATGCCCAGCCGCGCCAGGCCGGCGGCCATCGCGGCCGGCAGCTGTGCCTGCAGCAGCGCCGCGGCCTCGGCGAAGTCGCCCTGCACGGTCAGCAGCTGTGCGCGCAACAGCGGCGTCAGGTCGGCGCGGGCCGAGCCGCCGACGGCGTCGTCGTAGCGGCCGATGGAGTCGATGCCCAGCAGCACCGCCGGGCCCTCGCCGGGCTGGCCGGCCAGCGCCGCATGGCGGATGCGCAGCGCGCGCATCAGCGTCTGGTTGTAGTGCAGCGCGGCCAGGCCGGCGTCGTCGCCCTCGGCGATGGCGTGCTGGCGCGCCCAGGCATACCAGGGCGCCGCGGCAGCCTCGCCGGCGGCCAGGCTCCAGGCCGAGGCCAGCGCCGTCGCGACACGGTAGGCGGCGCCATGGTCGGTGGGCTGCAGCGCGGCCAGGGCCGCCTGGGCATGGGTGACGAGGCCGTCGATGTCGCGGCCGACGAAATCCATCTGCGCCAGCCAGGCGTCCGCCAGCGCCTGCACGGGCGCGAGGCCGGCACCGGCCGCCACCACGCGGGCGCGGCGCACGCGGTCACGAGCATCGCCGCCGAAGGCACCGAAATAGGCCATCAGCCCTTCGGCCAGATGCAGCCAGGCGGCCAGCTCGATGCGCGGATGCACCAGGGCCCGCGCGTGCAGGCGGTCCAGCTCGGCGCGGGCCTCGGCCTCGCGACCGTGGCGCAGCCACAGGATGGCGCGCTGGACCTGCAGCACCGCGCAGCGCGCCGGCATGGCCGCGACGGCGGCGATCTCGCCGTCGAGCTTCTGGGCCAGCCGGCTGCGCAGCTTGACGTTCATGTCATGCGGTCAGCCGCTGCAGGGCTTCCTCGTACTTCTGCACCGTGCGGGCGATGACCTCGGCCGGCAGCGCCGGCGCGGGCGCGGTCTTGCCCCAGGGCTTGCCGTCCACCGTGGCCTGCTCCAGCCAGTCGCGCACGAACTGCTTGTCGTAGCTGGGCGGGTTGCTGCCCGGCGCGTAGCTCTCGACCGGCCAGTAGCGCGAGGAGTCGGGCGTCAGCACCTCGTCCATCAGCGTCAGCGTGCCGTCGGCGTCCAGGCCGAACTCGAACTTGGTGTCGGCAATGATGATGCCCTTGGTGAGCGCGAAGTCGGCGGCACGCTGGTAGAGCTGGATGGAGATGTCGCGCACGCGGGCGGCGAGGTCGGCGCCGATGATCTGCGCGGCCTGCTCGAACGAGATGTTCTCGTCGTGGTCGCCCATCTCGGCCTTGGTGGCGGGCGTGAAGATGGGTTGCGGCAGCTTGTCGGCGTTGCGCAGGCCGGCCGGCAGCGCCACGCCGCAGACGCTCTGCGTCTGCTGGTACTCGGCCCAGCCGCTGCCCGCCAGATAACCCCGCACCACCGCCTCGATGGGCAGCGGCTTGAGGCGCTTGACCAGCATCGCGCGGTCGCGGATCTGCTCGCGTTCCTCGGCCGTGACGACGGCCAGCGGGTCGTCGCCGGTCAGGTGGTTGGGCACGATGCCCTGCAGCCTGTCGAACCAGAACAGCGCCATCCGGGTCAGCAGCGCGCCCTTGCCCGGGATGGGCTCGCCCATGATGACGTCGAAGGCCGACAGGCGGTCGCTGGCGATCATCAGGATGCGGTCGTCGCCGACCGCGTAGTTCTCGCGCACCTTGCCGCGGCCGAGCAGCGGCAGGGAGGTCAGGCGGGATTCGTAGAGGGCTTGGGGCATGGCGGCGTCCGGGAGAGGGACGCGAATTTTAGGCGCCCCCTCCGGCCAGGTAGCGGCGCACGCGCGCGGCAAAGCTGTGCACGTCGATGGGCTTGGCGATGTAGCCGTCGCAGCCGGCGGCCAGGAAGCGCGCCTCGTCGCCCTGCATGGCATAGGCCGTGAACGCGATCAGCGGGATGCCGGCCAGCGCCGGCTCGGCCTTGATCGTGCGCACCAGGCTCAGCCCGTCGGTGTCGGGCAGTTGGATGTCGACCAGCGCAATGTCGGGGCGCTGCGCGCGCAGCCGCAGCCAGGCTTCGCGGCAGTCCAGCGCGCGGTCGACGACGAAGCCGTCGGCCTCCAGCACGAACTGCGCAAGGTCCAGGTTCAGCGGGTTGTCGTCGATGAGGAGCACGCGTTCGCCGGCCATGCTCACCCCCTCCTGGCCCGCCGGCGGCCGGGGCGGTGCTGGCGCGAGGCGCGCAGCATCGCCTCGCGCACCTGGTCCTGGGGCTGGGGCGTGCCGGCGTCGCGGTCGGCCAGCGCCGTGGCCGAGCGGGCCAGCGCCTCGATATCGCCGGCCGACAGGCTCAGCGCCGTCCAGACGATCACCGGCAGCTCGGCCCAGCGCGGCTGGGCGCGCAGCGCATGCAGCACCTGGAAGCCGTCCACCTCCGGCATCATCAGGTCCAGCACCAGCGCCGCCGGCTGCAGCCGGCCCAGCAGCTGCAGCGCCTGCGCGCCACCGGCCGCGGCGACGGCCTCGATGCCGTTGGCGGCCAGCGTGGCGCACATCAGCTCGCGCGACGCCGCCTCGTCGTCCACCACCAGCACCGGGCGCCCCGGCAGCAGCCGGTCGCGCAGCGGCACCAGGGCGCGCGCCAGCGCCGCGCGGCGCAGCGGCTTGGCCAGCACGTCGGCCACCGGGAAGGCCACGCCGGCGCCGGACGGCGGCGTCAGGGCCAGCGCCTTGACGGCCGCATGCATGGACGGCCCGCCGGTGCGCAGCTGCGCCAGCATGGCCAGGCCCGGCGCGTCGGGCAGCGACATGTCGATGGCCAGCTCGGTGTAGCGGCGCACCCGCGCCAGCCGCAGCACCTCCGCCGCGGTGGCGGCGGCATCGGCGGCCACGCCGGCCTGCGACAGCTCGCGCGCCACGCCGTCGCGCAGCGGGTGGTCGCGCAGCGCCACCAGCTGCTGGTGCACCGGCCGGCGCGCCTCGCCCTCGGCGCTGTCCGGCTGGCGCGGCAGCACGGCATAGAAGCGGCTGCCGCGGCCGGGCTGGCTGTAGACGCCGACGCGTCCGCCCTGCGCCTCCACCAGCCGGCGCGTCAGCGCCAGCCCCAGGCCGGTGCCCTGGTGGCGCTTGGTCAGACCGTCGTCGAGCTGCTGGAACTCGACGAACAGCTGGCCCAGGCGGTCCTCGGGGATGCCGATGCCGCTGTCCTCCACCTCCAGCCGCCACAGCCACGGCCCCTCGCCCACCATCCGCAGGCGCACGCGGCCGCCGCTGGGCGTGAACTTGATGGCGTTGGACAGGTAGTTCAGCAGCACCTGCTTGAGCCGCGCCGGGTCCAGCACCAGGCCGCGCAGGTCGGGCGCGATGGCGGACTCCAGGCTCAGCCCGCGCTGCCCGGCGGGCACGGCCACGGTGGCCATCACGTCGTCCACCAGCGCCGGCAGGTCGACCGGCTCGGCGTGGAAGTCCAGCTTGCCGGCCTCGATCTTGGACAGGTCCAGCACGTCGTTGATCATGGCCAGCAGATGGCGGCCGCTGCTGGCGATGTGCTGCAGCCATTCGCGCTGGCGGGCCGCGTCGACCGCGGGCTGCTGCATGTTGAGCAGGTCGGCAAAGCCGATCACCGCGTTCAGCGGCGTGCGCAGCTCGTGCGACATGTTGGCCAGGAACAGGCTCTTGAGCCGGCTGCTCTCCTGCACGCGGCGGTTCTCGGCCGCCAGCCAGACCGCCTGCTGGCGCGCCTGCTCGGCGGTGCGCATCGCGGTCACGTCGGCCACGATGCCCACCAGGCGCGGCGCACCGGCGTCGTCATGCGTCACGCGGGCATCGATGCGCAGCCAGTGCACGCTGGCATCCGGCCAACTGACGCGGAACTCGGCATGCCAGGGCAGCCGCGCCCCGGCCGGGTCCAGCAGCGCCTGCAGGCCGGCCTCGACCAGGGGCCGGTCGTCGGCATGCACGGCCGCCAGCATGCGGTCGCGGTCCCAGTCCGCGACGGTACCGGCCGCATCGGCCAGGCCGAAGCACTGGTCGTAGCGCCGCGAGCGGTGGATGAGCCCGCTGTCCAGCACCATCTCCCAGTCGCCGATGGCCGCGGACTCCAGCGCGAAGCGCAGCCGCGCCTCGCTGTGCCGCAGCGCCGCCTCGATCTGGCGCTGGTGGGTCAGGTCGCGCGCGGAGTGGATGCCGCCGACGATGCGGCCGGCCGCGTCGCGCAGCGGCGAGACCTGGGCCGAGATCTCGACGCGCCGGCCGTCCTTGGCGACGCGCACGGTGCGCAACGGCGGCACCTGCTGGCCTTGCGCCAGGTTGGCGAGGATGCGCATCTCCTCGGCCTCGCGCTCCGGCGGGATCAGCATCTGCACCGGCTGGCCGGTGGCCTCCTCCGCGGTGTAGCCGAACATCGCCTCGGCGGCCTTGTTCCAGTTGGTGATGCGGCCGTCCAGCGTCTTCACGATGATGGCGTCGGCCGACGACTCGACCACCGCGGCCAGGCGGCGCACCTCGGCCTCGGCGGCGGTGAGGCGGCCCACGTCGCGGAACACGATGGCGATGCCGCGCACGCGGCCGTCGGCATGGTGGGTCAGCTCGGCATGCACCTCGACCGGGTGCGGGCTGCCGTCACGCGCCAGGCACACGGCCTGGCGGCGGAAGGCGATGTCGCGCTCGCGCTCCCGCACCACGTCGACCGGGTTGCGCTGCAGCAGTTCGGCCGGCATGCCCTCGCGCACGAAGACCTCCCACACCGGGCGGCCCCGCGCCTCGTCGGCCGACCAGCCGGTGACGGCCTCGGCCACCGCGTTGAGCCGGGTCACGCGGCCCTCGCCGTCAGTGGTGATGTAGCCTGCATCGATGGCCGACAAGGTGGCCGCCAGGCCCTGCTCGGCTTCCAGCAGGTGGTCCTCGGTGCTGCGGCGGCGGTCCATCTCGTCGCGCAACGCCTCGTTGGCCTGGCGCAGTTCGCCGGCGGTGGGCAGGGCCAGCAGCGTGGGCATCAGCCGCCAGGCCACCGCCGCGGTCAGCACCGAGGCGGCGGCCGTCACCGCCTTGGCGAAGGTCTGGACCGCGTAGTCGGGGCGCCAGATCGTCCAGACGTCCAGCAGGTGGGTGATGCCGCAGGCAAAGATGAACACCCCGAACAGCGTCGCCAGGCTGCCGAGGTTGACCTGCGGACGCTTGCGCGCGTAGCGGGCGATGACCAGCGGGATGGAGAAATAGGCCAGCGCGGTGGCGAGGTCCGAGCCCACCATGGTCCACAGCAGCCCGGGCGACCATTGAAAGCAATAGCCATGCGGCAGAAAGCCCGCCCGCGCGACGATTCCGGTCAGCTCGTCCATTCGACACTCCCACCCCAGCAGGCAAGGGGTTATGTCGGGCCATTCTGCAGCCTGGGGCGGGAGCCCCTGTCACGAAGCGTGGCTTATCGGCCGGGCGGGAGCAGGTCGAAGCCGGCGTAGCGCGCGATGAAGCGCTGGCGGCCCTCGCGCGCGAACGCGTCGGCGTCCCAGTCGCCGGCCAGCAGCCGCCCCGCGCAGGCGGCCCGGAAGCGGTAGACCTGCGCCGGCAGTGCCTGGCCATCGCCCAGCGTGACAAGCACGACGACGCGCTCGTACTCGTCGCCCTCGAAGGCGTCGAGCCGCGCCCAGGCCGCGGCATCCACGTCGCGGTACAGCCGCCCGGAGACCCGGCCGCCGGGCGCGGCCCACAGGCCGGGATAGTCCTGGCCGCGCACCGGGTGGCGGCGGTGGTCGGCCAGCGAGGCCGGCTCGCTGGCGAACTCACGCCCGCAGACGCGGGCCATGATGTCGGCCCACATCAGCGAGCCGTAGGTGAAGCAGTGACGCGTCACCGCGCGTTCACTGGACCTTCTGCGCCAGCTCGCCGCGGGCATAGGCGACGGCGATGTCCACCAGCGTGCGCGGCTTGATCTTGGCGGCCTGGCCCTCGCAGCCGAACTCCATGTAGCGCTGCTTGCAGATCAGCTTGGCGGCCTCGCGGGCCGGCTTGAGCCATTCGCGGGCGTCGAACTTGTCGGGGTTCTCGGCCATGAACTTGCGCACCGCGCCGGTCATCGCCAGGCGGATGTCGGTGTCGATGTTGATCTTGCGCACGCCATGCTTGATGGCTTCCTGGATCTCCTCGACCGGCACGCCGAAGGTTTCCTTCATCTTGCCGCCGTACTGGTTGATGATGGCCAGCAACTCCTGCGGCACGCTGGATGAGCCGTGCATGACCAGGTGGGTGTTGGGGATGCGCGCGTGGATCTCCTTCACGCGGCTGATGGCCAGGATGTCGCCGGTGGGCTTGCGGCTGAACTTGTAGGCGCCGTGGCTGGTGCCGATGGCAATCGCCAGCGCGTCCAGCTGGGTGGCCTTGACGAAGGTGGCGGCCTCCTCCGGGTCGGTCAGCATCTGGCTGTGGTCCAGCTTGCCCTCGGCGCCGATGCCGTCTTCCTCGCCCGCCTCGCCGGTCTCCAGGTTGCCCAGGCAGCCCAGCTCGCCTTCCACGGTCACGCCCACGGCATGGGCCATCTCGACGACCTTGCGGGTGACGTCGACGTTGTAGTCGAACGAGGCCGGCGTCTTGCCGTCTTCCATCAGCGAGCCGTCCATCATCACCGAGCCGAAGCCCAGCTCGATGGCGCCGGCGCAGACCTTGGGGCTGGTGCCGTGGTCCTGGTGCATCACCAGCGGGATGTGCGGGTACATCTCGGCGGCGGCCTGGATCAGGTGCTTGATGAAGGGCTCGCCGGCGTACTTGCGGGCACCCGCGCTGGCCTGCAGGATGACCGGCGCACCGACCTCGTCGGCCGCCGCCATGACGGCCTGCACCTGCTCCAGGTTGTTGACGTTGAAGGCTGGGATGCCGTAGCCGTGTTCGGCGGCGTGGTCCAGCAGCTGGCGCATGGAAACGAGAGGCATGGGATTTCCCCGGTGGAGTTGAAAAACCTGGGTCGACCTGCAGCACCACCCCGGGCGGTAACCGCGTCGTAACTGGTCGGGGATTCTATGGAGTCGCGGGCATGCCCCACCCCCACGGATGAGAGTAGTCAGCACAATGCGCGGTCATGACATGGACGCCAAAGGCCCGCCGGGCCGCCCCGCCGGCCGAGGGGCGCGCATGACCCGGCTGGTGCTGGACCACCTCACCAACTGGATCACCGCCGCGGCCAGCGAGCACGCGCTGGACCTGGCCGCCCACATCGAGGAACGCACCGGCGCCAGCCGCCGCGCGGCGCTGGCCGCGCTGAAGCGGCTGGTGGACGCCGGCTGGCTGACGCGCAGCGGCAGCGCTCGCCGCCCGGTGTTCGGCCCCGGTGCGCTGCGCCAGGTGGCGCGCAGCTACACGCTGTACGGGCTGCAGGAGGACCTGCCCTGGCAGCGCGACTTCGCGCCCCACTTCGCGCTGCCCCGGCATGTCGAGCGCATGATCCAGCACGGCTTCACCGAGCTGGTCAACAACGCGGCCGACCACAGCGGCGGCAGCAGCGTCACCGTGTCGCTGCGCCAGACGCCCACGCATGTGCAGCTGCTGGTCAGCGACGACGGCTGCGGGGTGTTCGACAAGATCTGCAGCGCCTTCCAGCTGGAGGACCCGCAGCACGCGATGCTGGAGCTGAGCAAGGGGCGCCTCACCAGCGCGCCCGACGCCCACACCGGCCGCGGCCTGTTCTTCAGCAGCCAGCTGGCCGACGTGTTCGACATCCACGCCAACAACACCGCCTACCAGAAGCGCGCCTGGGAAAGCGCCGGCTGGCGCAAGGGCCGCGCGCTGCCCCGCCAGGGCAGCAGCATCTACATGGCCATCGCGCTGAACACCACGCGCACGCTGGACGGCGTGATGGCGGCCTGGAGCACGCAGGGCGACGGCATCGAGTTCGACCAGACCCGCGTGCAGCTGCGCCTGCTGGTCAGTGAGGGCCAGGCGCTGGACTCCCGCGCCGCCGCCCGCCGCGTGGGCGCGCGGCTGACCACCTTCAAGCGCGCGGAGATCGACTTCGACGGCGTGGCGGACGTGGGCCACGGCTTCACGGACGAGCTGTTCCGCGTGTTCGCGCGCGCCCACCCGCAGGTCGAGCTGGTGGCACTCAACGCCAGCCCGCGCATCGAGGCGCTGGTGAAGAGCGCCAGGGCCGGCTGAACCGGCCGGCGCGGCGTCAGCCCGGCCGGCGCAACAACGGCACCGGCGGCACCGGGAGGCGCGGGCCGTCGTAGCCCCGCACGACGCCGAAGCGCCCGCCGTCCTCGCGCGCCCAGTCCGCGGCCCAGGCCTGCAGCTCGGCCGGGTCGCGGCCGACGAAGTTCCACCACAGCAGCGGCGGCGTCTGCCAGGGCTCGCCGCCCAGCAGCAGCAACCGCGCCGCGCCGGCGCAGCGCAGCTCCGCCGCCGTGCAACCGGGGCCGAGATAGAGCAGCGTGCCGGGCGCCAGCGTCTCGACCGCGGCGTGGCCGGCAGGGCTCACCTCGGCCTCGCCTTCCAGCAGCATCAGGCCATGCTCGAAGCCGGGGTCCAGCGCCAGCGTCGCGCAGGCCGGGCCGGCCGCGACCAGGTCCACGCCCAGCAGCGGCGTGAAGCTGGGCACCGGCGAGCGCCGGCCGGCGAAGTCGCCCACCAGCACGGTCGCGTCCCAGCCGTCGTCCAGCGCCGCACGCGGCAGGTCGGGGAAATGCTGGAACGCCGGCGCCCGCTCGCGCTCGGCGTCGGGCAGCGCGATCCACAGCTGCGCGAGGTGGATGCGCTCGCTGAGCCCTTCCTCGCTGTGGCTGATACCCCGGCCGGCCGTCATCAGGTTGACCTGGCCCGGGCGCAGCACCTGCTCGGAGCCCAGGCTGTCGCGGTGCAGGATCTCGCCCTCGATCATCCAGCTGAAGGTGGCCAGGCCGGTGTGCGGATGCGGGCCCACCTTCATGCGCCGCTCGGGCGGCACGCTGGCCGGCCCGGCGTGGTCGGCGAAGCACCAGGCGCCGACGGTGCGGCGCGCCTTGCTGGGCAGCGCACGCCGGATGGGCAGGCCGCCGACGTCGCCGACATGGCTGGCGATGCGCTCGACCGCGAAGCTCATGCCGACCTCTTCTGCACGAAGGCCGCGAAGCCGGCAAGGAACTGCTGCAGCTGCTCGCGCAGCTTGTCGTCCACCAGCCGGCCGTCGGCATCGAACACGGTGCCGGCGCGGGACACCAGCAGGCGGCCGGCCATCCAGAAGTCGCTGCCGAAGGCATGCAGCACCGTCAGCAGCGCGTCCTGCGCCTGCACCGTGCCGAAGCCGCCCGGCGTGGCGCCCATCAGCGCGGTGGGTCGGCCGCCGAACAGCCTTGCGCCTTCGCCGGTGGGCCGGGACAGCCAGTCCAGGCCGTTCTTCAGCACGCCGGGAATGCCGTGGTTGTACTCGGGCGTGCCGATCAGCAGCGCATCGGCGGCGCGGATCGCCTCGCGCAGTTCGGTCACGGCCGCGGGGATGCCCTCGGCCTCCACGTCGCCGTCGTAGAGCGGGATGCCGTGCAGCGTGCGCACGTCGAGCTGCACGCCGGCCGGCGCCAGCGTGGCCGCCGCGTGCAGCAGCGCGGTGTTGTACGAGCCGCGGCGCAGCGCGCCGCTCAACGCGATGATCTTCATGCCGATACCCCGAGCCGATGGAGCGGGGATCATGCCAGCCGGCGGGCCGCCCGCTGGCTGGCGGGGCCGGCTGTTAGGGCTTGACGCAGTACACCGGCGTGGCCGAGGGCACGATGGCCGGGTTGGCGGTGTAGGCCTCGGTGCGGGTCACCGTGACGTTGCACTGCGCGTCCACCGTCAGGTCGAACAGCGTCCAGTAGTCGGTGTCCGCCGTCTCGCCGGTGGCTGGCGGCACGAACAGCTCGGTGCGGCCGCCCGGCAGCACCAGCTCCACACGGGCGCCGCTGGCCTTCATCGGGCCGTCACCGTAGCCGCTGTAGTTGCGCACCGCGTACTTGTAGGTGCCCACCATCAGCTTGGTCAGCGTGATCACCTCCGGGCCGAAGCTGTCGGTGTCGTCCACATCCAGGTTGGCAAACGGCACGGCCGCCAGCTGGCCCTTGTTGCTGTAGTACACCTCCGTGCCGCTGGGCGTCCACAGGTGGCTGTCCAGGTCGCTGGGGTTGGCGCCCCAGGTCAGCTTGATGGACACGCCGTTGGCGTTGGCCGCCAGCACCAGGCAGTCGGGCAGCGTCATCTCCGCGCCGCCGCTGGTGACGCGCAAGGTGTTGGTCAGCAGCGTGCCCTGCAGGCCGATCAGCGTGGCCAGGCTGTTGGCCCGCACGGCGATGCGGAACACACCGTTGGCGCCGCTGACGGCACTGCTGGTGCCGCTGTAGTCGATGCCGTCGCTGGTCAGGATGGCGCCGGTCACGCGCGTGCCGGCGCTGTCGGCCACGCAGCCGTTGACCCAGACGGTCTCGCTGATGCGGTCGGCGTTCCAGATGCTGAAGTGGGTGACCGTGCCCTCATAGTAGCGGCCGGCGCCCGTGCCCTGCAGCGTGGCGCTGCCTTCCTGCTGCCAGCGGCCGCTGGCCATGTCGAAATAGAACAGCGGGATGGTGGCCGGGGCGTTCGCGCTGCGGCTGCCCAGCGGGATGCGCAGGGTGGCCGTCTGGCCGGTGCGCAGGTTGGCCGGCTGCCCGGCGGCGTCGGTGATCTGCACGCCGATCGCGCCGAAGCTCTCGATCGGCACGGCATTACCGCCGCTGAGGGTGGTGTAGTCGCCCGGCATCAGGCTGGAGTCCAGCGCGGGGTCGATGGCCGTGACGTTGACCGTCGCATTGCCGGTCAGCGCGCTGCCGTCGGCCCGGGCGAGGCTGGCCGCCGCGAGCACGACGCGGGCGGTGCCGGCGGCGTTGCCGACCGTGCCGCCGGTGCCGGCGTCCAGCACCGCCGTGGCGGTGACGGGCAGCAGGCGGGCCAGCACACCGCTGGCCCCGGCGTCGCCGATGCTGACGATGCGGGCCCCCTCGCTGTAGTTGGCCCCCGAGAAGGTGACCGTGGCGCGCGCGCTGGGCGGCACGCCGGCCAGGTTGAACTGGCCCTGGGCGTCGGTCGTGGTGGTGCGCGTGCCCACGGCCACGGCCTGTCTCTTATACACATCTCCGAGCCCACGAGACGGACTCCTAT
>CAXDTK010000045.1:0-24308 GCA_963992225.1 uncultured Comamonadaceae bacterium | reverse complement strand
AGATGTGTATAAGAGACCGGGGCCGCGCCGCCCATGAAAAACGGCCTGCCCGGTGAGGGGCAGGCCGCAAGGGCGTTCGAGCCCTGCGCCGGGGCGGAGGGCGAGGGGTCAGCGCTTGGGCTGGGTCAGGCGCGGGCCGTTGTTGTGGCGCGGGGCGCTGCCGTCACCGCGGCTGGGCTGGCTGGAGGCCGCGCGCGGCGCATGCTGGGCATGCGGCTTGGCGGCCGGCTTGGCGCCGCCGACGCCGGTGTGGCCCGTCTTGGCGCCGCCATGGCCGGCATGGGCCTGGGGCTTGCCACGGCCCTGGCCGTCGCGCGAGCCGCCGCGGCTGTCGCCACCGCGGCCACCGCCACCACCACCGCCCCGGCCGCCGCGGCCGTTGGCACCGGCCGGCGGGTTGGGGTTGCGGCCGCGGCTGCCGTTGGGGTTGAGCACGGTGCGACCCAGCACGATGGGCTCGGCACGCTCGTTGGGGTCGGGCGCGAAGCCGGGCACGATCTCCTTGGGGATCTCGCGCTTGATGAGGCGCTCGATGTCCTTCAGGAAGCCGTTCTCGTCCACGCAGACCAGGCTCACGGCCTCGCCTTGCGCGCCGGCGCGGCCGGTGCGGCCGATGCGGTGGACATAGTCCTCCGGCACGTTGGGCAGCTCGAAGTTGACGACGTGGGGCAGCTGGTCGATGTCGATGCCGCGGGCCGCGATGTCGGTCGCCACCAGGCAGGTCAGGTCGCCGCTCTTGAAGTCGGCCAGCGCCTTGGTGCGGGCACCCTGGCTCTTGTTGCCGTGGATGGCCATGGCACTGATGCCCTGGTCGTTCAGGTAGTCGGTCAGGCGGTTGGCGCCATGCTTCATGCGCGTGAAGACCAGCACCTGGTGCCAGTCGCCCGACTTGATCAGGTGGGCCAGCAGTTCCTTCTTGCGCTCGCGGCCGACCGGATGCACCTTCTGTGCGATGGCGTCGTTGGTCTGGTTGCGGCGGGCCACCTCGATCAGCGCCGGGGCGTTGAGCAGGCGGTCGGCGAGGTTCTTGATCTCGTCGCTGAAGGTGGCGCTGAACAGCAGCGACTGCTTCTTGGCCGGCAGCAGCGCCAGCACCTTCTTGATGTCGTGCACGAAGCCCATGTCCAGCATGCGGTCGGCTTCGTCCAGCACCAGGATCTGCACCTGGCTGAGGTCCAGCGTGCCCTGCTGCGCGTGGTCCAGCAGGCGGCCGGGCGTGGCCACGAGGATGTCCACGCCGTCACGCAGCTTGTTGATCTGCGGCTGCATGCCGACGCCGCCAAACATCACCATGCTCTTGAGCGGCAGGTACTTGCCGTAGGTCTGCACGCTTTCCTCGACCTGGGCGGCCAGCTCGCGGGTGGGCGTCAGCACGAGGGCGCGGATGGCGATCTTGCCGCGCTTGTTCAGCAGCTTCTCGCCGGTGGACAGGCGGTGCAGCATCGGCAGCGTGAAGCCGGCGGTCTTGCCGGTGCCGGTCTGGGCGCCGGCCATCAGGTCGCCGCCGTTCAACACGGCCGGGATGGCCTGGGCCTGGATGGGCGTGGGCGTGGTGTAGCCCGCGTCGGCGATGGCCTTGAGCAGCGGCGCTGCCAGGCCGAGGGAATCGAAACTCATTCGGTAGGGGGGAGTGAGCACGCCTGGTCGCATCGCCTGCCGCGTCGCTTGAGGGGCGACGCCAGTCTTCGGGCAGGGCGGGCAGCGTGCAGGGGCTGAAAAAGAATCGCCGCGCAAGACTGAGAGGCGCGGCGGTTGCGTGGATTCTACTTGGCCGCGACCTTCACCCAGTCGACGCTCAGCCAATTGGCCGGGGAATGCGGCACGCTGACGCTGGACTTCATCGCCCAGGGGATGACCTGGCGGTGCAGCGGGATCAGGTTGACCTGCTCGCGGTAGGCCTGCAGCGCGGCCTTCACCAGCGCCTGGCGCTTGGCCGGGTCGGGCTCGATGCTGGACGCGGCGGCGAGCGCATCGCCCTTGTCGTTGACGATGCCGCTGTAGTTGCCCACGCCCACGCCCTGCTCGCCGCGGTTGCGCAGCACGGGGGTAAGCATCACCTCGGCGTCCACCGTGCCGCCGCCCCAGCCGGCCAGGTACAGGCTGGTGTCGAACTTCTCGATCTTGGGGAAGAACAGCGTGCGCGGCATCGCGTTGACCCGCACCTTGACCTTGAGCTGCGCCCACATGCTGGCCACGGCGACGCAGAGCTTCTCGTCGTTGATGTAGCGGTTGTTGGGGCAGTCCATCGTGACCTCGAAGCCCTCGGCATAGCCGGCCTCGGCCATCAGCCTGCGGGCGGCGGCGAGGTCGAAGGGCAGGCGGGTCTCCAGCGCCGGGTCGTTGTAGCTGCCCAGCGGCGACGGCGTCAGCGCGCCGGTGGGCGCCGAGTAGCCGGCCATCAGCTTGGTCTTGATGGTCTGGATGTCGATGGCCTGGTAGAGCGCCCGGCGCACGCGCGGATCCTTGAACGGGTTCTTGCCGCCCGGCGCCTTGCCATAGAGCAGCGTGTCGCGGGTCTGGTCCAGCCCCAGGAACACGAGGCGGTTCTCCGGGCCGTCGATCACCTTGAGGCCGGCGGTGCGGCGCAGCCGTTCGATGTCGCGCGAGGGCGGGTCCAGCACCAGGTCGATCTCGCCGGTGATGAGCGCGGCGGTGCGGGTGGCGTCGTTGGCGATGGGGATGAAGCTGAAGTCCTGCACGTTGCCCTGGTCGGCCGCGCTGCGGCCCCACCAGTCGGGGTTGCGCCGGTAGGTGGTCTTCACGCCGGGCTGGCGGCTGACCAGCACGAAGGGGCCGGTGCCGTTGGCGTGCAGGTTGGCGTGGCTGTCCTCGCCTTCCTTGAAGTTCAGCGGCCGCGTCACTCGGTGCTGTTCGCACCAGCGCTTGCTCATGATCATCAGGTTGATCAGGTGCTCGGCAAAGTTGGGGTTGGGCCGGGTCAGCGTGAACTCGACCGTCAGCGGGTCCACGGCGCGCGGCGTGCCCACCGCGTTGGCGTAGACGCGGAACGGCGAGTTCGGGTCGCGCAGGCGCTGCATCGAGAAGACCACGTCCTCGGCGCTGAACGGGCTGCCGTCATGGAAGCGCACGCCCTGGCGCAGCTTGACGCGCCACAGCAGCGGGTGCACCTGCGTCCACTCGGTGGCCAGCGACGGCCCCAGGCTCTGGTCGCGCATGCGCCGCACCAGGTGCTCGTAGACCTGGTTGTTCAGCGCGTTGGTCATCAACTCGTTCTGCGAGTGCGGGTCCAGCGTCTGCAGATCGCCCTGGGCGGCCCAGCGCAGGCTCTGCGCCTGGGTCAGACCGGTGGCGAGAACCAGCAGGGCGGCGAGAAGACGGTGCATGAGGTGTCCTGGAATCCGGGCTCGGCGACAATAGCAGGCAACGCAGGCCTCTCCCGGGGCCTGCCGCCATTTCAGCCTCACAGGATTTGCCCATGGCCCAGTATGTCTTTTCGATGAACCGTGTGAACAAGACGGTTCCCCCCAAGCGCCACATCCTCAAGGACATCTCGCTGAGCTTCTTCCCCGGCGCCAAGATCGGCGTGCTGGGCGTGAACGGCTCGGGCAAGTCGACCATCCTGAAGATCATGGCCGGTGTCGACAAGGAGTACGAGGGCGAAGCCATCCCGATGCCCGGCATCAAGATCGGCTACCTGGAGCAGGAGCCGCGCCTGAACCCCGACCAGACCGTGCGCGAGGCGGTGGAGGAGGGCATCGGCGGCGTGCTGGCGGCCAAGAAGCGCCTGGACGAGGTCTATGCCGAGTACGCCGACGAGAACGCCGATTTCGACAAGCTGGCCGCCGAGCAGGCCGAGTTGGAGGCCATCATCGCGGCCGCCGGCTCCGAGAACACCGACCTGCAGCTGGAACTGGCCGCCGATGCGCTGAACCTGCCGCCCTGGGACGCGCAGATCGGCGTGCTGTCCGGCGGCGAGAAGCGCCGCGTGGCGCTGTGCCGCCTGCTGCTGTCCAAGCCCGACATGCTGCTGCTGGACGAGCCCACCAACCACCTGGACGCCGAGAGCGTGGAGTGGCTGGAGCAGTTCCTGCAGCGCTTCCCCGGCACCGTGGTGGCCATCACCCACGACCGCTACTTCCTGGACAACGCCGCCGAGTGGATCCTGGAGCTGGACCGCGGCCACGGCATCCCGTGGAAGGGCAACTACTCCGAGTGGCTGGACCAGAAGGAACGCCGCCTGGAGCAGGAGCAGAAGTCCGAAGACGCGCGCATGAAGGCGATGAAGGAGGAACTGAAGTGGGTTCGCTCCAACGCCAAGGGCCGCCAAGCCAAGAGCAAGGCGCGCCTGGCCCGCTTCGAGGAACTGAGCGACGTCGAGTACCAGCAGCGCAACGTCACGAACGAGATCTTCATCCCCGTGGCCGAGCGCCTGGGCAACGAGGTCATCGAGTTCGAGAACGTCAGCAAGAGCTTTGGCGACCGCGTGCTGATCGACAACCTGAGCTTCAAGGTGCCGGCCGGCGCCATCGTCGGCATCATCGGCCCCAACGGCGCCGGCAAGTCCACGCTGTTCCGCATGCTGCAGGGCGTGGAGCAGCCGGACAGCGGCACCGTCAAGATCGGCAAGACCGCCAAGCTGGCCTTCGTCGACCAGAGCCGCGCCAGCCTGGAGGCCGACAAGACCGTGTGGGAGGACGTCTCGGGTGGCCTGGACAACATCGTCGTGGGCAAGTTCGTGATGCCCAGCCGGGCTTATCTCGGCCGCTTCAACTTCAAGGGCAACGACCAGCAGAAGCTGGTGGGCTCGCTGTCCGGCGGTGAGCGCGGCCGCCTGCACCTGGCCAAGACGCTGGCCCAGGGCGGCAACGTGCTGATGCTGGACGAGCCGTCCAACGACCTCGACGTCGAAACCCTGCGCGCGCTGGAAGAGGCGCTGCTGGAGTTTGCCGGCTCGGCGATGGTCATCAGCCACGACCGCTGGTTCCTGGACCGCATCTGCACCCACATCCTGGCCTGCGAGGGCAACTCGCAGTGGTTCTTCTTCGACGGCAACTTCCACGAGTACGAGGCCGACAAGAAGAAGCGCCTGGGCGAGGAAGGCGCGCGCCCGAAGCGCGTGCGCTTCAAGCCGATCAAGTAAGCGCCGGCAGCGCCCCGGAGGCGCTGCGCGGGTTTGCAAAGGCCGGCGGACAGCACGACACAGTTCTTTACCGCGGCCCCAAACAAGCCATACAGGCCGCCTGGAAGATGAGTTCACTTCCTCTTCTTCCAGGAGACCCGTGATGAAAGCCTTCCAGATCCGCAACCTGTGGCGTGTCGGCACCGTGGCCGCGGCCCTGGCCCTCGGCGGCCTCGCCGCCCATGCCGAACCCGCGGGCGGGGGCCGCCACCATGGCGGCCACGCGATGATGATGGCGCCGGGCGGCATGTTCGGTGGCCACATCGAGCACATGCTGGACCTCGTCAATGCGACCGACGCCCAGCGCAGCCAGATCGAGGCCCTCTTCAAGGCGGCCCGCCAGGACCTGGCCGGCCAGCGCGATGCCGGCCGCCAGTTGCACCAGCAGATGGCCACGCTCTACATGGCGCCCAACATCGACGCCGCCGCCATCGAGTCGGTGCGCGCCCAGATGAGCGCCCAGCACGAGGCCGCCTCCAAGCGCATGAGCCAGGCTGCCATCGAGGCTGCCCGCGTGCTGACGCCGGAGCAGCGCGCCAAGCTTGGCGAGCTCATGAAGAAGCGCCAGGCGCGCATGGCCGCCCGCCGTCCGGGTTGATCGGCCTGCCTTGGCCCGCGTCGGGGAGTTCTGCGATGCTTGAGCCTCGACCGGCCGGCGGCTCTGCGTGCCGGCTTCCGTTTTCCTTCGCTGCGCCCGTCATGAGTCCTGCCCGCCTGCTGTTGATCGATGACGATGCCCGCCTGACCGGCATGGTGGGCGACTACCTGCGTGCCGCCGGCTTCGAGGTCGGCACGGCCGGCACGCTGGCCCAGGCCCGCGAGGCGCTGGCGCATGGCCGCTTCGAGCTGCTGGTGCTGGACCTGATGCTGCCCGACGGCGACGGCCTGGACTTCTGCAGATGGCTGCGCGGCGACCCGCGCTGGCGCCACCAGCCGGTGCTGATGCTGTCGGCGCGCGGCGAACCGATGGACCGCATCCTCGGCCTGGAGCTGGGCGCCGACGACTATCTCGCCAAGCCGTTCGAGCCGCGCGAGCTGCAGGCCCGCATCAAGGCGCTGCTGCGCCGGCTGGAGCCCAAGCTGGACGGCGACGAGGTGCTGCGCTTCGGCCGCCTGGAGATCGACCTGGCGGCCCGCGTGGCGCGGCTGGACGGCAAGATCTGCGACCTGACCAGCCACCAGTTCGACCTGCTGGTCGTGCTGGCGCAGAGCCCCGGCCGGGTGCTGTCGCGCGACCAGATCATGGACACGCTCAAGGGCCACCCGCTGGAGGCCTTCGACCGCTCCATCGACGTGCACATCTCGCGCATCCGCGCCGTCATCGAGGACGACCCCAAGAACCCGCGCCGCGTGCTGACGGTGCGCGGCGCCGGCTACGTGTTCGCGCGCAAGCAGGACGCCGATACGGATTGAATGGAGCCCCTCGCCCTGCCTCGCGTCGCTGAACGCGAGCGAGTCCGGTCGGTCCCCCAAGGGCACGGCGATGCTCGCGGCATTGAGCCGCAAGCACATCGCGAGCGCGGGCCGGCTTGGGAACTTGAGTCGGACACAAGCAGTCCCTGCGGACTGCTTGTGACTACGGAAGGCCATGGGCCTCTGGTCCCTGGCAGGCCCGGCGCTCGGCCCGCAAAATTCGTACACCCCTGATGAAGAGTCTTTACGTCCGCATCTACCTGACGCTGGTGGCGCTGCTGCTGGCGTTCGCGTTCGGCTCGGCCTGGCTGTTCCAGCGCCACATCGAGCAGGAGCGCGGCAACGTCGAGCTGGCCGCCGGCGAGCGGTTGAACGCGATGGCCGGCCTGCTGAAGCTGGCGCTGCCGCCGGCGAGCGCGCCGCGCGCCGAGCAGGCGGCCGTGTTCGCCGACTGGGGCGGGCGCCTGCGCATGCCGCTGGCGCTGGAGGACGAAAACGGCAGGCGCATCGCGACGACGCAGATGTTCCAGCGCCGCGCCGATGACCCGGGCGCCATCATCGTCAGCGCCAACCTGGGCGACGGCCGCAGCCTGGAGATGGTGCGCACCGTGCGCCCGCCCAATGCGCAGGGTGGCCCCGGTGGCCCGCCGGGGCCCGGCGCCGGCCCGCGTCCGCCGCGGGCGGACGAGGGCCCCTGGGCCGGCCCCTGGCTGCACCGCCCCATGTCGCCCGGCGCCCCGGCGGTGTCGACGCTGGCGGTCGTGCTGCTGCTGCTGTTCATCGGCGTGGCGGCGGGCGCCTACCCGGTGGTGCGCCGGCTGACCCGCCGGCTGGAGGTGCTCAAGCGCGGTGTCGAGCAGTTCGGTGCCGGCCAGCTGACGCACCGCGTCGACGACAGCGGTCGCGACGAGGTGGCCGCCCTGGCCACCAGCTTCAACCAGGCGGCCGACCGCATCGAGACGCTGCTGCGCTCGCACCAGACGCTGCTGGCCAATGCCAGCCACGAGCTGCGTTCGCCGCTGGCGCGGCTGAAGATGGCGTTCGCGATGCTGGACGACGCCGCCCCTGCGCAGCGCGAGCGCCTGGCGCGCGAGATCGACGTCAACATCGCCGAGCTGGACGCGCTCGTCGAGGAGGTGCTGCTGGCCAGTCGCCTGGAGGCCGGCAGTGCGGTGGGCGAGAGCCACCCGGTGGAGCTGCTGGCGCTGGGCGCCGAGGAGGCCGCGCGCGCCGAGGCGGCCTTCGAGCCCGAGACCGATGCGGCCCGCGTCGACGGCGAGGAGCGGCTGCTGCGCCGCGCGCTGCGCAACCTGCTGGACAACGCGCGCCGCTATGGCGGCCCCGACGTGACGCTGACGCTGCAGCCGGTAGCCGGCGGCTACGAATTCACGGTCGCCGACCGCGGCCCGGGCGTGCCGGCCGAGCTGCGCGAGCGCATCTTCGAGCCCTTCTACCGCCTGCCCGGCCATGCCGAGATGGCCGGCGGCGTGGGACTGGGGCTGAGCCTGGTCAAGCAGATCGCCGAGCGCCACGGCGGCAGCGTGCGCTGCCTGCCGCGCGAGGGCGGTGGCAGCCGCTTCGTGGTGTTCCTGCCGGCGTCGAAGCGCTGAAGAACGGCGTCAGCGGTTCTCGCCGAACACGCGCTTGAGCAGCAGGCTGAGCAGCAGCGCCGCCGCGACCAGGCCGGCCGTGGCGGCCTGCCAGAAGCCCACCGCGCCATTGCCCTGCGGCCCGAAGGCCAGCAGATAGCCGCCACCGATGCCCAGGCCCCACAGCGCCACGACGTAGATCACCATGGGCAGCGTGGCCACCTGGTAGGCGCGCAGCACATAGGCCGCCACCGTCTGCAGCGCGTCGCCGAGGTGGAAGAACCACACCCACACCAGCAGCGGCAGCGCCGCGGCCGCGGCGGCCGGGTTGTCGGTGTAGAGCGCCACGATGGGTTCGCGCGCCAGCGCCACCACGGCGCCCACCGCGGCGGCCACCAGCGCGGCCAGCCCCATCGCATGGCGCCCGACGATGCGGGCCTGGCGCTTTTCGCCCGCGCCCAGGTGCTGGGCCACCAGCGTGCCCGCGGCGGTGGCCAGCGCCAGCGCGATCATGAACATCATCGCGACCAGGTTGACGGCGATCTGGTGGCCGGCCACCGGCGTGGCGCCCAGCCGCGCGATGAAGAAGGCCATGAAGGTGAAGCCCGTCACCTCCACCAGGATGGAGCCGCCCATGGGCACGCCCAGGCGCACCAGGTCGCGCAGCTGCTGCCAGTCGGGGCGTGTCTGCCAGAGGTGGGGGATCTGGAAGGGGCGGTAAAAGCCGTCGCGCCGCAGCACCACCTGGGCCGCGACGGCCTGCGCCGCCATCGCGATGGCCGTGGCCCAGCCGCAGCCGGCCACGCCCATCGCCGGGATGGGGCCCCAGCCGAACACCAGCACCGCGTTCAACGGCACCTTGGCCGCCAGGCCGGTGAGCTGCATCGCCATCACGGCCTTGGGCCGGCTGACTGCGGTGGAAAAGCCCCGGAACGCCGTGAACAGCAGCGCGGCCGGCAGCGCGAAGGCCTCCGGCCGGGTGTAGGCTCGCACCTTGTCGGCCTGGGTGGCGTCCAGCTGGGCCAGCGCCACGAACGGGTCGGGGAACCACAGCGCCAGGCAGCCGGGCACGCACAGCAGCAGCGCCAGCCACTGGGCCTGCAGGAAGCTGCGGCCGGCGCCGGGCCGGTCGTCCGCGCCGAACTGCCGGCCGGCGATCGGGCCCACGGCCAGGATCACGCCCATCAGCCCGACGAAGATGGTCACGTAGGCCGCCGAGCCGACGGCCAGCGCCGCCAGGTCCTGCGGGCCCACGCGGCCCATCATCAGCGTGTCGACCGTGCTGAACATCATCACGGCGAGCTGGCCGACCAGCACCGGCCAGGCCTGTGGCACCAGCCGGCGCACGCTGTCGATGAAGCGGATGCGGCTCATGGGAACGGGCTCATCGCCGTGCGCGTTCGGCATAGCGGTTGAAGCGCCAGGCGCTGCCGTCCGTCGTGATGCGCCGCCACACCGCGCGCTTCTCGAACGGGTCCAGCGACGGCCAGTGCTGCACCTCGTCGAAGCTGCGGCCGCAACCCTTGCACTGCGCATCGCCCTGGGCGGTGGAGCAGATGGCGATGCAGGGCGAGTCCGGCGTACTGGCGTACCAGGCGAGCCAGGCGTCCAGCGCCGCGTCGCTGAGCGCGTCGACGGCCACGTCCACGGCACGGCTCAGCGCCAGCAGCGCATAGGCCTCGGCCAGCACCTGCACGGCGGGCGCCGGGCTCACGCCGTCCGGCGACGGCGTGCGTTCGCGCCACCAGTTGATGGCGGCCTCCAGGTCGGTGACATGGATGCGGCCGCCGGCCGCCCCGCCGTCGGGCCGGCTCAAGCCACCAGCCCCATCGCGGCACGCACCTCGCGCAGCGTCTTGCGTGCCACCGCGCGGGCGCGCTCGGTGCCGACCTCCAGCATCCACTGCACCTGCTGCGGGTCCAGCGCGGCGGCACGTTCGCGCCACGGCGCCTGTTCGCGCTGGATGGCGTCGATCAGCGGCTGCTTGCAGTCCAGGCAGCCGATGGCCGCCGTGCGGCAGCCGCTGTCGCAGGCCATGCGCGTCGCGTCGTCGGTGTAGATCTGGTGCAGCGGCCAGACGGGGCAGCGGCCGGGGTCGCCCGGGTCGCTGCGGCGCACGCGCTGCGGGTCGGTGGGCATGGTGCGCACCTTGGCGGCCACCACCTCGGGCGCGTCGCGCATCGCGATGGCGTTGTCCAGGCTCTTGCTCATCTTCTGGCCGTCCAGCCCCGGCACCCGGGCGGTCTCGGTCAGCAAGGCCTGGGGTTCGACGAAGACCGGTGCGTCGGGCGCGTAGAGCCGGTTGAAACGTCGTCCGACCTCGCGGGTCACCTCGACGTGGGCGGCCTGGTCCTCGCCCACCGGCACGCCGGCGGGCTTGTAGAGCAGGATGTCGGCGGCCTGCAGCAGCGGGTAGCCGAGGAAGCCGTAGGTGGCCAGCTCGGGGTCGGCTGCCACCTGGTCCTTGTAGCTGGGCATGCGCGCCAGCCAGCTGGACGGGGTGCACATGGCCAGCAGCGTGAACAGCTCGGCATGCTCGGGCATGCGGCTCTGCAGGAAGATCGTGCAGCGCTCGGCGTCGATGCCGGCGGCCAGCCAGTCGGTCACCATCTCGTAGACATGGCGGGCGAGCGTCTCGCCGCTGGGCCGCTGGGTGGTCAGCGCATGCCAGTCGGCGACGAAGAAGAAGCAGTCGTGGCTGTCCTGCAGCGCCAGCCAGTTCTTCAGGGCGCCGTGGTAATGGCCGAGGTGCAGCGCGCCGGTGGGGCGCATGCCCGAGAGCACGCGCGGGCGGGTGAGGGCAGGTGTCGACATGGGGCGCGGATTGTCGTTCACGGCGCCGGCCCTGCCGGTCGGCACGGGTGGACAGCCCTACACTGCGCGCCCATGAAGCACGACCCCCACGCGCCCACACCTCGTGTGGACATTGGCCCCCGAGGGGCTGCTTTTCATCCGGGGACGGCCCGGCGATGAAAAGGCTGGTGATACTGATTTCGGGGCGGGGCTCCAACATGGAGGCCATCGTCAAGGCCTGTGCCGCAGAGGGCTGGCCCGCCACCGTCGCCGCCGTCATCAGCAACCGGCCCGATGCGGGCGGCCTGCAGTTCGCTGCGGCCCACGGCATCGCCACGGCGGTGGTCGACCACAAGGCCTATGCCAGCCGCGAGGCCTTCGACGCCGAGCTGGCCCGCGTCATCGACGGCTTCTCGCCCGACCTCGTCGTGCTGGCCGGCTTCATGCGCATCCTGACGCCGGGCTTCACGGCCCGCTATGCGCGCCGCATGCTCAACATCCACCCGTCGCTGCTGCCCGCCTTCACGGGGCTGCACACGCATGAGCGGGCCATCGCGATGGGCTGCAAGATCGCCGGCGTGACGGTGCATTTCGTCACCGCCGAGCTGGACCATGGCGCCATCGTCATGCAAGCCGCCGTGCCGGTGCTGCCCGGCGACGACGCCGCGGCGCTGGCCGCCCGCGTGCTGGCGGCCGAGCACCGCATCTACCCGCAGGCGGTGCGCTGGTTCGCCGAAGACGCGCTGGTGTGGGACGGCGAGGTCGTACGCCACCGCGACGGCGCGGCCCAGCAACTGCTGCTGGGTTGAGCGCCGGCCGGGTCGGGCAGGGGGCGCCGGGATAATGCCGGCATGCATCCCAATGCCCTGCTGGCGCTGTGCGCCGACCTGATTGCCGTCGTCAACAAGCTAGACGCGCCCGCCGACGCCACCGTCTCGGCCTTTTTCCGCCAACACAAGAACCTCGGCCAGCGCGAGCGCGCCTGCGTCGCCGAGACGGTCTACGCGCTGCTGCGCGAGCGGCTGCGCTTCCAGAGCCTGGCGCAGTCCGGCAGCGGCCCGCTGCCGCGCCGGCTGGCCATCCTGGCCTGGCGCGGTGACGAGCACTTCCTGCGCGGCGCGCTGAGCCCGGTGGAGCAGCAATGGCTGGCGCAGGTCCGGGCCATCGCGCCGGCGAGCCTCGCGCCCAAGCTGCGCCACAACCTGCCCGAATGGCTGGCCGAGCCGCTGCTGGCGCGGCTGGGCGAGGAAGAGTTCTGGCACCTGGCCGCAGCGCTGAACGAACCGGCGCCGCTGGACCTGCGCGTCAATGTGCTCAAACTCAAGCGCGAAGAGGCCCAGGCGCAACTGGCCGCCGCCGGCATCACGGCGACGCCGACGCCTTATTCGCCGCTGGGCCTGCGCATCGACGGCAAGCCGGCGTTGAACAAGCTGGCGATCTTCACGTCCGGCGGCGTGGAGGTGCAGGACGAAGGCAGCCAGCTGCTGGCCCTGTTGCTGGCGCCCAAGCGCGGCGAGATGGTGGTGGACTTCTGCGCCGGCGCCGGCGGCAAGACGTTGGCGCTGGGCGCGGCGATGCGCAACAGCGGCCGCCTCTATGCCTTCGACGTGTCCGGCCACCGCCTGGATGCGCTCAAGCCGCGGCTGGCGCGCAGCGGCCTGTCCAACGTCTACCCGGCCCAGATTGCCCATGAGCGCGACGAGCGCATCAAGCGCCTGGCCGGCAAGATCGACCGCGTGCTGGTGGATGCGCCTTGCTCGGGCCTGGGCACGCTGCGCCGCAACCCGGACCTGAAATGGCGCCAGTCGCCGCAGAGCGTGGCCGAGCTGCAGGACAAGCAGCGCGCCATCCTGGCCAGCGCCGCCCGCCTGGTGAAGCCGGGTGGCCGGCTGGTCTATGCCACCTGCAGCCTGCTGGAGGCCGAGAACGAGGTCATCGCCGCCGAGTTCGCGGCCGCCCACGCCGACTTCAGGCCGTTGGCGGCGGACGAGGCGCTGGCCAAGGCCCAGGTGGAGCGGGCCGCGGAGCTGGTCGAGAACGGCGCCTTGCGGCTCTGGCCGCACCGCCATGCCACCGACGGATTCTTCGCCGTCGCGTGGGAGCGGGCGGCTTGAGCGGCGTCAAGAACTGCGGCGCATCACACGGCTACGCTGCGGGCCCGCGCCCCGAACCCCTTGAAATTCGAGTCGCTCCCCTACAATTGAGGTCCCTTCGTATGGCCTTTTCGGCCGAGGTCCCGGACGCATGAATGAATTCCTGAACGCGCTGTTGAACTGGCTGGGCTCCGGCCTGCTGGACTTCAGCGCCTGGCAACTGGTGGCTTACACCCTGGTCGTGACCCATATCACGATCGCCGCGGTGACCATCTTCCTGCACCGCTCCCAGGCTCACCGCGCGCTCGACCTCGGGCCCATCCCGTCGCACTTCTTCCGCTTCTGGCTGTGGCTGACGACCGGCATGGTCACCAAGGAATGGGTGGCCATCCACCGCAAGCATCACGCCAGGTGCGAGACCCCGGACGACCCCCACAGCCCGCAGACCCGCGGCCTGAAGAAGGTGCTGGCCGAGGGCGCCGAGCTGTACCGCGCCGAAGCCAAGAACGCCGAGACCATCGCCAAGTACAGCCGCGGCACGCCCGACGACTGGATCGAGCGCAACCTCTACACCCGCTACAGCTGGCAGGGCGTGGCGCTGCTGCTGATCGTCAACGTGGCGCTGTTCGGCGTCATCGGCGCCTCGATCTGGGCCATCCAGATGGCGTGGATCCCGATCTGGGCCGCCGGCGTCATCAACGGCATCGGCCACTACTGGGGCTACCGCAATTTCGAGGCGCCCGATGCCTCGACCAACCTTGTGCCCTGGACGCTGATCATCGGCGGCGAGGAACTGCACAACAACCACCACACCTACCCGACGTCGGCCAAGTTCTCGGTCAAGCCCTACGAGTTCGACATCGGCTGGATGTACATCCGCGGCCTGGAAATGCTGGGCTGGGCCAAGGTTCGCAAGACCGCGCCGAAGCTGAGCCTGGGCGAGGTCAAGCCGGCCGACGCGCGCACGCTGGAGGCGCTGATCGCCAACCGCTACGAGGTCATGGCGACCTACGCCCGCGGCCTGAAGGCCGTCTGTGCGGCGGAGCTGGCCAAGATCCAGGCCGAGGGTGGCAAGCACAGCGAGCGTTTTGCGCAGTTCAAGCTGGCCCAGCGCTGGCTGCACCGCGACGAAGAGCGCATCCCGGCCGACCTGCATGGCGAACTGGCGCATGCCCGCGCCGCCAGCCCGGTCATCGACAAGCTCGTGACCATGCGCGAGGAACTGCGCCAGCTCTGGACCCGCACCAATGTGTCGGCCGAGCAACTGGTGGCCGACCTGCAGGCCTGGTGCCGCCGTGCCGAGGAAAGCGGCATTGCCGAGCTGCAGGCCTTCTCGATGCGGCTGCGCGCTGCGCACGCCTGAACGCGTTTCGATGATGTAAAGGGCGCTCCACGGAGCGCCCTTTTTCATGGGCTGGCCTAGACTTGAAGCCACGCAGTCGCTCGTTGAGGAGACCCGCCATGAACAGCCGCTCGATCGCCCTGGCCCTGTTGACGCTGGCCGGTGCCGCCCAGGCCGATGTGCAGGTGACGTTCGTCGCCCCGGAGAAGTTCGCCGACATCAAGGACAACAACGGCTTCCGGCAGCTGGACCTGCTCAAGGACATCGAGGCCCATCTGGTCGCCCAGGCGCAGCAGCGTCTGCCCGGGCGTGACGTCCGCTTCGAGGTGACCGATGTGGACCTCGCCGGCGAGGTCGAGCCCTTCGCCCGCCAGATCCAGTGGCTGCGCGTGATGCGCACGGTCACCCTGCCGTCGATCACGCTGAGCTACGAGGTGCGCGAGGGCGGCAAGGTGGTGCGGCAGGGCCAGGCCAGGCTGCGCGACATGAACTACCAGGACGGCTTCAACCGCTATTCGAGCGGCGAGGCGCTGCGCTACGAGAAGCGCATGATCGATCGCTGGTTCGAACGCGAGTTCAGCCCCGCCGTGGCCGCGGCGCCGGCCCGCTGATCTGCGGCTTTCGCGCCGCTCAGGCCTGTTGCAGCCAGGCCCGGGGCGACAGGCCGCCGTGCCGCTGGGCGAACAACCGGCTGAGCGCCGACGGGTTGGCGTAGCCCAGTTCCGCGGCCAGGGCCTTCAAGGGCTTGCCTACCCGCAGCCCACCGCGGGCAATGCCCAGCCGCCAGTCCGCCAGATAGTCCGCCGGCGTCTGGCCCAGCGCCTCGCGGAAGGCCTCGGCAAAGCGACTGCGTGACATGCCGGCCTCGGCGGCCATGTCGGCCAGGGTCCAGGCCGCGCCCGGGCGGGCATGCAGGGCGGTCAGTGCGCGGGCCAGGCGCGGGTCGGCCAGGCCGCGCATCAGGCCCAACGGCAGCGGGGCTTCGCGCTGGTCCAGCATCCAGCGCAGCAATTGCAGCAGCAACACCTCGAACAGCCGGTCGGCCAGCAGGCGCTGACCGCAACGCACGCGTTCGGCTTCCCCGAACAGCAGGCCCAGCGTCGCCGCGATGTCGTCGACCGCGGCCAGCGGCAGCACCACCAGCGGCGGCAGCGCCTGCACCAGCGGGTGGCCGGCGTCGAAGTCCAGCGTTGCGCAGACGAAGTCGGCCCCCTCGGCGGGCGCGTTGTGGAAGTCGTGCGCCAGCGGGCGCGGGTAGAAGACGAGGCTGGGCTCACGCACCCACAGCTGCTCCACCAGGCCGGTGGCCGCCGCATGCCGCACCGTCATCTCGCCGCGGCGCAGCACATGCAGGAAGCCGCGCCCGGGGCGGGCATCGAAGTGCGTCACGCCGCACAGCGCGCCGGCATGGAAGAGGCTGGCACGCACGCGGAAGCGCTCGAACAACGGGCTGAGGCGATCGAGCGGCGGTGCTGGCGTCATGAGACGAATGGATTGGAAGTTCGGATGAAATGATACCTATCGTGCCGTCCAAACGGCCACATTGGAGGCCTTCTTCCACTGCACCCGAAAGGTGATGCCATGACCTCCCGCGTTCCCCTTGTTTCCGCCCACGACGCGCCCGCTGGCAGCCGGGCCTTGCTCGACGCCGTGCACGGCGCCTTTGGCGCGACCCCCAACATGTTCCGTGCCGTCGCCAATTCACCCGCTGCACTGCAGGCGATGTGGGGCTTCTTCGGTGCGCTCGGTGCCGGCAGCATCGCGCCCAAGCTCGGCGAGCAGATCGCCGTGGCCGTGGCCGACCGCAACGGCTGCGAGTACTGCCTGGCGGCGCACACGGCGCTGGGGCGCAAGGCCGGCGCATCGGTCGCCGAGATGAGCGCGGCGCAGGCTGGCGAGTCGTCCGAGCCGGCCACGGCGGCGGCGTTGCGCTTTGCGCTGCAGCTGGTCGAGCAGCGCGGGCAGGTCGGCGAGGCTGACGTGGCGGCGCTGCGCACGGCCGGTTTCAGCGACGGGCAGATCGTCGAGATCCTGGCCCATGTCGCGTTGAACCTGTTCACGAACTACGTGAACGTGGCGTTCGCGGTGCCGGTCGATTTCCCGGGCGTCAAGCTCCGCTCGGCAGGCTGACGCACGGGCACAAAAAAGCGCGGCGAAGGCCGCGCTTTGCAGGTTCGCCTCAGCGCTGCCGTGTCAGACCAGCCCCTGCTTGGAGGCCAGCACGGCGGCTTCCGCGCGGCTGCTCACGTTGAGCTTCTTGTAGATGCTCTTGATGTGGTCGTTGACGGTGAACCACTTGATGCCCATCAGGTTCGCGATCTCCTTGATCGTGAAGCCCTTGCTGAGGTAGGTCAGCACTTCGCTCTCGCGCGGCGTCAGGCGCTCCCATTCGGGCGGCGGGTCGAGCGCGACGCTGCGGCTGTGGCTGAACGGGGCGTGCGAGGACGACAGCGAACCGAAGCCCGAGTTCAGCGGCATGGTGCCGCTGTCGCCGGTGCTGGGGCGGAAGTGGGACAGCAGCCGGCGCGCGATGGCCGGTGACAGCGGCGGCTGGCCGCGCACGATGCGCTGCAACTCCTCCACCAGCACCTCGAAGCGGTCTTCCTTCAGCAGGTAGCCGTCGGCGCCGCATTGCAGCGCGGGGAAGAGGTGGTCGTCGTCCGAATAGAGCGTCGTGACGATCTTGATCGCGGTGGAGCCGGCCAGTTCGGTGAGGAACTCCATGCCGTTGCCGTCGGGCAGCTCCAGGTCGACGAGGATGAGCTTGAAGCCGCTGTCGGGTGCCGAGCCGGCGAACTTGCCGACCTGGCGGCGGGCGTTCTCCAGGTCGCCCACCTCGGTGATCTCCATCGCGTCGCTGAAGCTCTCGCGTACCACGCGGCACAGGAAGCTGCGGGCAACCGGGTTGTCTTCGATGATCAGGACTTTGACGGTCATGGCAGGGGTGCGGCGGCTGTCGGTTCGACCAACGAATGTAGCCTACCGACCCTGCGCCCACGGGCCGAGACTGCGGGGGTCTAGCCCCCGTTTCAGGCTTCACGCATTGGTGAGAACTACCTTGCCGATGACCTCGCGGGCGGCCATGCGTGCGAACGCTGCGGGCAGTTGATCCATGGGCAGCACGCGGTCCAGCACCGGCTTGATCCTGCCGGCGACATACCAGCCGGCCAGCTCCGCCAGCATCCTGGCGTTGCGGGCCGGCTCGCGCTTGGCGAACTCGCCCCAGAACACGCCCACCAGGGACGCACCCTTGAGCAGCGCGAGGTTCAGCGGCAGTGCGGGAATGCTGCCCTGCGCAAAGCCCACGACGAGGTAGCGGCCGCGCCAGGCAATGGCGCGGAAGGCCGCCTCGGCGAGATCACCGCCGACCGGGTCGTAGATGACATCCGGGCCCTTGCCTTCGGTCAACGCCTTCACCTCGTCGCGCAGGTTCTGCGTCGCGTAGTTGATGGTGGCGTCGGCACCCAGCGCCATGCAGGCCTGGCACTTGGCGTCGCTGCCGGCGGCGGCGATGACGCGTGCGCCGGCCGCCTTGGCGATCTGGATGGCGGCGGTGCCGACACCCCCTGCCGCGCCGAGGATGAGCACGGTCTCGCCGGGCTGCAGCGCTGCGCGGTCCAGCAACGCATGGTGGCTGGTGGCGTAGGTGCAGATGAAGGCCGCGGCGTCCTCGAAGCTGAAGCCGTCCGGCAGCGGCATGGCCAGCGCTGCGGGGATGCAGACCTCGGTGGCAAAGCCGCCCAGCCCACCGAACGCGGCCACGCGCTGACCGACCGCGAAGCCCGTCACCCCGTCGCCGAGCTCGGTGACCACGCCCGCGAACTCGGTGCCGGGCACGAACGGCGGCGGCGGCTTCATCTGGTATTTGTTCTGCACGATGAGCAGGTCAGGGAAGTTCAGGCTCGCCGCCTTGATCTGCACGCGGATCTGCCCCGGGCTCAATGGCGGTGCCGGCTCGTCGCGCCATTGCAGCGCCTCGACACCCACCGGGTTCTCGCAGACCCATGCCTTCATGTCATCTCCTCGTTGGCTGAAGCAAAGATGATAGGAATCAAGGGGGTTACACCCGGTCCCGAAGGTGACGCCCTCCCTACAATTCAGACCCATGCGCATCCTGATTTCCAACGACGACGGTTACCTCGCTCCCGGCCTTGCGGCCCTGGTCAAGGCCTGCGAGGGCCTGGGCGAGATCGACGTCATCGCCCCCGAACAGAACGCCAGCGGCACGTCCAACTCGCTGACGCTGGGCCGGCCGCTGAACGTCTACCGTGCCGCCAACGGCTTCCGTTATGTGAACGGCACGCCGTCGGACGGCGTCCACCTGGCGCTGACCGGCCTGCTGGGCTACCGGCCGGACCTGGTCGTCTCCGGCATCAACAACGGCGCCAACATGGGCGACGACACGCTGTATTCGGGCACCGTGGCGGCCGCCACCGAGGGCTATCTGTTCGGCATCCCGTCCATCGCGTTCTCACAGGCCGAGAAGGGCTGGGGCGAGCTGGATGCTGCCGCGCGGGTGGCCCGCAGCCTGATCGAGCAGGTCATCGCCGGCGGCCTCGGCCAGGCCTTCCTGCTCAACGTCAACATCCCCAACCGGCCCGACGCCGATACGCTGCCGCGCCGCATCACGCGGCTGGGCCGTCGCCATGCCAGCGAGGGCATCATCGAGCAGCTCAGCCCGCGCGGCGAGACCATCTACTGGATCGGCCCGGCCGGCGACGCCCGCGAGGCCGGCGACGGCACCGACTTCCATGCGACCTCCAACGGCCAGGTGTCCATCACGCCGCTGCAGGTGGACCTGACCGACCACGCCCACCTCGGCGACTGGCGGCAGCGGCTCAACCTGGCATGAGCGTCAAGCGCTTCCCGGCATCGCTGAAGGCCACGCTCGCGCCGCAGCGCGAGCTGCTGATGCCGCAGCGCCATCTGCACCAGGCGACGGTCGATGCGGCGCGGCTGGCGCGCCCCAGCGGCACGGGGCTGGACAGCGGGGCGGTACGGCAACGCATGGTCGACCGGCTGCGCGCCGAGGGCAAGTTCGACGAGCGCGTGCTGACCGCCATGGCGACGGTGCCGCGCCATGAGTTCGTCGACAGCGCGCTGGCCGCGCAGGCCTATGAAGACACCGCCCTGCCCATCGGCCATGGGCAGACCATCTCCAAGCCGTCGGTGGTGGCCCACATGCTGGGGCTGCTGATGGCCGGCGCCGGCGCGCGCACGCGAGGCACGCTGGGCCGGGTGCTGGAGATCGGCACCGGCTGCGGCTACCAGGCCGCGGTCATCGCGCTGCTGGCCCGCCAGGTCACGTCCATCGAGCGTTTGCAGGGCCTGCACGACAAGGCCAAGTCCAACCTGCAGCGGGTGCCGTTGCCGCGTGCCCCGCGCCTCATCTGGGGGGACGGGCGCGTCGGTCATGCGGCCAGCGGGCCGTTCGACAGCATCATCGCGGCGGCGGGCGGCGAGGACATTCCGCAGGCCTGGATCGAGCAACTCGCCCCGGGCGGCCGCTTGGTGGCGCCCACGGCGGCCAGCGGTCGGGGCCAGGTGCTGGTGGTGCTGGATCATGTCGTCGACGGGGGCGTCAGCCGCTGGGTGCGCGGCGAACACGAGGCCGTGCTGTTCGTCCCCCTAAAATCTGGTGTTGTCTGACGGGGCCGCTGGCGCACCGCGCCACACAATCAGGGCGGCCTTTCAACGTGGATCACCCACACGATGCCCTCACGCCTGCGCCTAAGTTTCGTCATCCTCACCACCTCGCTGTTGCTCAGCGCCTGCGGCACCTCGCTGCAACGCGCCCCCGTCGAGGACCGCAATCCCCAACAGCCCAAGGCCGGTGCGCCGGCGGCGCCTGCGTCGGCCGCATCGGCGCCCGCAGCGGAAGTGAAGCTGCCTCCGGGCGCCGAGAACGCCGGCAAGCCGGGCTACTACACCGTCAAGCCGGGTGATGCGCTGATCCGCATCGCGCTGGACAACGGCCAGAGCTGGCGCGACGTCGCCAAGTGGAACAGCCTCGAGAACCCGAATCGCATCGAGGTCGGCCAGGTGCTGCGCGTGGTGCCGCCCGGCGTGGACGCCTCCGCCGTGACGGCCAAGCCGATCGCGACGGCGCCCAAGGCCGAGACCCGGCCGCTCGATGCCAAGCCGCCGGTCGCATCGGCCAGTGCGGCCTCGGCCGCGTCGGCGCCCGCCGCGCCTGCCAAAGAGGTCAAGGAAACCAAGGAGACCGCGACCGGGGCGGACGATGACACGCTGGCCTGGGCCTGGCCGGTGTCGCAGCCGGTGACCGCCGGCTTCGACGAGCAACGCAACAAGGGCCTGGACTTCGCCGGCAAGGCGGGCGATCCGGTCTTCGCCGTCGCAGACGGTCGCGTCGTTTACGCAGGTTCGGGCTTGCGCGGCTACGGCAACTTGGTCATCATCAAGCACAACAACACCTACCTGACGGCCTACGCCCACAACCGGGCCATGCTTGTCGAGCAGGACCAAGTGGTACGCAAAGGTCAGCGGATTGCCGAAATGGGTTCCACCGAAAGCGACACCGTGAAGCTGCACTTCGAAGTGCGCAAGCTCGGCAAGCCCGTCGACCCGGCCAAGCTGTTGCCACCGCGCTGACCGCCCGCTGCAAGCCTCCTCCCAAAGGGCCAGCTTCAAGCCATGAAACGCGCTGCGCCCAAAACCAATGGTCACGACGGTGCGGCCCACGAGCAGCCCGCCGTCATGCTGTCGGCCCTGCAGGGTGGGTTGGCCGCCGAGGCGGGCGCTGCGGCACTGGAGGAGGACGCCCAGGTCTTGCACAGCACCGGCGGCGAGGTCGAGCTGGGCAACGCGTTGCAGGCCTACCTGCGCGACATCCGCCGCACGCCGCTGCTGACACCGCAGCAGGAGTTCGACACGGCCCAGGCGGCCCGCGCGGGCGACTTCGACGCCCGCCAGGCCATGATCGAGCACAACCTGCGCCTGGTGGTCAGCATCGCCAAGAACTACCTCGGCCGCGGTCTGCCGATGAGCGACCTGATCGAGGAAGGCAACCTCGGCCTGATGCACGCCATCAGCAAGTTCGAGCCGGAGCGCGGCTTCCGGTTCTCGACCTACGCCAGCTGGTGGATACGCCAGAGCATCGAGCGCGCGCTGATGCACCAGGCGCGCCTGGTGCGCCTGCCGGTTCACATCGTGCGGGAACTCAACCAGGTGCTGAAGGCGCGCCGGGCGTTGGAGGCCTTGCAGAGCGCCCGAGGCGCCGAGGGGCGGGTGCGGGCGGAGGATGTCGCCCAGGCACTGGGCCGGCCGGTGGACGAGGTGGCCGAACTGCTGGCCTACGCCGAGCTGCCCACGTCGCTGGACTCGCCGGTGGACCGCAACGGCGAAGGCGGCGAATCCATGGTGGACCTGGTGGCCGACGAGCAGGCCATCGACCCCCTCGGGCTGCGCCTGTCGCACGAGGTGGAGGCCTTGCTGCAGCATGGCTTGGCGAGCCTGAACGACCGCGAGCGCGAGGTGCTGGCCGGCCGCTACGGCCTGTCTGACCGGGAGCCCGAGACGCTGGACGTGCTGGCCATCCGACTGAATCTGACGCGGGAGCGCATCCGGCAGATCCAGATCGAGGCGCTGGCCAAGCTCAAGCGCAACATGATGCGGCACGGCGTGGATCGCGACTCGATCTTCTGAGACGCCACGGGCGGGCTCGGCCGGAGGCCGCGACGCCAGCCGGGATAATCCCGGCCCTATGACTCAATTGACGGATTGGCTGAAGGTCGAGAGCCTCGACCTGGAAGCGCAGGGCGTGGCGCACAACGCCGAAGGCAAGGTCGTTTTCATCGATGGCGCCTTGCCGGGCGAGATCGTGCAGGCGGCCATCGCGCGCCGCAAGAACAACTGGGAACAGGGCCAGCTGGCCGCGCTCAAGAAGGAGAGCCCGCAGCGCGTGACGCCGGGTTGCCCGCATTTCGGCCTGCATGCCGGTGCCTGCGGGGGCTGCAAGATGCAGCACCTGCACGCCAGCGCGCAGGTGGCGGTCAAGCAGCGCGTCGTGGAGGACAACCTCTGGCATCTGGGCAAGGTCAAGCCCGAGGTGCTGCTGCGCCCCATCGAGGGCCCGACCTGGGGCTACCGCTACCGCGCGCGTTTCTCGGTGCGCTACGTGCAGAAGAAGGGCGTGGTGCTGATCGGCTTTCACGAGCGCAAGAGCCGCTACGTCGCCGACATGCAGGTCTGCAAGGTGGTGCCCAAGGTCGTCAGCGATTTGCTGATGCCGCTGCGGGATCTGATCATGGCGATGGCCGAGCGCGACCGCCTGCCGCAGATCGAGCTGGCGATGGGCGACGAGGTCATCGCATTGGTGCTGCGTCATCTGAACCCGCTGCCGGACGGCGACCTCGAGCTGCTGCGCCGCTTCGCCGCCGAACACGGCGTGCAGTGGTGGCTGCAGCCCAAGGGGCCGGACACCGTCAAGCTGCTGGACGAAGGCGGGCCGCAGCTGGCCTACCGGCTGCCGGAGTTCGGCGTGACGATGCCGTTCAAGCCGACCGACTTCACCCAGGTCAACCCGCACATCAACAATGCGCTGGTGGGCCGGGCGCTGCGTCTGCTGGCCGTCGAGCCGGGCGACCGTGTCATCGACTGGTTCTGCGGACTGGGCAACTTCACCCTGCCGCTGGCGACCCAGGCGCGCGAGGTGCTGGGCATCGAGGGCAGCGAGACGCTGGTGCAGCGTTCGCGCGAGAACGCTGCGGCCAACGGCCTGGCGCACAAGACCCGCTTTGTCGCGCGCAACCTGTTCGAGATGACACCGGAAATGCTCGCGGCCGACGGCACCGCCGACCGCTGGCTCATCGACCCGCCGCGCGAGGGCGCTTTCGCGCTGGCCAAGGCGGTGGCCGACATCGCGCAGGACCCGTCGCTGGCGCCCGGCTGGGCGGGGCCGAAGCGCATCGTCTACGTGAGCTGCAACCCGGCCACGCTGGCGCGCGACGCCGGCCTGCTCGTCAACGTGGCCGGCTACCGCTGCACGGCGGCCAGTGCGGTGAACATGTTCCCGCACACGGCGCATGTGGAGTCCATCGCCGTTTTCGAACGCCCATAAAAAAAGGAGCCGCGTCAGCAGGCTCCTTCATCCAGCGGTTGCCGTGGGACCGGCTTTGCCGGGCCACTGGCAGCACCTCCTTGAGGGGGAGGCGCACAGCGCCTGCGGGGGTGGGCCGATCAGTCGCGCTCGCCGCCGAAGATGCCCAGCAGGGACAGCAGGCTCTGGAACACGTTGTAGATGTCCAGGTAGATGGCCAACGTGGCGGAGATGTAGTTGGTCTCGCCGCCGTCGATGACACGCTTGATGTCGTACAGCATGAAGGCCGAGAACACGCCCAGCATCAGCACCAGGATGGTCAGCATCAGGGCCGACGACTGCAGGAAGAAGTTCGCGATGCAGGCGACGAACAGCACGACGGCGCCCACCGTCAGGAACTTGCCCATGGCCGACAGGTCGCGCTTGATGACGGTGGCTAGGCTGGCCATCGTGAAGAAGACCGCCGCCGTGCCGCCGAAGGCCGTCATCACCAGCGAGGTGCCGTTCTTGAAGCCCAGCACGAAGCCGATCATGCGCGACAGCATCAGGCCCATGAAGAAGGTGAAACCCAGCAGCGCGGCGACACCCATGGCGCTGTCCTTGGTCTTCTCGACCAGGAACATCAGGCCGAAGGCGCCGACCAGGAACACGATCATGCTCATGCCCGGGCTCATTGCGCGGAACAGGCCGGTGGCGACGCCCACCCAGGCACCCAGCACGGTCGGCACCAGCGACAGCGCCAGCAGCCAGTAGGTGTTGCGCAGCACCCGCTGCCGGTCGGCGGCAAGGCCGGTCGCGGCATAGGCGTATTGGGGTTGCAGGCTTTCGTTCATGACGATCCTCCGGGGATATGGAAACTGGCTCGATTGTAGGGACGGGC
>CAXDTK010000044.1:0-24799 GCA_963992225.1 uncultured Comamonadaceae bacterium | reverse complement strand
GATAGGAGTCCGTCTCGTGGGCTCGGAGATGTGTATAAGAGACAGGATCCACAGCGTCTCCAGCACCGCCTCCCCGCCTTCGATGTCGGCCAGCGATCCCAGCCCGCCCAGGGCCTGCGCCAGCGCCGCCAGCCAGCCACCCAGCGAGCGCGCGCCGCCGGCCAGCGGCTCCAGCTGCCGGCGGGCCCGGCGCCACACGCCGCCCGGCGCAGCAGCCAGCGTGGCGGCGTCCAGCTGCACCGCCTGCCGCCAGCCGGCCCGGCGGCAGCGCGCCTCCAGCGCCACCAGGCCCTCGGCATCCCAGCCCGCGGCCAGCGCGGATTTCAGCCAGGCCAGCCAGTCGTCCACCGCGCCGCCCGCCAGCGCGGCGCGCAGCAAGGCCATCAAGGCCGCGGCGGCCGGCGTGGTCGCCAGCGTCCAGCCGGTCTCGTCATGCACCGGCACGTCCTGGCGTGCCAGCAGCGCCCGCACGCGGCGGATGACGACCCGGTCCTGCGCCAGCAGCGCCACCGGCCGGCGCCCGGCGTTCAGGTGCTGCAGCACGGCGCTGGCGGCCTGCCCGGCCAGCGTCTCGAAGTCCGGCGCGACGGCCTCCTCCACGCGCGCCGCCGGTACAAAGTCCGACCAGGCCGCGTCGAGGTCCAGCTCCGCGTCCAGGCACAACGCCGGCGTGTCGCCGTCGCCCAGCAGCGCCTGGGCCAGCGCATCCGGCCCGCCGGCACGCAGCCAGATCCACGCGCTGGGTCGCAGCGTGAAGAGGTGGTCCGTCACGGGGCGGCGGTCGTCGGCCGCCACCCAGGCCAGCGCGACCTGGGCCAGCGCGCGCTCCATCAGCCCGGGCCCGGCGTCCAGCGCGGCCAGGCGCGAGCGCGCCGTGTCCAGGAACGCCGGCCGCTGCAGCGGCGGCACCTGCGCGGCGGCGCGCGCCAGCGCCTGCGCGGTGTCGACCAGCCGCGCCAGCGCCACGCGGTAGTCACGCGGGCTGCTGCGCTTGACGGGCTGCACCCAGCTCTGGCCGGCCAGCAGGCGGTCGGCGGTGAAGGCGTCGATGGCCGCATCGCCGGACAGCTGGTCGGGCGACGCCAGCGGCGTCGGGCCCAGCGTCGAGGCCAGGCTGCGGCTGGTGGTGATGCGCGGCTGCCAGCCGCCGTGGGCCAGCCAGGCGCGCCGCGCCGGCGCGATCTGCTGGGCAAAGGGCAGCAGCAGCACGGCGTCGCGCACCGCGGCGCCCTGGCCGTGAAGCCAATCGGTACTGACGGCCGCCACACGGCGCCAGAAGCCCTCGTTGTCTTCCGCGGGCCCCAGGCCCAGCTTGATGGATTGCAATCCGGGCCTCCCGCCCACAGGTGTGCCACCGCTTCGGTCACCCTCGTGACCGTCCGGGCAAAGTGGCTATGTCACAATGATTTTGCCTATTCGGGCGACGCCCCCGGTGGTGATCGCCCACCCTTTGAGGCCAAGGAATCCTCCCATGAGCAGCGAACTGATCAAACATGTTTCCGACGCGTCCTTCGACGCCGACGTCATCCAGTCGGGCAAGCCCGTGCTGGTCGACTACTGGGCCGAGTGGTGCGGTCCCTGCAAGATGATCGCGCCCATCCTGGACGAGGTCGCCACCGGCTACGGTGACAAGCTGCAGATCGCCAAGATGAACGTCGACGAGAACCGCGAGGTGCCCGCGAAGTTCGGCATCCGCGGCATCCCGACGCTGATGCTGTTCAAGGACGGCCAGCTGGCCGCGACCAAGGTCGGCGCCCTGTCCAAGGCCCAGTTGACCGCCTTCATCGACGCGAACCTATAATCGCGTTCAACTGCTGTAGCGGGTCCAGCGCCAACAGACGCCCCGCCGCAGCAGCCAAAGCCAACACGCCCCGGGCCCCGATGCCCAGCCAGCGTGGACTCGGCTCCCCCTCCCACCACTGAGTTAGTCGTCGAATCCGCGTCGCTCGCCGTTTGAGCGCCAGCCGTTCGATCCTGTTCCGGGGCGGCCGTGACAACGCCGCATGCGCCTTGGCTGGCGCTGCGGCCCCTGACGGGTGTTCACCCATGCATCTTTCCGAACTCAAAGCGCTTCACGTCTCCGCCCTGATCCAGATGGGCGAGGAGCTGGAGATCGACAACGTCACCCGCCTGCGCAAGCAGGAGTTGATGTTCGCCATCATGAAGAAGCGCGCCAAGGCCGGCGAGCAGGTCTTCGGCGACGGCGTGCTCGAAGTGCTGCCCGACGGCTTCGGCTTCCTGCGCTCGATCGAGGCCAGCTACATGGCGTCCACCGACGACATCTACCTGAGCCCCAGCCAGATCCGCCGCTTCAACCTCCACACCGGCGACCTCGTCGAAGGCGAGGTGCGCGTGCCCAAGGACGGCGAGCGCTACTTCGCGCTGGTCAAGGTCGACCGCGTCAACAACCAGACGCCGGAGGAGAGCAAGAACAAGATCATGTTCGAGAACCTGACGCCCTTGTTCCCCAAGGAGCAGTTCAAGCTCGAGCGTGAAGGGTTCAAGGGCGAGGAGAACATCACCGGCCGCATCGTCGACCTGATCGCCCCCATCGGCAAAGGCCAGCGTGCGCTGATCGTGTCGCAGCCCAAGACCGGCAAGACCGAGATGATGAAGAGCCTGGCACATGCGCTGGTGGCCAACCATCCGGACTGCCACCTCATCGTGCTGCTGGTGGACGAGCGCCCCGAGGAAGTGACCGAGATGATCCGCACCGTGCGCGGCGAGGTCATCAGCTCCACCTTCGACGAGCCCGCCGCCCGCCACGTGCAGGTGGCCGAGATGGTCATCGAGCGCGCCAAGCGCCTGGTGGAGCTCAAGAAGGACGTGATCATCCTGCTGGATTCCATCACCCGCCTGGCCCGTGCCTACAACAACGTGCTGCCCAGCTCCGGCAAGGTGCTGACCGGCGGCGTGGACGCCAATGCGCTGCAGCGCCCCAAGCGCTTCTTCGGCGCCGCGCGCAACATCGAGGAAGGCGGCTCGCTGACCATCATCGGCACCGCGCTGGTCGAGACCGGCTCCAAGATGGATGAGGTGATCTACGAGGAGTTCAAGGGCACCGGCAACTGCGAGATCCACCTGGAGCGCCGCATGGCCGAGAAGCGCGTCTACCCGTCCATCCTGATCAACAAGTCGGGCACCCGGCGCGAGGAACTGCTGCTGAAGCCGGAGATCCTGCAAAAGAGCTGGATCCTGCGCAAGCTGCTCTACAACATGGACGAGATCGAGGCGATGGAGTTCATCCTCGAGAAGATGAAGGCGTCGAAGAACAACCTGGACTTCTTCGACATGATGCGGCGCGGCGGGTAACTTCAGCGCGAACTAGCCAAACCGCAGGGAAGCCCGCTACAATCGCGGGTTTTCCGCCCTGATACCTCGGAAAGTGCGCCCACTGCTTCACAACAGCGGTCGGCGTGGCTCCCGACCTAGCCAAGAGGTTCCCATGAAAGACGGCATTCACCCCAACTACCGCGACGTCGTGTTCGTCGACCAGTCCAACGGTTTCCAGTTCGTGACGCGTTCCACCGTCCAGAGCAAGGAAATGATTGAGATCGACGGCAAGAAGATGCCGCTGGTGAAGCTGGAAACCACCAGCGAGTCGCACCCCTTCTACACGGGTACGCAAAAGAGCATCGACAACCTGGGCGGCCGCGTGGAGAAGTTCCGCAACAAGTTCGCCCGCGTCGGCATCAAGAAGTAATCGGTGGGCGGCCCCACGGGCCGCGCCGACCTCCAAGGGCAGCGTTCGCTGCCCTTTTGCATTTGTGCGTCCGGCCGCTGCACCCCGGCGCCTTTTTGCTTGCCCACGGGTCGTTTGACGGCATGATGCCGACCGGTCCGTCCCTCTCTTCGCGCGTGAACCTACCCACCCCCGCCATCGTCGCCGAGCGCGGCGTCGAGCGCCTGCCGCGCCTGGCCCTGCTGCTGCTGTGCGCGGCCTACCTGCTGCCGGGCATCTTCGGCCGCGCGCCCTGGCGCAATGCCGACCTGACCGCCTTTGGCTTCATGGCCAGCATCGCCCAGGGCCATGCGCCCTGGTGGCAGCCGGCCATCGCCGGCATCCCGGCCGAGGGCGGCCCCTTGCCTTACTGGCTGGGCGCGCTGGCGATCAAGGCGCTGCCCTTCCTGGACGCGCCGGTCGCCGCCCGCCTGCCCTACGCGCTGGTGCTGGCCGGCGTGTTCATCGCGGTCTGGTACGGCTGCTTCCACCTGGCGCGCACCGAGGCCGCCCAGCCGGTGGCCTTCGCCTTCGGTGGGGAGGCACCCGGCGTGGACTACGCCCGGGCGATGGCCGACGGCGCGCTGCTGGCACTGATGGCGTCGCTGGGCCTGCTGCAGCTGGGCCACGAGACGACACCGGAGCTGCTGCAGCTGCTGGCCGTGGCGGTCTTCCTGTACGGCCTGGCGGCGGCACCGTTTCGCCGCTGGCGCTCGCGCCTGGCGGTGCTGCTGGCATTGCCCATGCTGGCCGCCAGCGACGCGCCGACCGTGGCCTGCGCGCTGGGGCTGCTGGGCGTGCTGCTGAACCACCGCTCCAGCTACGCCGAGGCCAAGGCGCAGCGCATCTGGCTGGTGGCCGCGCTGACGCTGGCGGTGCTGGCGGCCTGGGCCTTCCACGGCTGGGCCTGGCGCGTCGCGCCGGTCTTCGAGCCGGCCTCGATGCTGAGCCTGCTGGCCTGGTTCTGCTGGCCCTCGGGCCCGCTGGCACTGTGGACGCTGTGGCGCTGGCGCCGCCATGGCCTGCGGCGCCACATCACGGTACCGGCCATCGCGCTGCTGGTGCCGCTGCTGACCTCCCTGACCATGGATGCCTCCGAGCGCGCACTGCTGCTGGCCCTGCCCTCGCTGGCCATCCTGGCGGCGTTCTCGCTGCCGACGCTGAGCCGCGGCTTCTCGGCCGCGGTGGACTGGTTCTCGGTGTTCTTCTTCAGCGCTGCGGCGCTGTTCTTCTGGCTGTACTACCTGTCGATGCACACCGGCTGGCCGGCGCGGCCGCTGGCCAACCTGCGCCGGCTGGCGGAGGGCTTCGAGCCCCGCTTCAGCCTGCTGGCCCTGCTGCTGGCCGTCGCCGCGACGCTGTCGTGGCTGGCGTTGGTGCGCTGGCGCACGGCGCGCCACCGCCATGCGCTGTGGAAGAGCCTGGCCCTGCCGGCCGGCGGGGTGGCGCTGGGCTGGCTGCTGGTCATGAGCCTGCTGCTGCCGCCGCTGGACTACGCCCGCAGCCTGGTGCCGCTGGTGGCCCGTCTGGATGCCCGCATCCCGGCCGACGCCAACTGCCTGGCCGCGTCGGGCCAGAACCTGGCCACGCTGGCCGCGCTGGAATGGCATGGCGGCTGGCAGGTCGAGGGCCGTGCCGACCTGGCCCGCACCGCGTGCCGCCACGCCATCATCAGCACCGGCATGCCGACACCTCCCGGCTGGCGCGCCATCGCCCAGGTGAAGCGCCCGACGGACCGCAGCGGCAACGCCAGCCTGGTGCTGCTGCAGCGCCAGTGACGGCGTGGCGCAGGTCAATGATGAGTAAGCGACACCCCGAACGCCGCCTCGTCGCCCAGCGCTGAATCGCTCGCCCCGCGCAGGCGCGCGGCCGGGAACATCAGCCGGAAGCGCGAGCCCTTGCCGACCTCGCTCTGGATCATCAGCTCGCCGCCATGGCGCTGCATGACATGCTTGACGATGGACAGGCCCAGGCCCGTGCCGCCGGTCTCGCGCGAGCGGCTGCCGTCGACGCGGTAGAAGCGCTCGGTCAGACGGGGAATGTGCTCGCGCGCGATGCCCGGCCCGGTATCGACCACGGTCAGCTCGCCGCTGCCGTCCTCCAGCAGCCGCCACACCACCTCCACCTCGCCGCCCTCGGGCGTGTAGCGCACCGCGTTGGTCACGAGGTTGGCGATCGCGCTGAGCAGCTCGCTCTCGATACCGGCCAGCTCCACCCCCGTGTGCGGCTTCAGGCGCAACAGGTGGCGGCCGGCCGACAAGGCCTCGGCATCCGCCGCGATGCGCAGCAGCAGGCCGTCCAGCGACACCCAGCGGTCCGGCGCCGGGCGCGGGCTACCCTCCAGCTGGGCCAGCGTCAGCAGGTCGGCCACCAGGGTCTGCATGCGCTGGGTCTGCTGGTTCATCAGCACCAGCACGCGGTCGCGCTCCACCGCCGTCAGCGGCAGCGTGTGCAGCGTCTCGATGAAGCCGGCCAGCACCGTCAGCGGCGTGCGGATCTCGTGCGACACGTTGGCGACGAAATCGCGGCGCATTGCCTCGGAGCGCACGCGCTCGGTGATGTCCAGCGACAGCACCAGCCGCATGCCCTCGCCATAGTCGCGCACGATGATGGACAGCGTGCCTGGGCCACGCCCATTGCCGAGCACCAGCGGCTCGGCATAACGCCCGGCCTGCAGGTAGGCCACGAAGGCCGGTGCCCGCACGAGATTGGTGATGCGCTGGCGCAGGTCGCGCTGCGGGTCCAGCGCGAAATGGTCTGCCGCGACGCGGTTGCACCAGACGATCTGCTCATGCGTGTCCAGCATCAGCACACCGTTGGGCGAGGCCTCGATGGCCGACAGGAACTGCTCCAGGTCCAGCCGGCCGCGCGCCACCGCGCGGTCGCGGTCGCGCATCGCTCGCTCCACCCGGTAGCCGAGCTCGCCCCACAGGCCGGTGTCGCGCGGCGCGCTGTCCTGCTGGCTGCCGCGCAGCCAGTCCAGCAGCCGGTGCCCGCGCACCGCGTCCACCAGCAGCACCAGGCCCACGCCACCCACGACCCCGAAGCCCAGGCCCAGGCTGTCCAACCCCGTCGCCTTGCGAACCGCCACGCCGACGACGAAGCCGAACAGCGTGGCCCCCAGGCCCATCAACAGGCGCGACAGCAACCAGGTCATGAGGGAGGGGGCGTCAGGCGGAGAGCGCGCTGCTCTGCTGGGTCAGGCGGTAGCCGGCGCCGCGCACCGTCTCGATCATGCGGGCGCATTGCACGCGCTCCAGCGCCTCGCGCAGCCGCTTGACGTGGACGTCGATGGTGCGCTCCTCGATGAACACATGGTCGCCCCAGACACGGTCCAGCAGCTGCGAGCGGCTGTGCACGCGCTCCGGGTGGGTCATGAGGAAATGCAGCAGGCGGAACTCGGTGGGGCCCAGCTTGACCTCCTGCCCGTCGCGGCTGACGCGGCGTGTGCCCGGGTCGAGCAGCAGCGGGCCGACCTCGACCGCGCTGTCCAGCGCCTCGGGCGCCTTGCGGCGCAGCACGGCGCGGATGCGGGCCAGCAGTTCGTTGGTCGAGAACGGCTTGGTGATGTAGTCGTCGGCCCCGGCGTCCAGGCCGGCGACCTTGTCGCCCTCCTCGGCCCGCGCGGTCAGCATGATGACCGGCAGCTCCTTGGTGCGGGCCGCACCGCGCCACTGGCGGGCCAGCGCCACGCCGCTCTGGCCGGGCAGCATCCAGTCCAGCACCACCAGGTCCGGCAGCACGCGGTCCACCTCGTACTGCGCCTGGGTGGCGCTGCCAGCCAGCGTGACTTCAAAGCCTGCGTGGCGCAGGTTGATGGAGATCAGCTCGGCGATCGCCGATTCGTCTTCCACGACCAGGATTCGACTCATAGATAAGCTTTCTCGGTCCGATGTGTAGTGCAGGGCTCTGCAGCCGCCGTGGCACCGGCTTGGCCGGGCCACCAGCGGCGCCCCTTGGCGGGGCCGGCGAAGCCGGGTGGGGGGTGGGCCGTTACCTCACCATGGTCTCGACGGCTTCGGGCGTGTTGTGACGCACGTCCTGGCCCTTGACGACGTAGATGATGACCTCGGCCAGGTTCTTGGCATGGTCGCCCACGCGCTCGATGGCCTTGGCGACGAAGACCAGGTCGATGGACGAGGAGATGGTCCGCGGGTCTTCCATCATGTAGGTGATGAGCTTGCGCAGCAGGCCGTCGAACTCCTTGTCGATCTCGTCGTCGTGCTTGAGCACGTCGAGCGCGCGCTCCACGTCCAGGCGGGCGAAGGCGTCGAGCGCCTTGCGCAGCTGGCCGGTGGCCAGTTCGGCCTCGTAGGCCAGATCGGACATCGGCACCCGCATGCGGCTGGAGACGCCGCTGGCGACCAAGCGCTGCACGGTGCGCGCGATGCGCGCGGCCTCGTCGCCGACGCGCTCCAGGTTGGCGATGCTCTTGGAGATCGCGATCAGCAGCCGCAGGTCGCGGGCCGTCGGCTGGCGGCGCGCGATGATGGTGGAGAGATCGCGGTCGATCTCGATCTCCATCGCATTGACGCGGCCTTCGCGGGCCAGGACTTCGTCGGCCGATTCGGAGCTGAAGTCGCCCAGGGCCTGCACGGCCTGGGCCACCTGGGCCTCGACCAGGCCGCCCATCTCGAGCACGCGGGTGGAAATGCCGCTGAGCTCGGCGTCGAATTGGGTCGAAAGATGCTTGTCAACCATGCCGTCCTCCTTGATCAGCCGAAGCGGCCGGTGATGTAGTCCTCGGTGTCCTTGCGCTTGGGCTTCATGAACAGCTCGGCCGTGGGGCCGAACTCGATCAGGTCGCCGAGGTACATGTAGGCGGTGTAGTCCGAGCAGCGCGCGGCCTGCTGCATGTTGTGCGTCACGATGGCCACCGTGTAGTCGCTCTTGAGCTCGTGGATGAGCTCCTCGATCTTGCCGGTGGAGATCGGGTCCAGCGCCGAGCAGGGCTCATCGAGCAGCAGCACCTCGGGCTTGATCGCGATGCCGCGTGCGATGCACAGGCGCTGCTGCTGGCCGCCGGACAGGCCGGCGCCGCTCTGGTTGAGCTTGTCCTTGACCTCGGTCCAGAGCGCGGCCTTCTTCAGAGCCCATTCCACGCGCTCGTCCATCTCGACGCGCGGCAGCGTCTCGAACAGCTTCACGCCGAAGGCGATGTTGTCGTAGATCGACATCGGGAAGGGCGTGGGCTTCTGGAACACCATGCCGACCTTGGCGCGGATCAGCGAGACATCGTCCTTGCTCGCGAGGATGTCCTCGCCGTCGAGCAGGATCTGCCCCTCGGCGCGCTGCTCGGGGTAGAGCTCGAACATGCGGTTGAGCGTGCGCAGCAGCGTGCTCTTGCCGCAGCCCGACGGGCCGATGAAGGCGGTGACCTTCTTCTCGGGGATGTCGAGGTTGATGTTCTTCAGCGCATGGAAGCTGCCGTAGTAGAAGTTCAGGTTGCGCACCGACAGCTTGGCGCGCTCGCCCACGGGCGTTTCGATCTTGGCGTCCATGATCGGGGGTCCTTAGTGTTTGTTCTTGAAGAGCACGCGGGCCAGGATGTTCAGCAGCAGCACCCCCAGCGTGATCAGGAAGACGCCGGCCCAGGCCAGCTTCTGCCAGTTCTCGTAGGGGCTCATCGCGAACTTGAAGATGGTCACCGGCAGGCTGGCCATCGGGGCGCTGAGGTCGCTGGTCCAGAACTGGTTGGACAGCGCCGTGAACAGCAGCGGCGCCGTCTCGCCGGACACGCGGGCCAGGGCCAGCAGGATGCCGGTGATGACGCCGGCGCGGGCCGCCTTCAGTGTGATGGCCAGGATCACCTTCCACTTGGGAGTGCCCAGCGCATAGGCCGCCTCGCGCAGCGCGTTGGGCACCAGGCTGAGCATGTTCTCGGTCGTGCGGATGACGACCGGGATCACCAGCAGCGCCAGCGCCAGCGCACCGGCCATGCCGGAGAAGCTCTTCAGCTTGGCCACCACCACGGCGTAGACGAACAGGCCGATGACGATGGAAGGCGCCGACAGCAGGATGTCGTTGATGAAGCGCACGGCGCTGCCCAGCCAGGTCTTCTGGCCGTACTCGGCCAGGTAGACGCCGGCCAGGATGCCGACCGGCGTGCCGACCAGCGTCGCCAGGCCCACCATGACCAGGCTGCCGAACAGCGCGTTCGCCAGGCCACCGCCCTCGCCTTGCGGCGGCGGCGTCATCTCGGTGAAGGTGGCCCAGGTGAGGCCGCCGATGCCCAGGTAGATGGTCTCGAACAGTATCCAGATCAGCCAGAACACGCCGAAGGCCATGGCGCCTAGCGACAGCGCCAGCGCCACCGCATTCATGCGCTTGCGCTTGGCATGCATGGCCAGGCGGCGGGCGTCGAGGGGGGTGCTCATGAGCGGGCTCCTTCGTTCCTCTTGAGGCGCAGCAGCAGCAGCTTGGAGATGGACAGCACGATGAAGGTGATCAGGAAGAGCACCAGGCCCAGGTACATCAGCGAGGCCTGGTGCAGGCCCTCGCCGGCCTCGGCGAATTCGTTGGCAAGCGTGGATGTGATGCTGTTGGCCGCCTCGAAGACGGACAGCGAATTGAGCTGGTTCATGTTGCCGATGACGAAGGTGACCGCCATCGTCTCGCCCAGGGCCCGCCCCAGGCCCAGCATGATGCCGCCGACCACCCCGGTCTTGGTGTAGGGCAGCACGACACGCGAGACGACCTCCCAGGTCGTGGCACCCAGCCCGTAGGCGCTTTCCTTCAGCATCGGCGGCGTGACGTCGAAGACGTCGCGCATCACCGAGGCGATGAAGGGGATGATCATGATCGCCAGGATGATGCCGGCCGACAGGATGCCGATGCCCACCGGCGGGCCGGAGAACAGCGCGCCGATGAAGGGCACGCCGGTGAACATGGCCTGCAGCGGGGCCTGCACGAAGGTGGCCAGGATGGGGCCGAACACCAGCAGGCCCCACATGCCGTAGACGATGGAGGGCACGGCAGCCAGCAGCTCGATGGCGATGCCGAGCGGCCGCTTGAGCCAGCTGGGCGACAGCTCGGTCAGGAAGATCGCGATGCCGAAGCTCACCGGCACGGCGATGAGCAGCGCGATGAAGGAGCTCGCAAGCGTGCCATAGATCATCACCAGGCCGCCGAACTTCTCCTGCACCGGGTCCCATTCCGCACTGGTCAGGAAACCGAGGCCAAAGGCCTGCAGCGCAGGCGCAGCACCGACGACCAGCGAACCGATGATGCCGACCATCAGGGCCAGCGTCAGCCAGGCGGCACCCTGAGACAGGACGGCGAACAGCGAATCGGCCCAGGGGGCGACGCGGCGGCGTTGCGGCTTGGGGCTCATCGGCGCGGTCTGCGGCTCACTGCGTTCGACACCGGCATCGCCGGCTGGAAGGATGGCTGCCAAGGCACCTCCGGTAGGTCAGGTCAGAAAAAGGGCGGCTTACACAGGGCAAAGCCCGGCGGGGCCGGGCTTGCCTGAATGTGGTCAGTCGCGCCCTGGGTTCACTTGAACGCGATCGGCTTGCCGGCCGTGTCCTTGATCTGGTCGGCCCACTGCTTGCGAACCAGGTCCTTCACCGAGTTCGGCAGCGGCACGTAGTCCAGTTCGTCGGCCATCTTGTCGCCGTTGACGAATGCCCACTCGAAGAACTTCAGCACGGCACTGGCGTTGGCGGCCTTGTCCTGCGACTTGTACATCAGGATGTAGGTCGGGTTGGTCAGCGGCCAGGCCGTCTTGCCCGGCTGGTCCGTCGTGATCTGATAGAAGGTCTTGTTCCAGTCGGCGCCGGCAGCGGCGGCCTTGAAGGCGTCGTCGCTGGGGTTGACCCACTGGCCGTCCTTGTTCTTCAGCTGAACGTAGTTCATCTTGTTCTGCTTCACATAGGCGTACTCGACGTAGCCGATGGAATTGGGCAGGCGCTGCACGAAGGCGGCGACGCCCTCGTTGCCCTTGCCAGCCGTGCCCGCCAGCCACTTGACCGTCGTACCTTCGCCGACCTGGCTCTTCCAGGACTCGCTGACCTTGGACAGGTAGTTCGTGAAGATGAAGGTGGTGCCCGAACCGTCGGCGCGGGCCACCGGCGCGATGGCCGCATCGGGCAGGGAAACACCCGGGTTCAGCGCGGCGATCGCAGCGTCATCCCACTTGGTGATCTTGCCGAGGTAGATGTCGGCGAGCACGGGACCGGTCAGCTTCAGCTGGCCCGGGGCGATGCCCTTGACATTGATGACGGGCACGACGCCGCCAATGACGGTGGGGAACTGCACCAGGCCGTCCTTGGCCAGGTCCTCGTCCTTCAGCGGCATGTCGGAGGCACCGAAGTCCACCGTCTTGGCCTTGATCTGCTTGATGCCGGCGCCGGAGCCGACCGACTGGTAGTTGATGCGCGCGCCGGTGGCCTTGTTGTAGGCGTCGGCCCACTTGGCGTAGATGGGCGCCGGGAAGGTGGCGCCGGCACCGGTCACGTCCTGGGCGAGGACCGCCTGGGCACCGAACAGGCCCGCGACGAGGGCGAGCGACTTGCTGACCTGGACAAAGTTCATCTGAAATACCTTCCGCAAGCGGGTTTTGACGACGTTCGTCATCGTAGGGACCCAATGTGACGATTCGGTGACTTGGGCCGTCACGATGCGGCTGATTTGACTGCGTCCTTCAGGGGAAGGGAAGGTCCGAGAAGGGCCTTGTGACACTGTCACGAAGCTTCACTGCCTTGTCATCTTTGTCGCAGACAACTGCCGCGCAACAAAAAGCCGCCCTGCGGCGGCTCTTGGCTGGCATGGGGCGAAGCTCAACCCGCGATGGCATCCGCCAGACGTTGGGCGCAGCGTTGCGCCAGTGCGGCGTCCGAGGCCTCCACCATGACGCGCAGCAGCGGCTCCGTGCCCGAAGCGCGGATCAGCACCCGCCCCCGGTCACCCAGTTCGGCCGTGACAGCGGCCTGCTCGCGCGCCAGGCCCACGCTGCTCTTCCAGTCCTGCCCGGCAGTCAGCCGCACGTTGATCAGCGTCTGCGGGAACAGGTCCACCCCTTGCAGCTGCTCGGCCAGGCTGCGACCGCTGCGCGAGACCGACTGCAAGACCAGCAGCGCACTGACGATGCCGTCACCGGTGGTGTGCTTGTCCAGCGCCAGCAGATGGCCGGAACCCTCGCCGCCCAGCTGCCAGCCACGTGCGGCCAGTTCTTCCAGCACGTAGCGGTCACCCACCTTGGCGCGCACGAATTCGACGTCACGTGCACGCAGCGCCAGCTCGACCGCCATGTTGGTCATCAGCGTACCGACCGCGCCAGGCACGCGCAGGCCCTGGCTCAGCCGGTCGGTCACCATGGCGTAGAGCAGTTCGTCGCCGTTGTAGAGCCGTCCGCTGGCATCCACGAACTGCAGCCGGTCCGCATCGCCGTCCAGCGCGATGCCGTAGTCCGCGCCATGCGTCTTGACCGCCTCGACCAGCGCCCCCGGCGATGTCGCCCCGAAACCGGCGTTGATGTTGAAGCCGTCGGGCTTGCAGCCGATGGCCACCACCTCGGCGCCCAGCTCGTGGAAGACGTCGGGCGCCACGTGGTAGGCCGCGCCATGGGCGGCATCGACCACGATCTTGAGGCCCTTGAGCGTCAGGTCGGACCCGAAGCTGTTCTTGCAGAACTCGATGTAGCGGCCGCGGGCGTCTTCCAGGCGCTTGGCGCGGCCCAGGTTCGCCGAATCGACCCACTGCGGGGCCTCGTCCAGGGCGGCCTCGACGGCCTGCTCCCAGGCGTCGGGCAGCTTCTCCCCCTTGGCGGAGAAGAACTTGATGCCGTTGTCGGCAAACGGGTTGTGCGAGGCGCTGATGACGACGCCCAGGTCCTGGCGCAGCGCGCGCGTGAGATAGGCCACGCCCGGCGTCGGCAGCGGGCCGGTCAACAGCACATTGACGCCTGCAGACGCAAAGCCGGCCTCCAGCGCCGACTCGATCATGTAACCAGAGATCCGCGTGTCCTTGCCGATCAGCACGGTCGGGCGCGGGTTGGCCTTGCGCAGCACGCGGCCCACCGCATGGCCCAGGCGCAGCATGAAGTCCGGCGTGATGGGGGATTGGCCGACGGTGCCCCGGATGCCATCGGTGCCGAAATACTTGCGGCTCATCGCGATATTCCTCTTATTGGATGGCGCCGATTGTCGCCGCATCGACCGCATGCCAGACCTTGAGCGCGTCCACGGTGGCAGCGACATCGTGGACCCGCACCACCTGCGCGCCGGCGCCGACGGCCCGCAGCGCGGCAGCCAGGCTGGCGGCCAGCCGGTCATCGACGCCGCGGCCGGTGATGTCGCCCAGCGTGCGCTTGCGCGACCACCCCACCAGCAAGGGGTAGCCCAGCGCGGCGAGCCGCTGCTGCCCGGCCAGCAACTGCAGGTTGTGGGCTGCGGTCTTCGCGAACCCGTAGCCCGGGTCCAGCGCAATGCAGTCGGCCGGGACGCCGGCATCGACCGCCACCCGCGCACGTTCGGCCAGGAAGGCGCCCACCTCGGCCACCACGTCGTCGTAGCCGGCCAGGTCCATCATCGATGCCGGCTCGCCACGCATGTGCATCAGGCAGATGCCCGCCCCGCTGCCCGCCACGGCGGCCAACGCGCCGGGCATCTGCAGCGCCTGCACATCGTTGACGATGTCCGCGCCGGCATCCAGCGCGCGCCGCATGACCTCGGGCTTGTAGGTGTCGATGGAGATCGGCGCGCCCAGCGTGACGGCCGCGGCCAGTACTTCGGCCAGCCGCGCCCATTCCTGCTCGGCATCCACCCTGGGCGCGCCCGGCCGGGTCGATTCGCCGCCCAGGTCGAGGATGTCGGCCCCTTCGGCAAGCAGCCGCTCGCAATGGGCGATGGCACGGCGGGCATCGTCATGCCGGCCGCCATCGGAGAAGGAGTCGGGCGTCACGTTGACGATGCCCATCACCCGCGGGCGGCTCAGGTCGATGCGAAAGCGCCGGGTCTGCCAATGCATGAGGGTCGTTCCGAAATGAAAAAGGCCCGGTCAAGCCGGGCCCGTCGGGTCTGTGATGCTCAGGCCGCGGCCGGTGCGCCGTCGGTGCTGACCGGCGGGGTGCCACCGGTCGGGCCGCCGCTGGGCGTCGGCTTGTCATCGGGCGCACGCGGAGGACGGCCGGCCATGATGTCGAGGATCTGGTCGCGATCGATGGTTTCCCATTTCATCAGCGCCTCGGTCATCGCCTCGACCTTGTCGCGGTTCGCTTCCAGGATCTTCTGCGCGACGGCGTACTGCTCGTCGAGGATGCGGCGGATCTCGCTGTCGACCTTCTGCTGCGTGCTCTCGCTGATGTTGGCCGTCTTGGTCATGCTGCGGCCGAGGAAGACCTCGCCCTCGTTCTCGGCATACACCATCGGGCCCAGCGCCTCGCTCATGCCATAGCGCGTGACCATGTCGCGGGCCATGCGAGTGGCGCGCTCGTAGTCGTTGGAGGCGCCGGTGGAGATGTCGTGGACGAACAGGTCCTCGGCGATACGGCCACCGAACATGATGCTGATGCTGTTGAGCATCTGCTTGAAGTACAGGCTGTGCTGGTCGCGCTCGGGCAACTGCCACGTCACGCCCAGCGCGCGGCCGCGCGGCATGATGGTGACCTTGTGGACCGGGTCGGTGCCCGGCAGCATCTCGGCGACGATGGCGTGACCGGACTCGTGGTACGCGGTGGCACGCTTCTCGTCCTCGGTCATGACCATGCTCTTGCGCTCGGGGCCCATGTAGAGCTTGTCCTTGGCGCGCTCGAAGTCGATCATCTCGACCAGCCGGCCGCCACGACGCGCCGCGAACAGCGCCGCCTCGTTGACGAGGTTGGCGAGGTCGGCACCGCTCATGCCGGGCGTGCCGCGGGCCAGGATGGACGCATTAACGTCCTGTCCGATGGGCACCTTACGCATGTGCACGTTCAGGATCTGCTCGCGGCCGCGGATGTCCGGCAGCGTCACGTAGACCTGGCGGTCGAAGCGGCCGGGGCGCAGCAGCGCCGGGTCCAGGATGTCCGGGCGGTTGGTGGCCGCGATGACGATGACGCCGAGGTTGGTGTCGAAGCCGTCCATCTCGACCAGCATCTGGTTCAACGTCTGCTCGCGCTCGTCGTTGCCACCGCCCAGGCCGGCGCCGCGATGGCGGCCGACGGCGTCGATTTCGTCGATGAAGATGATGCAGGGCGCGCTCTTCTTGGCCTGCTCGAACATGTCGCGCACGCGGGCCGCGCCGACGCCAACGAACATCTCGACGAAGTCGGAACCCGAGATCGTGAAGAACGGCACCTTGGCCTCGCCGGCGATGGACTTGGCCAGCAGCGTCTTGCCGGTGCCCGGAGGGCCGACCATCAGCACGCCGCGCGGGATGCGGCCACCCAGCTTCTGGAACTTCTGCGGGTCCTTCAGGAAGTCGACCAACTCCTTGACCTCTTCCTTGGCCTCATCGCAACCAGCGACGTCCGCGAAGGTGATGGTGTTGCTGGCTTCATCCAGCATGCGGGCCTTGCTCTTGCCGAAGCTGAACGCCCCGCCCTTGCCGCCGCCTTGCATCTGGCGCATGAAGTAGACCCACACGCCGATCAGCAGCAGCATGGGCGTCCAGTTGATCAGCATGCTGATCAGGAAGCTCTGCTCCTCGCGCGGCTTGACGTCGAACTTGATGCCGTTGTTGCGCAGGTCGCCGATCAGGCCGCGGTCCAGGTAGGTGGCGGTCACGCGCAACTTCTTGCCGTCGGTGGTCTCGGCCAGGATCTCGGCGCCGCTGGCGCCCCCCTCGGTCAACGTGACCTGCTTGATGCGGCGCGCCTGCACCTCATCGAGGAACTCCGAGTAACCGATTTGATTGCCCGGTGCCGTCGCCCCGCCAAACTGCTTGACGACCGTGAACAGCACCAGCGCGATCACGATCCAGACGGCGAACTTCGAAAACCATTGATTGTTCACTGCGACTCCTTGGCCCTGATGGCCCAGCGCGGGTTTCAGGACAGTGGGGACGATTTTAGGCTCGGCAAGGGGGTCACCCCTGTAATCAGCGGTTTTTCAACCCCATGCCGACGAGAAAAGTCTCGGAAGAGCGGATCCGGGAGGCCTTGGGCTTCACCGCCTTGACCGTCTTGAAGCGCGCCCGGAACAGTTCCACCAGCTCGTTGTAACCGCTGCCATGGAACACCTTGGCCACCAGCGAACCGTCCGGCTTCAGGTGCTGGCCGGCAAAATCCACCGCCAGCTCGACCAGATTGGAAATGCGCGCCGCGTCCGTGGACGCGATGCCCGACAGGTTGGGGGCCATGTCGGAGACCACCACGTCCACCGGTCGGCCCGCCAGCGCGGCTTCCAGCTGGGCGTAGACCGCCTCATCCTGAAAGTCACCCTGGATGAACTGCACCCCCTCGATGGGCTCGAAGTCCAGCAGGTCCAGCGCAATGATGCTGCCGTTGAGCTGGCCCACGGCGGCCCCACCCCGCCCTGCCTCCGTGGGCGCAAAACGGCGGCGCAGGTACTGGCTCCAGGCCCCCGGCGTGGCGCCCAGGTCGACCACCACCTGGCCCGGGCGGATCAGCTTGAGCTCCTCGTCGATCTCCTTGAGCTTGTAGGCCGCGCGCGAGCGGTAGCCGTCCTTCTGGGCCTGCTGCACATAGGGATCGCTGACATGGTTGTTCAACCACGCCTTGTTGAGCTTCTTGCTTTTCGTCTGAGTTTTCATGCGAAACGATAATAGGCGGATGCCTCAAATCAACCTGACCCCTGCCCATCGCAAGGACAAACGCGCCGACGCCCACCATCTCGACCCCGTCGTGATGATCGGCGGCGACGGACTCACCCCGGCCGTCGTCAAGGAAACCGATGCCGCCCTCAACGCCCACGGCCTGATCAAGGTGCGGGTGCTGGGCGACGACCGCACGGCCCGCGAGGCGATGCTGGCTCAGCTCTGCGACGAACTGAACGCCGCACCCATCCAGCACATCGGCAAGCTGCTGGTGCTGTGGCGCCCCATGCCGGAGAAGGTGCGCGCCGAGCGCGACGACGCGATGCCGGGCCCGCGGGTGGTGAAGATCGTCAAGTTCTCCAAGAGCGGCAATGCCCGACCGCAGGTCAGCAAGGTCAAGGTCATGGGCAACGAGCGCGTGACCCAGGGCGGCGAGATCAAGCGCGCCAAGAAGCGCCGCATGACCAGCGTCAAGAAAAACGTGGCCGACTGAGCTGCCAGGCCAGGGCCAGCACGGCCAGGCCCTTGACCGCAAAGAACGCCAGCGAGGCGCCGTGCAGCGCCGCGAAGGAAGCCACGCCCGTGCCACTGCGGGCATCGGCCATCAAGGGCTGCAGGCCGTAGTAGCCGGCCACCGTGCAGAACAACGCCACGGCCGGCAGCAGCAGTGGCGCGGAAAACTGGCTGCGCGCCGCGCCCGCCTCCACGGCATCACGCGTCAGGCGACGCTCCAGCAGCATCAGGATCAACGCTGCCGCCAGGCTGACGCGGGCCTCGATGCCGAACAGCCGCCCGACCAGCGCACCGGCCTGTGCGCGCTCCAGCACGGCGAACGCGCTGGGCGCCGCGGCAAACGCCACGCACAGCAAAAAGCCGCCCCACAGGGCGGCCAGCAGGCTCTGAATTCTGAAGAACATCGGCGCTCCGTCGTGCCTTACCGACCCGCTGCCACCGAAGGAGACGACGAGGCTGGCAGGGCGCGGGTCATTCGTAGCGGACTTCGACGATCTCGTAGCGCTTGATGCCGCCCGGGGCCTGCACCTCGGCCACGTCGCCGGCTTCCTTGCCGATCAGCGCACGCGCGATCGGCGAGCCCACCGAGATGCGGCCTAGCTTGATGTCGGCCTCGTCGTCGCCGGTGATCTGGTAGGTCACCTCGGCGCCGCTGGCTTCTTCTTCCAGGTCCACCGTGGCGCCGAACACCACGCGGCCGCCGGCGTCCAGCGCCGCGGGGTCGATGATCTGCGCGGCGGCCAGCTTGCCCTCGATCTCCAGGATGCGGCCCTCGATGAAGCCCTGCTTGTCCTTGGCTGCGTCGTACTCGGCGTTCTCGCTCAGATCGCCCTGGGCACGCGCTTCGGCGATCGCCTGGATCACCGCATGGCGCTCCACGGTCTTGAGCCGGTGCAGCTCTTCCTTCAGCTTTTCGGCGCCGCGCTTGGTCAGGGGGATCGTGCTCATCTCAAACCTTGAAAGACAAAAGAGTTCCGCCGCTGCACCCCGGGGCGTCCGGGCTGCTGCGGCGGAAATGTTGGACGCATTTTAGCGTCAACGCCCCATCGCCCCGCGATGTGGGTTTACGCTGAAACGGCGCCGCTCAGCTCAGCTCGGCGTGCAGTTCCTGCAGCGACTGCACGAGCAACCCGTCCCGGTGCTTCATGCCTTCCACCGCGGCCTCGCAGCCGGCCATCGTCGTGTAGTAGGTCACGCGGTTGGCCAGCGCCGCCTGGCGGATGTAGCGGCTGTCGGCGATGGCCGTGCGGGTCTCGTCCACCGTCGTGAAGACCAGCTGGATGTCGCCGCCCTTGAGCGCGTCGACGATGTGCGGCCGGCCGTCCTTGATCTTGTTGATCAGCTTGACCGGCACGCCGGCTTCCGCGATGGCCGCGGCCGTGCCCTTGGTCGCGACGATGCCGAAGCCCAGCTCGTGCAGGTCCCTGGCGATGGCGACGGCGCGTGCCTTGTCACCGCTCTTGACGGTGATCAGCACATTGCCCGAACGCGGCAGGCGCGAACCGGCGCCGATCTGGCTCTTCAGCATGGCCTCGCCGAAGGTCTTGGCCGAGCCCATCACCTCACCGGTCGAACGCATCTCGGGGCTGAGGATGGGGTCCACGCCGGGGAACTTGTTGAACGGGAAAACGGCTTCCTTGACGCTGAAGTACGGCGGAATCACCTCGGCCGGCACGCGGCCCTTGCGGTCGCGCTGGTCCGTGAGCTTCTGGCCGGCCATGCAGCGGGCCGCGATCTTGGCGAGTTGCTGGCCGGTCGCCTTGGAGACGTAGGGCACCGTGCGCGACGCGCGCGGGTTCACTTCCAGCACGTAGACCGTGCAGGCCGCCAGACCCTGGGTCACCTCGCCCTGGATGGCGAACTGCACGTTCATCAGGCCCACGACCTTGAGGGCCTTGGCCATGGCCGCGGTCTGGCGGCGCAGCTCGTCCTGCAGGTCGGCGGCCAGCGTGTACGGCGGCAGCGAGCAGGCCGAGTCGCCGCTGTGGATGCCGGCCGCCTCGATGTGTTCCATGATGCCGCCGATCATCACGTCGCCCACCGCATCGGCGATGCAGTCCACGTCCACCTCGACGGCGTCTTCCAGGAAGCGGTCCAGCAGCACCGGCGACTTCTCGGACACGCGCACGGCCTCGCGCATGTAGCGCTCCAGGTCCTTGTCGCCATGCACGATCTCCATCGCCCGGCCGCCCAGCACGTAGCTGGGGCGCACGACCAGCGGGTAGCCGATCTCATTGGCCAGCGTGACGGCCTGCTCTTCGGTGCGCGCGGTGCGGTTGGGCGGCTGCTTCAGGCCCAGCTCGTGCAGCAGCTTCTGGAAGCGCTCGCGGTCCTCGGCGATGTCGATGGAATCGGGCGTCGTACCGATGATGGGCACGCCTGCACGCTCCAGGTCCAGTGCGAGCTTGAGCGGCGTCTGGCCGCCGTACTGCACGATGACGCCGACCGGCTTTTCCTTGTCGACGATCTCCAGCACGTCTTCCAGCGTGACCGGCTCGAAGTACAGGCGGTCCGACGTGTCGTAGTCGGTCGAGACGGTCTCGGGGTTGCAGTTGACCATCAGCGTCTCGTAGCCGTCCTCGCGCATCGCGAGCGCGGCGTGCACGCAGCAGTAGTCGAACTCGATGCCCTGGCCGATGCGGTTCGGGCCACCGCCCAGCACCATGATCTTCTTTTTGTCGGTCGGCGCGGCCTCGCACTCGGCGTCGACACCTTCGTACGTGGAGTACATGTAGGCCGTCTGCGTCGAGAACTCGGCCGCGCAGGTGTCCACGCGCTTGTAGACCGGGCGCACATTCAGCGCCACACGACGTTCGCGCACGGCGTGCTGGTTGGTGCCCAGCAGCTTGGCCAGGCGCTTGTCCGAGAAGCCCTTGGTCTTGAGCAGGCGCAGCTCGGCCTCGGTGATGGATTCAATCGAACGGCCCTTCAGGTCGCCTTCGATCTGGACCAGCTGCTCGATCTGCGCGAGGAACCACGGGTCCACCGCGGTCTCTTCGTAGATCTCGTCCAGCGTCATGCCGATGCGGAAGGCATCGGCCAGGAACAGGATGCGCTCGGGGCCGGCTTCGCCGATCTCCTGCACGATCTCCTCACGGTCGGTCGAGCGCTCGGTCAGGCCGTCGATGCCGGTCTCCAGGCCGCGCAGGGCCTTCTGGAACGACTCCTGGAAGGTGCGGCCCATGGCCATCACTTCGCCGACGGACTTCATCTGCGTCGTCAGGCGCGAATCGGCCATCGGGAACTTCTCGAAGGCGAAGCGCGGGATCTTGGTGACGACGTAGTCGATGCTGGGCTCGAAGCTCGCCGGCGTCGCGCCACCGGTGATGTCGTTCTTCAGCTCGTCCAGCGTGTAGCCCACGGCCAGCTTGGCGGCGACCTTGGCGATGGGAAAGCCCGTGGCCTTCGATGCCAGTGCCGACGAACGCGACACGCGCGGGTTCATCTCGATGACGACCATGCGGCCGTCCTTCGGGTTGATGGAGAACTGCACGTTGGAGCCGCCGGTGTCCACGCCGATCTCGCGCAGCACGGCCAGCGACGCGTTGCGCAGCAGCTGGTATTCCTTGTCCGACAGCGTCTGGCTCGGCGCCACGGTGATGGAGTCACCGGTGTGGATGCCCATCGGGTCGAGGTTCTCGATGGAGCACACGATGATGCAGTTGTCCGCCTTGTCGCGGACGACCTCCATCTCGTACTCCTTCCAGCCGATCAGGCTCTCCTCGATGAGCAGCTCGTTGGTCGGCGACAGGTCCAGGCCGCGCTTGCAGATCTCTTCGAACTCTTCCGGGTTGTAGGCGATGCCGCCGCCCGTGCCGCCCAGCGTGAAGCTGGGGCGGATGACCATCGGGAAGCCGCTGCCGCCGATCTCGGCGTGGATCTGCTTCTGCACGGCCCACGCCTCTTCCAGCGTGTGCGCGATGCCCGACTTGGCCGAGCCCAGGCCGATCTTGGTCATCGCGTCCTTGAACTTCAGACGGTCCTCGGCCTTCTCGATGGCGACCTCGTTGGCGCCGATCATCTCGACGCCGTACTTGGCCAGCACGCCATGCTTGTGCAGGTCCAGCGCGCAGTTCAGCGCGGTCTGGCCGCCCATGGTCGGCAGCACCGCGTCCGGGCGCTCCTTGGCGATGATCTTCTCAACCACCTGCCAGGTGATCGGCTCGATGTAGGTGACGTCCGCGGTGTCCGGGTCCGTCATGATGGTCGCCGGGTTGCTGTTCACCAGGATGACCTTGTAGCCCTCCTCGCGCAGCGCCTTGCAGGCCTGTGCGCCGGAGTAGTCGAACTCGCAGGCCTGGCCGATGATGATCGGGCCGGCGCCGATGATGAGGATGCTCTTGAGGTCTGTACGTTTTGGCATGGCTTGCGAGTCTGCTTAGAGCGTGGCCGTGGCCAGCTTGGCCCCGAACCCAACGAAAAGTGCACCGACGCCAGCGTTGGCCGCGCCAGCGAGTCGACGCCGCGCACGGAAGGCCGCCGCCAGGCGGGCGCCGGCGAAGATCAGCGTCGAGAGGTAGAGAAAGCTGAGCACCTGGATGATGCTGCCCAGGATCAGGAAGGTCAGCGCCGGTGTCGGGTAGGCCGGATCGACGAACTGGATGAAGAACGACAGCAGGAAGGCGATGGCCTTGGGGTTCAGCAGGCTGACGACCAGCGCCTTCTTGAACGGCTGGCTGGCGTCGACGGCGCGCGGCGCCTCTTCGACCTTGGCCTCGCCGCGCCAGGTGCCGATCGCACCGCGCAGCAGTTGCAGGCCGATCCAGCCCAGGTAGACCGCGCCGACCATCTTCACGACGAAGAAGATCTGCGGGCTGGCCATCAGCAGCGACGCGCCGCCGGCGGCGGCCGCCGTCATCAGCACCGTGTCGCCCACGAACACGCCGCAGGCCGCCGTGTAACCCGCGCGCACCCCGCGCTGTGCGGCCACGGACAGCACGTACAGCGAGTTGGGCCCGGGCAGCAGGATGATGAAGATCGCTGCCGCCAGGAAGGTGCCGAGGTCGGTGATGCCGAACATCTGCGCGTCCTCAGGCCTTGGACATCAGGCCGATGAAACGGTCGAACAGGTAGGCGATGTCATGCGGGCCCGGGCTGGCTTCCGGGTGGCCCTGGAAGCTGAACGCCGGCTTGTCCGTGCGCGCGATGCCCTGCAGCGTGCCGTCGAACAGGCTGATGTGCGTGGCGCGCAGGTGGGCGGGCAGCGTGTCGGGGTCGACCGCGAAGCCGTGGTTCTGGCTGGTGATGCCGACGCGGCCGCTGTCCAGGTCCTTGACCGGGTGGTTGGCGCCGTGGTGGCCGAACTTCATCTTGAAGGTCTTGGCCCCCGACGCCAGCGCCAGGATCTGGTGGCCCAGGCAGATGCCGAAGACCGGCACGCCCGACTCGATCAGTTGGCGGGTGGCCTCGATGGCGTAGTCGCAGGGTTCCGGGTCGCCGGGGCCGTTGGACAGGAAGACGCCATCCGGCGACATCGCCAGCACATCGCTGGCCGGCGTCTGCGCCGGCACGACGGTGACCTTGCAGCCGCGCTCGGCCAGCATGCGCAGGATGTTGAGCTTCACGCCGAAGTCGTAGGCCACCACGTGGAAGCGCGGGCTGGCCTGCGTGCCATAGCCCTCGCCGAGCTTCCACTCGGTTTGCGTCCAGACCTCGGGCGCAGTGCGGCTGACGACCTTGGCCAGGTCCAGGCCGGCCATCGACGGCGCAGCCTTGGCCTGCGCCACAGCCTCGTCGATGTCGGTCTGTGTCAGGGCCTGGCCGGCCGGCAGCGCGAGGATGCAGCCGTTCTGGGCACCCTTGGTGCGCAGCAGGCGCGTCAGGCGCCGCGTGTCCAGGCCGGCGATGGCCACCGTGCCCTGCTCGCGCAGGTAGGCGTCGAGGGTCTTGCCGGAACGGAAGTTGGAGGCGCGCAGCGGCAGGTCCTTGATGACGAGGCCGGCGGCAAAGACCTTGCCGGCCTCGACATCCTCGTCGCTGATGCCATAGCTGCCGACATGCGGGTAGGTCAGCGTGACGATCTGCCGGCAGTAGCTGGGATCGGTCAGGATTTCCTGGTAGCCGGTCAGCGCCGTGTTGAACACGACTTCACCGACCGTCTGGCCCGCGGCGCCGATGGCCTGGCCTCGGAACACCGTCCCATCCGCCAATGCCAGGATTGCTTGAGGGGGGTGGAGCAGGTCAGCCAGCACAAAGGTCTCCGCAAGTGGGGCGCGTGCCCAGCATCAACCCGTCCTGGGACAGGTCAACTTGTAGAAACCGAGGGGTTTGCGCCGGGCAGCGAGGTGGGTTCAGGTAAACCCATCAAGTATAGCCGACTGGGGTTAGTACCGACGCTTCGTGACCGCGCCGTGACGCTCAAAGTGCCGCGATGCCGGCCTTCGCGATTTCCACGTCTTCGCTGGACTTGACCCCGCTCACGCCCACCGCGCCGGCGCATTGGCCATCCACCAGGATGGGCACGCCGCCCTCCAGCAGCCCCTGCAGGCCCGGCGCGGACAGGAAGGAGGCTCGCCCCTGGTTGATCATGTCCTCGTAGACCTTGGATTCCCGCCGGCCGAGCGCCGAGGTCTGCGCCTTGGCCGGGGCGATCTGCGCGGAGATGGGCGCGGCGCCGTCCAGGCGCTGCAACCACAGCAGGTGGCCGCCGGCGTCGACGATGGCGATGGACACCGCCCAGTGGTTCTGGCGCGCATGGGCTTCGGCGGCGGCCGCGATGCGCTTGACGTCGTCGAGTTCGAGTTGGGGTTGCTGCTTCATGGTGTGGAGTTCCCAGGATGGGCCCGCAATGTAGCCTTTCCCTGCCACCCCTGCGAAGGGCAGGCCTGTCTCTTATACACATCTGACGCTGCCGACGAAGGCTTAGGTGTA
>CAXDTK010000043.1:0-24824 GCA_963992225.1 uncultured Comamonadaceae bacterium | reverse complement strand
ATAGGAGTCCGTCTCGTGGGCTCGGAGATGTGTATAAGAGACAGCCTCAGACCCCCACGCCCGAGCCGCCCCGGTCGCCACTGCCCTGGAAGTCCGTCCAGATCTGGCCCTTGATGCTGGCGCTGGTGGCGCTGTTCTGGCTGCGCGACCTGTGGGTCACCTCGACCCAGGTGCAGCCCATCCCCTACAGCGAATTCCTGCAGCAGTTGAAGGACGACAAGCTGGCCTCCATCACCATCGGCAGCCAGTTCATCGAGGGCCAGCTGAAGACCCCGGCGCCGGACGGGCGCACCCGCATCGTGACCACCCGCGTCGCGCCCGAGCTGGCGCGCGAGCTGTCGGCCTACGACGTGCGCTTCGAGGGCGTCGTCGAGAACACGCTGCTGCGCGAGCTGCTGTCCTGGGTGGTGCCGGCGCTGCTGCTGTTCACGCTGTGGGGCCTGATGGGCAAGCGCCTGGCCGGCCAGGGCGGGCTGGGCGGCCTGCTGTCGGTCGGCAAGAGCCGGGCCAAGCTGCACTCCGAGACCGAGGTCAAGGTCAGCTTCGACGACGTGGCCGGCGTCGACGAGGCCAAGGCCGAGCTGCGCGAGTCGGTGGAGTTCCTGAAGAACCCAGCGGCCTACGGGCGGCTGGGGGCCCACATGCCCAAGGGCATCCTGCTGGTCGGCCCGCCGGGCACCGGCAAGACGTTGCTGGCGCGCGCGATGGCTGGCGAGGCCGGCGTGCCGTTCTTCAGTATCACCGGCTCGGAGTTCGTCGAGATGTTCGTCGGCGTCGGTGCGGCGCGGGTGCGCGACCTGTTCGAGCAGGCGCGGGCTTCGGCGCCCTGCATCATCTTCATCGACGAGCTCGACGCGCTGGGCCGCGCGCGCGGCGCCGGGCCGCTGTCCGGCGGCCACGACGAGAAGGAGCAGACGCTCAACCAGCTGCTGGCCGAGATGGACGGCTTCGATGCCAGCGCCGGGGTGGTCATCCTGGCGGCCACCAACCGGCCCGAGATCCTGGACCCGGCGCTGCTGCGCGCCGGCCGCTTCGACCGCCAGGTGCTGGTGGACCGCCCCGACCGCCGCGGCCGCGCCGACGTGCTGCGCGTGCACCTGAAGAAGGTCACGCTGGCCGCCGACGTCGACCCCGACGCGGTGGCCGCGCTGACGCCGGGGTTCGCCGGCGCCGACCTGGCCAACCTCGTCAACGAGGCGGCGCTGCTGGCCACGCGGCGCGGCGCGGCGGCGGTGCAGATGAGCGACTTCACGGCCGCGGTGGAGCGCATCGTTGCCGGGCTGGAGCGCCACCAGCGCGTGCTGGGCGCCCACGAGCGCCGCACGGTGGCGCTGCACGAGATGGGGCATGCGCTGGTGGCCCTGTCGCTGCCGGGGGGCGACCCGGTGCACAAGATCTCCATCGTGCCGCGCGGCGTCGGGGCGCTGGGCTACACGCTGCAGCGGCCCAGCGAGGACCGCTACCTGGCCAGCCGCGGCGAGCTGCGCAACCGGCTGGCCGTGCTGCTGGGCGGCCGCGCGGCGGAGGCACTGGTGATCGGCGAGGTGTCCACCGGCGCGGCCGACGACCTGGCCAAGGCCAGCGACATCGCCCACGACATGGTGGCGCGCTACGGCATGTCGGCCGAGGTGGGGCAGGTGGTCTACGAGCGGCCGGCGGCGCGCTTCCTGGAGCTGCCCGAAGGCATGGCCGGGCCCGGGCTGGACCGTGGGCTGTCGGAGGACACGGCCCGGCGCATCGACGCGGCGGTGCGGGCGTTGGTGGACGAGGCGTTCACGCGGGCGACCGCCGTGCTGACCGCGCGGCGCGGCCTGCTGGAGGACGGCGCCGCGCGGCTGCTGGCGCAGGAGACGCTGGCCGAAGCCGACCTGGCGCCGCTGGCGGCCGCGGCCCGCGCGCTGCCGGCGCCGCCCTGAACGCGGCCGGGGTCAGCGGTCGAGAGGCAAGCCTCTCAGCCCCTCAGACCGGTGCGTCGTCGCCGCCGGCCTTCTTCAGGCGCACCGGGCCGCGCTTCTTCGCCACGGGCGCGGCCGCGGGCGCGGCGTCCTCGGTCGAGGCCGGCGTGGCGGCCGCCGTCATGTCTTCTTCCTTGATGACGCGGGTGTAGGGCGCCAGCATGGTCACCAGCTGGGCGTAGATCTTGGGGTTGCCGGCCACGACCTCGCGCTGGTGCAGGAAGTCGGCCTCGCCGGTGAAGTTGCCGATCAGGCCGCCGGCCTCGGTGACGATCAGCGAGCCGGCCGCCACGTCCCAGGGCTGCAGGCCGGTCTCGAAGAAGGCGTCGTAGTAGCCGGCGGCCACGTAGCAGAGGTCCAGCGCGGCCGCGCCCGGGCGGCGCAGGCCGGCGCAATGCTGCATGACCTCCTCGAACATCTTCACGTAGCGCTTGAAGTTGTCGCCGCGGCGGAACGGGAAGCCGGTGCCGATCAGCGCGTCGCTCATGCGGGTGCGCTTGGACACGCGCAGGCGGCGGTCGTTCAGGAAGGCGCCGCGGCCCTTGGTGGCGTAGAAGAGGTCGTTGCGGGTCGGGTCGTAGACGACGGCCTGCTGCACCACGCCGCGGTGCGCCAGCGCGATGGACACGCAGTACATCGGCAGGCCGTGGATGAAGTTGGTGGTGCCGTCCAGCGGATCGATGATCCAGACGTACTCGGAATGCTTGGCGCCATGGGTGCGGCCGGACTCTTCGGCCAGGATGCCGTGGTCGGGGTAGGCGCCCAGCAGCGTCTCGATGATCACCCCTTCACAGGCGTGGTCGACCTCGGTGACGAAGTCGTTCGGGCTCTTGGTGTTGATGCGCAGAGCTTCGAGATCCAGCGAGGCGCGGTTGATGAGGGCGCCGGCTGCACGCGCCGCCTTGATGGCGACATTGAGCATGGGATGGAGAGACGTTTGCAGCATGCGTGGCACTCGCTGGGAAGAAGGGGCTGACGGGAGGAAAGAGCGGCGGGGCGGTGGAGGCCGGCCCGGATAATCGCGCGATTCTAGCCGCCCACTCCGTGATTACCCGTGGAATCCACACGCTTCATCCTCATCCACACCAGCCATGCCGGCAACGTCGGCGCGACGGCGCGCGCGATGAAGGTGATGGGCTTCCACGACCTGGTGCTGGTGGCGCCGCGCTTTGCCGACGTGCTGTGCCACGAGGAGGCCGTCGCCATGGCCAGCGGCGCGGCGGACATCCTGGCGCGGGCCCGCGTGGTGCCCACGCTGGCCGAGGCGCTGGACGGCGTGGACTTCGCCTGCGCCACCGCGATGACGCCACGCGACTTCGGCCCGCCCACGCGCGAGCCGCGCGCGCTGTTCGCCGAACTGGCGGCCCGCGCCGCCGCGCCACGCCTGGCGCTGGTGTTCGGCTCCGAGCGCTACGGCATGAGCAACGAGGACGTCTACCGCTGCCATGCGGTGCTGAGCATCCCGACCCATCCGGACTACGGCTCGCTGAACCTGGCCCAGGCCGTGCAGCTGCTGGCCTATGACCTGCGCCAGGCCGTCGGCGGCTTCGGCGTGCAGCCGCGCACGCCCGACCCCGAGCGCGCCGACGCCCGCGCGGTGCAGGGGCTGCTGGACCACCTGCAGGCCGCGCTGACCGAGATCGGCTACCTCGATCCCGCCGCCCCGAAGAAGCTGATGCCGCGCCTCAACCAGCTGTTCAACCGCGCGGGCCTGACGAACGAGGAGGTGCACATCCTGCGCGGCATCGCGCGGCAGATGAGCAAGACCGCGGCCGCAGCAGGCCCAACCTAGGCCGCCTACACTGGCCGGCCTTTCTCCCCTGGCTGCCCCATGTTCCAGCGCCTGCGTGAAGACATCGCCCTCATCCTCGAACGCGACCCGGCCGCCCGGTCGGCGTGGGAGGTGCTGACCTGTTATCCGGGCCTGCATGCGCTGATGTTCCACCGCCGCGCCAACTGGCTGTGGACCCATGGCTTCAAGTGGCTGGCGCGCTGGCTGTCGCACTGGAGCCGCTTCCTGACCGGCATCGAGATCCACCCCGGCGCCAAGATCGGCCGCAAGGTGTTCATCGACCACGGCATGGGCATCGTCATCGGCGAGATGGCCGAGATCGGCGAGGGCTGCACCATCTACCAGGGCGTCACGCTGGGCGGCACCTCGCTGGTGAAGGGCGCCAAGCGCCACCCCACGCTGGGCCCGGGCGTCATCGTCGGTGCCAATGCCAGCGTGCTGGGCGGCTTCGCGGTGGGTGCCGGTGCGCGGATCGGCTCGGGCGCGGTCGTCACCAAGCCGGTGCCGGCCGGCGCCACGGCGGTGGGCAACCCGGCGCGCATCATCGAGGCCGCCAGCGAGCAGGCCCGCGAGGAGGCTGCGGCCAAGATGGGCTTCTCGGCGTACGGCGTGACGCAGGGCGACGACCCGGTCGCGCTGGCCATGCGCGGCCTGATCGACAGCGCCTCGGGCCATGAGCACCAGATCGCGCTGCTGTGGAGCGCGGTGTGCAAGCTGTCGACGCAACTGGGCAAGCCGGTGGGCGACTGCGTGCCGGCCGATGCCCAGCGCGACGAGTCGTTCGACGCCGCGGAGATGAACCGGCTCGTCAAGTAGCCGGCCGGGCAGCCTGGCGCCTTGGCGCCACCTGCTGTCAACGGCATGGCTGAGAATCGCCGGTTCCGGGCCCCTGGGCCTGCTTGCCGCCGTTGCCGTGCGCCTGTTCCGATTGCCGCTCCCGATCGCCTGGCGCTGCCTGCTGGGTGGCGTGCTGGCCATGATGCTGGCCGCCGTACCGGCAGGGGCCGCACCCGGACCGCGGGCCGAACGGCTGGCGGACATCGCCTTCCAGCACATCGGCCAGGACCGCGGCCTGCCCAATGCCATCGCCACCGCGCTGGCCGAGGACGGCCAGGGCTTCCTGTGGATAGGCGGCCCCGGCGGGCTGTCGCGCTGGGACGGCTACCGCTTCCGCGTCTACCAGGCCGACCCCGAGCGCGCGGGCGCGCTGCCGGACAACTACGTGCAGGCACTGCACCGCGATGCCGGCGGCCGGCTCTGGGTGGGCACCACCTCGGCGGGCCTGCTGCGCTACGAGCCCGCCACCGACGGCTTCGCCCGCTACCCGGTCGGCGGTGATCGCGGCCTCAGCCATGTCAGCGTGCGGCAGGTGCTGGACGACGGCGACGGCGGCCTGTGGGTGGTGACCGACGCCGGGCTGGACCGGCTCGACCCGGCCAGCGGCCGCATCGAGCATGCCAGCCGCGGCTGGGCCGCGGCGGCCGGACCGCAGATGCGCGTGCTGCTGCGTGACCGCCGCGGCGCGCTGTGGCTGGGCAGCACGGCCGGGCTGTTCCGGCGCGAGCCGGGCCAGGCGGAGCTGCAGCCGGTGCCGCTGGGTGATGGGCCGACGGTGCAGCCCGAGGCGCTGCGCCAGGACGGCGCCGGGCGCATCTGGGTGGGCAGCCTGCAACATGGCGTGTTCGTGCTGGCCGACGAGGGCCGCGCCGCCGCGATGCCGGTGCGGGAGCGCCCGATGCCCGATGGCATCGACCTGCTGCGCGACAGCCAGATCGCCGGCCTGGCCGAGGTCAACCCGGGCGAGATGTGGGTGGCGACGCTGAGCCAGGGCCTGGTGGCCGTGAAGCTGGACGAGGGCGACACCCGCCGAATCCGCCATGTGCCGGCCTGGTCGATGAGCCTGGCGGACAACGCGCTGCGTGCCCTCTACCGCGACAGCGCCGGCCTCGTCTGGGTGGCCACCAACCGCGGCCTGAGCCGTCACGACCCACGCCAGCGCGGCGTGCTGACCCGCTTCAGCGTGACGCCCGACGGTGGCGACGCGATGGACGCGCGGCGGGTCAGCACCGAGGTGAGCTGGATACAGCCGCGGCCCGACGGTTCGCTGTGGCTGGGCACGCACAAGAGCGGCATCGACATGCTGGACGCCGGCGGCGCCCGCGTCGGCGCGCTGCGCCCCGATGCGCGCCGGCCGGAGACGGCGCTGCCGGCGGACATCGTGCTCGCGATGGCGCCGGCGCCCGACGGCGGCCTGTTCATCGGCACCAAGCGCGGCCTGTACCGCGCCGACGCAGCCGGCCGGCGCGTCAGCCGCGTCGCCTGGCCGGGACGCGACCCGGCCGCGTCGGTGTGGGCGCTGCGGGCGGATGGCGGGCAGCTGTGGATAGGCGGGCAGGCCGATGGCCTGTGGCGCATGGACTTCGCCAGCGGCCGCGTCGAGCCCGTGGCACTGGCGGCGCCCGGCCTCAGCGACCAGCGCGTGATGGCGCTGGCGCGCGACACGCGGGCGCCGGGCGTGCTGTGGGTGGGCACGCGCCACGGGCTCAACCGGGTCGAGCTGGCCCGCCGCACGGTGACGCGCTGGCTGCCCGGGCCGGTGCAGGCGGGGGCGCTGTCGGCCGGTTTCATCACGGCGCTGTTGCAGGACGAGCAGGGCCGGCTGTGGGTGGGCAGCTACGGCGGCGGCATCGACCTGCTGCCGGCCGACGCCCGCGGCGCGCCGCAACGGGTGGGGCCGGCGCAGGGGCTGCCGGACAGCACCGTCAATGCGCTGCTGCAGGACCTGCAGGGCGACGTCTGGGCCAGCACGGACAACGGCCTGGCCCGCATCGACGCGCGCACGCTCAAGGTCACGGCGCTGCGGCGCGCGGAGGGCGTGCTGTTCCCGACCTACTGGACCGGCTCCGCGGCCCGCACGGCGCGCGGCGAGCTGCTGTTCGGCGGCGCCGGCGGCATGACGGTCGTGGAGCCCGACAAGCTGCAGTCCTGGATCTACCGGCCGCGCGTGCTGGTCACCGATGTGAAGCTGGGCAGCCGCAGCGTGCCGCTGGACCCGGCGGCCCCGGCCCTGACCGTGGCGCCGGACGCCAACAGCCTGGCCGTGGAGTTTTCGTCGAGTGATTTCTCGGCGCCCGAGCGCAACCGCTATGCCTTCAAGCTGGACGGCTACGACGCCGACTGGGTGAGCAGCGATGCGTCGCGCCGGCTGGCGGCCTATGCCAACCTGCCGCCGGGCGACTACCGGCTGCAGCTGCGCGCCTCCAACCGCGACGGCCAGTGGGGCGAGCAGGAACTGGCCCTGCCCATCCGCGTGCTGCCCGCCTGGCACCAGACCTGGTGGGCCCGCGTGGGCCTGCTGCTGGCGCTGGGCCTGCTGCTGACGGCGGCGGTGACGGGGCGCACGCGGCTGCTGCGGCACCGCCAGCGCGACCTCGAGCACAAGGTGCGCCAGCGCACCGCCGAGCTGGAGGCGCTGCACCGCACGCTGGAGCAGAAGTCCGCGGAGCTGCAGATGAGCAGCGTGACGGACCCGCTGACCGGCCTGCACAACCGCCGCTTCCTCAGTGACCACATCGAGCAGGACCTCGCCGCCAGCCTGCGCCGCCGGCAGGAGACGCTGGCGGCCGGCGGCCAACCGCTGGACACCGACAACGTCTTCCTGCTGCTGGACATCGACGCCTTCAAGCGCATCAACGACCGCCACGGCCATGCCGCGGGGGATGCGGTGCTGGTGCAGTTCGGCGCGCGGCTGCGCTCGGTGCTGCGCGAGTCGGACTACCTGGTGCGCTGGGGCGGCGAGGAGTTCCTGGCCGTCGCCCGCGACACCGACCGGGTGCGCGCGGAGGAGCTGGCCGAGCGCATGCGGGCGGTCGTCGCCGCCACGCCGTTCCGGCTGGACGACGGCCACGAGCTGGCCGTGACCTGCTCCATCGGCTTTGCCTGCCTGCCCTTCGAGCCCGACCGGCCGATGGCCCGCAGCTGGCAGCAGGTGGTGAACCTCGCGGACCGCGGGCTCTACGCGGCCAAGCGCGCCGGCCGGGACGCCTGGGTGGGCGTGCATGCGGCCACCACGGGCCCGGCGGTGGGCCCGCGCGCGGACGCCGGCCTGCGCGTCAGCAGCAACCGCGCGCTCGACGACGTGGCCGGCGCGCTGTCCGCGGCGGCGTCCGCCACGGCGTCCGGCACCTTGGCGGGTTAGCGGCTCGGCGGGTGGGTCGGGCGCTGCGCGCTCTTGGGCCGGAAGGCCCGGCAGACCTCGTCGCGGGTCTCCAGGTAGGGCCCGCCGATCAGGTCGATGCAGTAGGGCACCGCGGCGAAGATGCCGCTGGCCTTCTCGTGGCCGGCCAGCGTCTCGGCGATGGCCTTGGGCTGCCCCGGCAGGTTGATGATCAGCGCCTGCCCGCGGATGACTGCCACCTGGCGCGACAGGATGGCGGTGGGCACGAAATGCAGCGAGATCTGGCGCATCTGCTCGCCGAAACCGGGCATCTCGCGGTCGGCCACGGCCAGCGTGGCCTCGGGCGTCACGTCGCGCGGCGCCGGGCCGGTGCCGCCGGTGGTCAGCACGAGATGGCAGCGCTCGGCGTCGACCAGCTCGATCAGCGTGGCCGAGATGCCGGCCTGCTCGTCGGGGATCAGCCGCGGCACGAACTCCACCGGGTTGAGCAGCGCACGCGTCAGCCAGTCCTGCAGCGCCGGCAGGCCCTTGTCCTCGTAGACGCCGCTGGAGGCGCGGTCGCTGATGGAGACGATGCCGATGCGCACCGCGTCGGGCGTCGTCTCACTCATCGCCAACGGCCTCCGCCGCCTTGATGAACTGGAACAGCTCGCGGTAGGCGCGGCCGCTGCGTTTCTCCGGCACCAGCGCAGCGTCCTTGCGCGCGGCGCGCACCAGGTTGCGCAGCTGCTGGATGTCGACGTCCGCATGGGCCGACAGGAACTCCTGCAGCGCGGCGTCGTCGGCCAGCAGCCGTTCGCGCCAGCGCTCGGACTGGTGCAGCCGCAGGCTGTCCTGCGCATGGCCCAGCTTGAAGGCGGCCACGGCCTCGCGCACCGGCTCGGGGTCGATCTTGCGCATCAGCTTGCCGATGTATTGCATCTGGCGGCGGCGGCCCTCGAAGTTGGTGATCTTCTTGGCGGCCTTGAGCGCGTCGGACAGGATCTCGGGCAGGGCGAGCGGCGCCCAGCGGCTTTCCGGCAGGGCGAGCAGGTCCTCGCCGAGCTTCTGCAGCGCGGTCATGTCGCGCTTGAGCTGGGACTTGCTGGGGCGATCGAAGTCGTCCTCAGCGTCGAATTCGGGATCGGCGTCGTGCATCGATGGCATCTGGAGGCGGGGTCTATCATTGTCGCCGACCCTTTCATCACGGCGCCGGACCCCCGGCGCTTTGCGTTCATGCCCCAAGCCCAAGACGGTTTCGCCTACAGCCCCGAGCAGTTCCAGCAGTGGATCGAAGACGCCCTTGCCGAGGCCAGGAAGCTCGGCGCCAACGATGCCGGCGCCGAGGTGTCCGAGGGTTGCGGCCTGTCGGTGTCGGCCCGGCTGGGCCAGCTGGAGAACGTCGAGCGCAACCGCGACAAGTCGCTCGGCATCTCGGTCTACCTGGGCCAGCGCCGCGGCAACGCCAGCACGTCCGACTTCTCGCCCCAGGCCATCCGCGACACGGTGCGCGCGGCCTACGACATCGCCCGCTTCACCGCCGAGGACGAGTTCGCCGGCCTGCCCGACGCGGCCGACCTGGCGCTGGACGCGGCGCAGCGCCCCGAGCTGGACCTCTTCCACCCCTGGGCCATCGACGCGGCCGCGGCCGCCGAGATCGCGCTGCGCTGCGAGGCCGCGGCGCTGGATGTGGACCGCCGCATCACCAACAGCGAGGGTGCGGCCGTCTCGGCCCAGCAGTCGCATTTCTGGATGGGCAACACGCGCGGCTTCCGCGGCGGCTATGCCAGCTCGCGGCATTCGCTGTCGGTGGCGCCCATCGCCGGCCGCGGCAACGACATGCAGCGCGACGCCTGGTACACCTCCATGCGCGATGCGGCCGAGCTGGCCTCGCCCGAGGCCGTGGGCCGCTATGCCGCCGAGCGCGCGCTGTCGCGCCTGAAGGCGCGCAAGGCCGCCACCGCCGAGGTGCCGGTGCTGTTCGAGAGCACGGTCGCCATCGGCCTGCTGGGCGCGCTGGTGCAGGCCACCAGCGGCGGCGCGCTGTACCGCCGCACCAGCTTCCTGCTCGACAGCCTGGGCCAGCCGGTGATGGCGCCGCACATCGACATCGCCGAGGACCCGCATGTGAGGAAGGGCAAGGGCAGCTCGCCGTTCGACGACGAGGGCGTGCTGACGCGCGCCCGCCAGGTCGTGCAGGGCGGTGTGCTGCAGGGCTATTTCCTGTCCAGCTACTCGGCGCGCAAGCTGGGCATGAAGACCACCGGCCATGCCGGCGGCTCGCACAATCTGCGCATGAGCAGCCGCGTCACCGCCCCCGGCGACGATCTGGCCACGATGATCCGCCGCCTGGGCCGCGGCCTGCTGGTGACCGAGCTGATGGGGCAGGGCGTCAATTACGTGACCGGCGACTACTCGCGCGGCGCCAGCGGCTACTGGGTCGAGAACGGCGAGATTGCCTACCCCGTTCATGAAGTGACCATTGCCGGCAACCTGCGCGACATGTTCCAGAACATCGTGGGCATCGGGGCCGACGAGTACACCATGGGCACCAAGACCGTCGGCTCCATGCTCGTCACGGGCATGAAGCTGGCCGGCAACTGAGCCCGCCGCGCCTATCATCGAAGACCGACCCGCCTCACACAGGAGCCTCCGCAGATGATCACTCGCACCCTTAAGCCGCTCGCCGTCGCCGCCTTGGCCGTGCTGGCGGGGCTGGCGCAGGCCGCCGACATCAAGCTGGGCGTGGCCGAGGCGCTGTCGGGCGGCGCCGCGCAGTACGGGCAGAGCATCCGCAACGGCTTCCAGCTGGCGGCCGACGAGATCAACGCCGCCGGTGGCATCCAGGGCAACAAGCTGGTGCTGGTGGTCGAGGACGAGCAGGGCAAGAAGGAAGAGGCGATCAACGCCTTCAAGAAGCTGATCTTCCAGGACAAGGTGCTGATGCTGTTCGGCCCCACGCTGTCCAACTCGGCGCAGGCCGCGGACCCCATCGCCCAGGCCGCCAAGGTGGTGGTGTTCGGCACCTCCAACACCGCCGACGGCATCACCTCCATCGGTGACCATGTGTTCCGCAACTCGGTCACCGAGGCCGACGTGCTGCCGGTCACGCTGTCCACGGCGGTCAAGAAGCTGGGCATCAAGAAGGTGGCGGTGCTCTACGGCAACGACGACGTCTTCACCAAGAGCGGCTACGACAACTTCAAGAAGGCGCTGGAGGCGCAGAAGATCGCGGTGACCACCACCGAGACCTTCGCCAAGGGTGACGTGGACTTCAAGGCCCAGCTCACCAAGATCAAGGCCAGCAACCCCGATGCGCTGGTGCTGTCGGCGCTGATCGCCGAGGGCGCACCCATCATGGTGCAGGCGCGCCAGCTGGGGCTGAACGTGCCGGTCATCGGCGGCAACGGCATGAACTCGGTCAAGGTGTTCGAGCTGGCCAAGGGCGCGTCCGACGGGCTGTGGATCGGCAGCCCCTGGTCCATCGAGAACCAGACCAAGGAGAACGGCGCCTTCATCGTGGCCTACACCCGGCAGCACAAGTCAGCGCCCGACCAGTTCGCGGCCCAGGCCTATGACGCGATGTACATCACCGCCCAGGCCCTGAAGAAGGTCAAGCTCAGCGGCGACCTGGCCAAGGACCGCGCCGCGCTGCGCAATGCGCTGCCCGACGTGAAGTGGACCGGCGCCACCGGCCCCTTCGCCTTCCGCCGTGCGCTGGACAAGGCCGGCAAGCCGGCCGGCTATGACGCCGACCAGACCGCCATCATCAGCGTCACCCGCAACGGCCGCTACGCCATCGAGAAGTAAGCCGGCGCGCCCTCGCACCACGGCCCCACGGCCCGCGGCGCCCCGCGGGCCTCGTCATTTAAACGCCCTCCCGACGTGCTCGAACAGCAGCTCTTCAACGCCCTCTCGCTCGGCAGCGTCTATGCGCTGTTCGCGCTCGGCTTCACGCTGGTCTTCGGCGTGCTGGGCGTGGTCAACCTCTCGCATGGCGCGGTCTTCATGGTCGGCGCCTACGCCGCGCTGCAGGCCGTCACGAAGCTGGGCCTGCCGCTGGCCGGGGCGCTGGCGGTGGCCTTCATCGCGTCGGGGCTGCTGGGCCTGGTGATCGACCAGCTGGTGCTGCGCCCGCTGCGGGCCCGCAATGCGCCGCACCTGATCCCGATGATCGCCACCATCGGCCTGGGCATCGCGCTGAACAGCCTGGCGCAGGGCATCTTCGGCGCCGAGAACCTGCGCTTCCCGGCCGAGGTGCTGCCGCAGCAGACGCTCAACCTCGCCGGCCTGCACGTCACCGTGCTGGAGCTGGGCATCATCGCGCTGTCCTTCGGCCTGATGGCCGTGCTGCTGCTGGTGCTGCGCGGCACGCAGCTGGGCCGGGCGCTGCGGGCCATCGCCGAAAGCCCCAAGGCCGCGGCGCTGCTGGGCATCAACGTCGGCGGCCTGTTCATGCTGACCAGCTTCATGGCCGCGGGCCTGGGCGGCGTGGCGGGCGTGCTGATCGGCCTGTACTCCAACGCGCTGTTCCCGCTGATGGGCCAGCCCATCCTGCACAAGGGCATCGCGGTCATCATCCTGGGTGGCATGGGCGACATCCGCGGCGCCATGCTGGCGGGGCTGTTCCTCGGCTTTGCCGAGGTGCTGTCGGTGGCTTACATCGGCTCGACCATGCGCGACGCGGTGGCCTTCGGCCTGCTGTTCGCCGTGCTGCTGCTGCGGCCCAAGGGCCTGTTCGGCACCGTCAACGAGCGCAAGGTCTGACCGCCATGGGTGAGAGCTTCGAGAGCTTCTGGGCGGTCTACAGCAACCTGGTGCTGACACTGGGCACCAACTCGCTGCTGGCGCTGTCCATCTACCTGACGCTGTCCTGCGGCATGCTGGCCATGGCCAACGCGGCCTTCATGGGCATAGGCGCCTATGCGGCGGCGCTGCTGACGATGAACGCCGGCGTGCCGTTCCCGGTCGCGCTGGCCGGGGGCATGGCCGCGCCGGCCGTGGTGGCGCTGCTGATGGGCGGGCCGACGCTGCGGCTGTCGGGCGTGTATCTCGCGATGGCGACACTGGCCTTCGGCGAGGTGGTGCGCATCTTCGTGCTCAACACCGAGGACTGGACCGGCGGCGCGCTGGGCCTGAACGGCATCCCGCCGCTGACCGAGTGGTGGCATGTGGCGCTGGCGCTGGTACTGGCCTGCACGGTGCTGGCGCTGATGCGCCGCGCCAAGGTCGGGCGCGCCTTCGAGGCGATCAAGCTCGACGAGACCGCGGCCGGCCTGATGGGCATCCCCGTCAACGCCCACAAGATGTTGGCCTTCGTGCTGGGCGCCATGCTGGCCGGGCTGGCCGGTGCGTTGAACGCCCACCTGACCTTCTTCATCGGCCCCAACGAGTACGGCTTCGACCGCGGCGTGGAGATCCTGACCATGACCATCCTGGGCGGCATCAACGGCCTGATGGGGCCGATCTCCGGCGCCGTGATCCTGACCCTGCTGCCCGAGCTGCTGCGCGGGCTGGCCGATTTCCGCAACGTCGTCAACGGCCTGATCCTGGTGGTCATCGTGCTGTTCCTGCCGCGCGGGCTGTGGGACCCGGCGCGGCTGCGTGCGCTGCTGGGCCGGCGCGGCTGAGGAGGCGAGGGCGATGCTCAGTCTGCAATCCGTCTCGCGCCATTTCGGCGGCCTCAAGGTGCTGCAGGACGTCAGCTTCGACGTGCCGGCCGGCGGCATCTTCGGGCTCATCGGCCCCAACGGTGCCGGCAAGACCACGGTGGTCAACCTCATCACCGGCCTGCTGCCGCCCACGTCGGGCGACATCCTGTTCGACGGGGTCAGCCTGGTCGGCCGCAAGCCGCACCACATCACGGCCGGCGGCATCGCGCGCACCTTCCAGAACATCCGCGTGTTCAAGGAGATGACGCTGCTGGAGAACGTCATCGTGGGCATGCACGGCCGGCTGGGCTACGGCCCGGCGGGCTGGCTGCTGCGCCTGCCGTCCTTCCGGGCCGCCGAGCGCGCGGCGCGCGAGCGCGCGCGCGAACTGCTGTCGTGGATGAAGCTGGACCACAAGGCCCACGACATCGCCGACAACCTCAGCTACGGCGAGCAGCGCAAGCTGGAGCTCGCCCGTGCGCTGGCCACCGAACCGCGGCTGCTGCTGCTGGACGAGCCGGTGGCCGGCATGAACGGCGCCGAGAAGACCGAGCTGATGGCCGAGATCCGCAACATCCAGGCGCGCGGCTACACCATCTTCATGATCGAGCACGACATGCGTTTCGTGATGGGCCTGTGCGACCGGATCGCGGTGCTGAACTTCGGCCGCATCATTGCCCAGGGCGGGCCGGACGCGGTGCGCAACGACCCGCAGGTCATCGAAGCATACCTGGGCCGTGACGACGACGAGGCGGCCGCGGCATGAGCGACTCACCCTTGCTGAGCGTGCGCGGCCTGGCCGTCAACTACGGCCATGTGGAGGCGGTGCGCGGCATCGACTTCGACCTGGCCGCCGGGCAGATCACGACGCTGGTCGGCGCCAACGGGGCCGGCAAGTCGACGACGCTGATGGCCTTGTCGGGGCTGGTGAAGAAGGCCGCCGGCCGGGTGGTGTTCGACGGCCAGGACATCACGGCGACGGCGCCGCACCGCATCGTCGCCGGCGGCCTGGTGCAGGTGGCCGAGGGGCGCGCGACGCTGACCACGCTGACCGTGCGCGAGAACCTGGAGCTGGGCGCCTACACCCGCCGCGACGGCGCCGCGGCGCGGTCGCGCGACCTGGACCATGTCTACAGCCTGTTCCCGCGGCTGGCCGAGCGGGCGGCGCAGATGGCCGGCAGCCTGTCGGGCGGCGAGCAGCAGATGCTCGCCATCGGCCGCGCGCTGATGGCCAGGCCGCGCCTGCTGTTGCTGGACGAGCCGTCCATGGGGCTGGCGCCGCTCATCGTGCAGGACATCTTCCGCACGTTGAAGGCCATCAACGCCGAGGACCGGCTGACCATCTTCCTGGTCGAGCAGAACGTGCGCCAGGCGCTCAAGCTGGCGCAGCGCGCCTATGTGCTGGAAAACGGCCGCATCGCGCTGCAGGGCAGCGGCAGCGAACTGCTCGGCGACCCGCGCGTGCAGGCCGCCTACCTGGGGCACTGAGCGTCAGCCCAGCTGCTGGGCCTGCAGGAACAGGCGCGTCGAGCGGGCGCCCGAGCGGCAGAACACCAGCAGCGGCCGCGGCAGCGTCTCCAGCAGGTCGGCGAAGGCGGCGATCTCCTGCGGCGACTGGTAGCCCCCGGCCACCGGCAGGTGGCGGTACTCCAGGCCGGCCGCCAGCGCCGCGGCCTCGATGGCTGCCGAGGTCGGCTGGTCGGGCCCATGCTCGAAGTCCGGCCGGTTGTTGACGACCGCCTTGAAGCCCAGCGACGCCACCTCGGCCATGGCCTCGGGCGTCAGTTGCGGGGCGGTGCAGATGTCGGGCGCGATGCGCTGAAGGGGCAGGCTCATGGCGGTTCCTTACTTGGCCAGTGCGGCTTTGACCGCGGCGGACACGGTGCTCATTTCCGCCACACCACCGAGCGCAGCCTTGGCCGCAGCCATGACCTTGCCCATGTCGGCGGGGCCCAGGGCCTGCCCAGCGCCGAGTTCCGCGACGATGGCCTGCACCTTCTCGGCCACGGCTTCGGCGCTCAGGCGCTCGGGCAGATAGGCCTGCAGCACGGCCAGCTCGGCGCTTTCCTTGGCGACGAGGTCGTCCCGGCCGGCGGCGGCGAACTGGCTGATGGAGTCCTTGCGCTGCTTGATCAGCTTGTCGACGATGGCCACCAGCCCGGCGTCGTCCACCGTGATGCGCTCGTCCACTTCCTTCTGCTTGACGGCGGCCAGCAGGCCGCGGATGGTCAGCAGGCGGTCGGCTTCCTTGGCACGCATGGCGGCCTTCATGTCTTCGGTGATGCGGTCTTTGAGGCTCATGGGCAGTCCAGTTCAGAAAGACAAAGACCCGCAACAGCGTCCTGTGGCGGGTCTTGGAGTTCAGCCGGGGCACAGGCCCCGGTTCGCGTCAGAGACGATCAGTACAGCTTCTTGGGCAGCTGCATGCTGCGCACGCGCTTGTAGTGGCGCTTGACGGCCGCAGCCTTCTTGCGCTTGCGCTCGGCGGTGGGCTTCTCGTAGAACTCGCGGGCGCGGAGTTCGGTGAGCAGGCCCAGCTTCTCGATGGTGCGCTTGAAACGGCGCAGGGCGACGTCGAACGGCTCGTTTTCCTTGACGCGGATGGTGGTCATGTAGTTCCTTCGGATTGCGCTCGGTGTTCGCGGCTGGGATCAGCAGCAGGTTCCGGATTACTGCTTCTCTTCAGATTTCTTTTCCAAGAAGTGCAGCGAATCGACGCGCGGGGTTTGCCAGCAAAGCCGAGAATTGTAGCCGGGAAATCAAGGACTTCCAAAATTCGCTGAAGCGGGCGCCGCAGCGGCGGCCAGCGCCTGTGCGCAGGCCGCCGCGCTGGACCAGGCCCACTGGAAGTTGTAGCCCCCCAGCCAGCCGGTCACGTCCACCACTTCGCCGATGAAGTACAGGCCCGGCACCCGCTTGCTTTCCAGCGTCTGGGAGCTGAGGTCCCGGGTGCTGACGCCGCCACGCATGACCTCGGCCTTGCGCCAGCCTTCGTCGCCGCTGGGCGTCAGCTGCCAGTCGTGCACGCTGCGGCCCAGGCGCTGCAGGTCGGCGTCGCGGCATTCCGGCAGCGGCCGGGCGGCGTCCAGGCCGGCGCGTGCCAGCCAGGCGGCCGCCAGGCGCTGCGGCAGGCGGGCCGCGAAATCGTTGCCGAGCTGGCGGCGCGAGGTGGCCTTGGCCTCCACAAGGTCCCTGTCCAGCTGCTGCTCGGGCGCCAGGTTGATCTGCAGCGGCTGGTCGTCGGCGGTGCGGTAGCTGGAGATCTGCAGGATGGCCGGGCCGCTGAGGCCCCGGTGCGTGAACAGCAGGTCCTCCAGAAAGCGCCCGCGCGCCTTGCCGCTGCCGCAGGCCACCTCCACCGGCAGCGACAAACCGGCCAGCGCCGCGAACGGGGCCCAGGTGTCGGCGTCGAAGGTCAGCGGCACCAGCGCCGGGCGCGGCGTCACGACGGCATGCCCGAAGCGCTCGGCCAGGCGCAGGCCCCAGTCGCTGGCGCCGATCTTGGGCACCGGCAGGCCGCCGGTCGCCACGACCAGGCGCGGCGTGCTCACCGCGCCGCGGCTGGTGTCCAGTTCGAAGCCGCCGCCGGCCGTCCGGCGCACCTCCGCCACCGTGCAGGGCTGCCAGCGTGTCACGCCACCGGCCTCGCATTCCTTCACCAGCATCTGGATGACCTGCTCGCTGCTGTCGTCGCAGAACAGCTGGCCCTTGTGCTTCTCATGGAACGCGATGCCATGCCGCTGCACCAGCTTGATGAAGTCCTGCGGCGTGTAGCGCGCCAGCGCGGAACGGCAGAAGGCCGGGTTCTCGGACAGGAAGTTGGCCGGGCCGACCTCGCGATTCGTGAAATTGCACCGCCCGCCGCCGGAGATACGGATTTTTTCAGCCAGCCGTGCAGCATGGTCGATGAGCAGCACCCGCAAGCCCTGCTGGCCCGCCAGGCCCGCACAGAACAGCCCGGCCGCGCCCGCACCCACCACCACCACGTCAAACCCCTGCATAGCCCTCCCTTGAATCGGGTTGGATTGTCAGGGGTGAGACGGTGGGAACTCGGTAGGATGCGCGCAACTTGCCGAGCCCGGCTTCTAGGGGGGAGGCCCGGTTCGTGGGGGTGAGGGCGCCTTGATGGTCATGTTCGCGCCCCACTACATTCGGCTTGGATCCCCGCAGCCCGGTTCTCCGCTGGACCGCATCAAAACGATTTCACAGACATGAGTGTCGACCCCACCGCAACAACGCCCGGCAGCCTGGCGCATTGGCTCGCCGAGCACCCCGAGCTGGGCGGTGAGGCGCTGTCCGGTCTGCTGGCGCTCATCGAGCCGCTCGGCAACCAGGCCGCGATCAAGTCGTCGACGACGGGCCGCTACGTGTTTGCCAGCCCCGGCCTGGCGCAGATGTTCGAATGCCAGGACGTGGTCGGTCGCACCGACGCCGAAGTGCTGAAGCCCGACGAGACCACCGCGCTGCGCCGCGTCGAGCAGACCGTGATGGCGCAGCGGCATGCCGTCGTCAGCGAGCACAAGCTGGAGATCAACGGCCGGCGCCGCGAGTTCAGCGTGACGCGGCTGGCACTGGGGCAGGAATTCCTGCTGTCGGTCTGGCATGAGCGCACCGAGGAGCGCCATCGCGAGTCCCATCTGCAGCGCGCGCTGGCCCAGATCGAGCAGCAGCAGAACGCCATCGAACAGATCCGTCGCGAGCTGCAGCAGGGCTCCGGCCGTGACGAGGTGTCGGGGCTCTACATGCGGGCCCAGTTCGACGACAGCCTGCTGCGCGAGATCGACCTGTCGACCCGCGAGCATCGCGAGTTCGCGCTGGTCGTCATCGCGCTGGATGCGTCGCCGGCCATCGCCGGCCTGGGCGACGAGGCGCAGCAGCGCCTGCTGGAAGGCATCGGCCGCATGTTGCGTGCCAACACCCGGGCGATGGACGCGGCCTGCCGCATCGGGCCGCAGCGCTTTGCCGTGCTGCTGTCCGGCGTGGGCCTGGCCACCGCGCATGCGCGCATGGAACAGTTGCGCCGCCAGTGCGCCGCGCAGATCGTCGTGTTGAACGGCCAGGACCTGGGTCTGTCCATCTCCATGGGCGTGTCCAGCTTCCCGCACACCGCGTCGCGCCAGGACGAGCTGATGACGGCCAGCGAGAACGCAGTCCACGAGGCCCAGCGCCGCGGCGGCAACCAGGTGGTGCTGGCGTCCATCGCGTTCGGTTAAGGCTTCAGAGCCCGCTCAGGCCCTTCCAGAGCATGTAGGCGGCGAGTGCGAACAGCAGCGTCGCGAAGGCGCGCTTCAGCTGGGCCACGTCCATGGCATGCGCCGCCCGGGCGCCCAGCGGGGCCATGGTGACGCTGGCAGCGGCGATCAGCGCGAGCGCCGGCAGGTACAGGTAGCCCACCGCGCCCGGCAAGGCCGGCGCCAGCCCCCAGCCGCCGATGACATAGCCCAGCGTGTTGGCCACCGCGATCGGGAAACCGAGCGCCGCGCTGGTGGCGACCGCCAGGTGCACCGGCACGTTGCACCAGACCATGAAGGGCACGGAGACGAAGCCGCCGCCGGCGCCGACCATGCCGGACAACAGGCCGATGCCGGCCCCTGCGCCGAGCTGGCCTGCCGGCCCGGGCATCTGACGGCTGGGCGCCGGGCGCCGGTTGCGCAGCATCTGCCAGCCGGAGAAGCTGACGAAGCCGGCGAAGACCAGCGCCAGCCAGGCGCCCTTGAGCAGTGCGAACAGGCCGGCACCGGCCAGCAGGCCGCCCGCCAGGATGCCCGGCGCGAGGCCTTTCACGAGGTCCCAGCGCACGGCGCCACGCCGGTGATGCGCGCGCACGCTGGACAGCGACGTGAACATGATGGTGGCCATCGAGGTGGCGATCGCCATCTTGACGGCCATGCCCGGCTCGACGCCGCGCTGGCCGAGGATGAAGGTCAGGATGGGCACCATCAGCATGCCGCCGCCAATGCCCAGCAGGCCGGCCAGGAAGCCGGCCGCCAGCCCGAGCGCGAGCAGCTCCGCCGCCAGGGTGGCCGTCATGCCGCGTGCAGGTGCCGCAGCACCGCTTGCCAATCGGTCGGCGTGACGGGGGTGATGGACAGTCGGCTGCCACGCTGCAGCACCTGCAGGGAGGCCAGCTCGGGCGCCTCGCGCATGGCCTTCAGGCTCAGCAGCGGCGTGGTCGCGCGCCAGCGCACGTCCACATGCAGCCAGCGTGGCGCGTCCGGCGTCGACCTGGGGTCGAAATACGGGCTGGCCGGGTCGAACTGCGTCGCGTCGGGATAGGCCTCACTGCAGACCTCGGCGAGGCCGGCGATGCCCGGCTCGGGGCAGGACGAGTGGTAGAACAGCACGCCGTCGCCGATGCGCATCGCATCGCGCATGAAATTGCGGGCCTGGTAGTTGCGCACGCCCGTCCAGGGCAGGGTGCCGGCGCGCTGCAGATCGAGGATCGAGGCCTCCTCGGGCTCCGACTTCATCAGCCAGTAGTTCATGGGCCGATGCTAAGTGAGGGAAAGGTGTCCACCGCAATCCGGGGGGCCGAGATCCTGAACACCCAGGGGTAATCAGGTGGGCGAGGTCAGCCGGACTTCGGGTTCATCTGACGCGAGACGATCACGCCCGTCCGGCATTTTCCAAGCCCTTGCTCATAGAGCATCGGATGAAGGAAATTAAAGCCCCGGGGAAAGCAGTGGACGGTGCGGATTCTAAGTCTCAGAGCAGCTGGCCATCGTGACCGAGCGCTTCATCCAGGCGCCGGATGAGGGTATCCAGTTCCGGCTGCGCTGCGTCGGGGGCGGGGGCTGCGGGCACCGTCGCGGGTGCTGCGGTGGCCGGCATCTCGGCCAGCTGGTAGGCCAGGTTGAGCGCCGCCAGCACGGCGATGCGCTCGCGCGCCTTGACCTTGCCGGCGTCGCGAATGGCACTCATCTCGCGGTCCACCTGTGCCACCGCGGCCGTCAGTGCGGCCTCGCCGCCCTCCGGGCAACCGAGCAGGTAGCTCTGGCCCATGATGGTCACTTCCATCTGCTTCACGGCTGGTCCTCCTTGGGCGTGTCTGCGGGCAGGCGCTCCAGCAGTGCGTCCACGCGGGCCCGCGCGGCGCTCAGGCGCGAGCGCAGGCTGTCGCGCTCCTGCGTGATGGCGGTCAGCTGCACCTGCAGCAGCAGGTTGGTACGCAGGATTTCATCGTGTCGCACGAGCAGGCGCTCAACGCGGTCGGTCAGGTCGGTCAGGCTGGCCATGGAAGGGGCTCGGGATCAGGCGGTGGCGGATTTTAGAAGGCGGCCGGTGTCGCACTCGTCGATGACGGCGCAAACATGGCACAGCGGCTTGCGCGCCTGGCAGACGTAGCGGCCATGCAGGATCAGCCAGTGGTGCGCGTCGACGAGGTAGGCCTCGGGCACGCGGTCCAGCAGGCCCAGTTCCACCGCCAGCGGTGTCTTGCCGGGGGCCAGGCCGGTGCGGTTGCTGACGCGGAAGATGTGCGTGTCCACCGCCATCGTCGGTTCGCCGAAGGCCACGTTGAGCACGACGTTGGCGGTCTTGCGGCCCACACCGGGCAGCGCTTCGAGGTCGTCACGGCTGCGCGGCACCTCGCCGCCATGCCGTTCCAGCAGGATGCGGCAGGTCTCCAGCAGATGCCGGGCCTTGCTGCGGTACAGGCCGATGGTCTTGATGTGGGCCTCCAGCCCATCCTGGCCCAGCGCCAGGATGCGGGCCGGCGTGTTGGCGACGGCGAACAGGCGCCGGGTGGCCTTGTTGACACCCGCGTCGGTGGCCTGGGCCGACAGCAGCACCGCCGTCAGCAGTTCGAACACGCTGGCGTATGCCAGCTCGGTCTGCGGCGCCGGGTTGGCGGCCTTCAGCGTGGCGAAGAAACGTTCGACTTGGCTCGCATTCATGCCGGCATTGTCAGCCGGCGCCGCCCACCCGCCGGGCGCGGGCGCGCGCCAACGCCGCCTCGATGACGGCGCGCTTGGTGGCCAGGCGCTGCGGGTCGGTGATGGCGCTTGCGGCCGGCAGGTCGGCGAGCTTGGCCTCGGCCTTGGCCAGCAGCCGGACGTCGTTTTCCTCCACCTCGCGGTGGCGGCGGAACTGGCGGAACGCATAGCGCTCGCGCGCCTCGTCGGCCTGCGGCTGGCTCCAGGCGGCCCAGCCGGTGGAGGTCGTGACCTCGGGCAGGCTGATGCAGTCGACCGGGCAGGCCGGCACGCAGAGCTCGCAGCCGGTGCATTGGGCGGCGACCACCACATGCATGGCCTTGGGTGCGCCGACGATGCAGTCCGCCGGGCAGGCCTTGATGCACAGCGTGCAGCCGATGCACCAGGCCTCGTCGATGATGGCGACGCCGCGGGTGGCCTCGACGCCGTGGACCGGGTTCAGCGGGACGACCGGCCGGCCGGTGATGGCGGCCAGGCGCTGCACACCCTCGGCACCGCCGGGCGGGCACTGGTTGATGTCCGCCTCACCGGCCGCGATGGCGTCGGCGTAGCGTCGGCAGTCCGGATAGCCACAGCGCGTGCACTGGGTCTGGGGCAGGGCGGCGTCGATCCGCTGCGCGAGGCTCACGCCTTGCGGCGGCCGCGCGGCGCGGGTGCTGCGGCCTTGGGCGAGGCGGCCTTCGCCGCGACGGGCTTGGCCGCGGCCTTCAACGGCGCGGCCTCGTAGGTGGCGATGAAGTCACGCACCTGCGGGTAGACGTTGTCGCGCCAGCGGCGACCCGAGAAGATGCCGTAGTGGCCCGCGCCGAGGGCGTCGTAGTGGAACTGGTGCTGCTTGGGCACGCCGGCGCAGAGGTCGTGGGCGGCGCGGGTCTGGCCAGCGCCGGAGATGTCGTCCAGCTCGCCCTCAACGGTCAGCAGCGCCGTGGTGGTGATGTCCTGCGGGCGCACCGGCTGGCCGTCCACCTCCCAGGTGCCGTTGACCAGCGCGAAGTCCTGGAACACGGTCTTGATGGTGTCGAGGTAGTACTCGGCCGGCATGTCCAGCACGGCGTTGTATTCGTCGTAGAAGCGGCGGTGCGCCTCGGCGCCTTCGTCGTCGCCGCGCACCAGGTCCAGGAAGTAGTCGTAGTGCGAGGTCAGGTGGCGGTCCGGGTTCATCGCGACGAAACCGGTGTGCTGCAGGAAACCGGGGTAGACGTTGCGGCCGGCGCCAGGGAAGTTGGTGGGCACGCGGTAGATCACGTTGGTCTCGAACCAGCTGAAGCTGCGGTTCATCGCCAGGTTGTTGACGGCCGTCGGGCTCTTGCGGGCGTCGATGGGGCCGCCCATCATGGTCATGCTGCGCGGCGTGTCCTCGCCGCGGCTGGCCATCAGCGAGATGGCGGCCAGCACCGGCACGGTGGGCTGGCAGACCGAGATCACGTGGGCCTCGGCGCCACCCACGTGGCGGATGAACTCCTGCACGTAGGCGATGTAGTCGTCGAGGTGGAAGGGGCCCACCTCCAGCGGCACCATGCGGGCGTCGGTCCAGTCGGTGATGTAGACCTTGTGCGATTTCAGCAGCTGCTTGACGGTCTCGCGCAGCAGCGTGCTGTGGTGGCCGGACAGCGGCGCGACGACCAGCACGGTGGGCTGGTCCTTCATCTGGGCCAGCACGGCCGGGTCGTCGGTGTAGCGCTTGAAGCGCAGCAGGCGGCAGAACGGCTTTTCCAGCGGCACCAGCTCCTGGACGGCCACGTCCACGCCATCGACTTCGACGGTCTTGATGTCGAACTGGGGCTTCTCGTAGTCCTTGGCCAGCCGGTGCGCCAGGTCCAGCCCGGCGGACAGGCGCTGGGCCATGGGCGTGTGCGCGAACGGCGACAGCGGGTGGCTGTAGAGCTTGGCCGACGCGGCGGCGAACTCGGAGAACGGACTCAGCAGGGCGCGCTGGGTTTCGAAGAGCTGATACAGCATGGCCGGCCTTGAACTAGGGACACAGGAAGCGCAATGGTGCCAGAAAACGCGTTCTGCGTTGTGCGGTGCAGCATGGGATTGGCGGGTCGACCGCCATTCCTGCGCATTTATCCGCCCTCAGCCCTTCATGACGGCCGCCATCGCCTGGGCGACGACGGGCAGGTTGCCCTCGTTCAGGGCCGCCACGCAGATGCGCCCGGAGTCCACGCCGTACACCGCGAACTCGCTGCGCAGCCGCTGCATCTGGGCGGCGGACAGGCCGGAGTAGCTGAACATGCCCAGCTGCTCGGTGACGAAGGACAGATCCTGCGTGACGCCGGCCGCCTTCAGCGCCGCCACCAGTGCGCCGCGCATGGCCTTGATGCGGGTGCGCATGCCGGCCAGTTCTTCCTCCCACAGCGCGCGCAGCCGGTCGTCGGCCAGCACCTGGGCGACGACCTGGGCGCCGTGCGTGGGCGGGTTGGAGTAGTTGGTGCGGATCATGATCTTCAGCTGCGACAGCACGCGGGCGGCCTCTTCGTCGCTGCTGCAGACCACGCTCAGCGCGCCGACGCGCTCGCCGTACAGCGAGAAGCTCTTGGAGAAGCTGGTCGACACGAAGAAGCCGATGCCGGCGGCCAGGAACTGGCGCACCGCCTCGCCGTCTTCCTTGAGGCCGAAGCCGAAGCCCTGGTAGGCCATGTCGAGGAAGGGCGTCAGGCCACGGGCCTTCACGGCGGCCACCACCTGGCCCCACTGGTCGGCGCTGATGTCGTAGCCGGTCGGGTTGTGGCAGCAGGCGTGCAGCACGACGACGGTGCCGGCCGGCGCGGCGTTCAGCGCGGCCAGCATGGCGTCGAAGTTGATGCCCTTCTTCTCGGCATCGTAGTAGGGGTAGGTCTCGACCGTGAAGCCGGCCTGCGCGAACAGCGCGCGGTGGTTCTCCCAGCTGGGGTCGGAGATCAGCACCTTGGCGCCGGGGCTGACGTGCTTGAGGAAGTCGGCGCCGATCTTCAGCGCGCCGGTGCCGCCGATGGCCTGCACGGTGGCGACGTTCTTCAGCTCGCTGCCGAAGACCAGCTTCTGCACGGCCTTGTCGTACACCGCGATGCCGTCGATGGGCAGGTAGCCGCGCGGCTTGGGGGCGGCAGCCATGGCGGCTTCGGCCTCGCGCACGCACTGGAGCAGCGGCAGCTTGCCGTTCTCGTCGTAGTAGACGCCGACGCCGAGATTGACCTTGCCCGCTCGGGTGTCGGCGTTGAACTGCTCGTTCAGGCCCAGGATGGGGTCACGGGGGGCAAGGGCGACGTCGGCAAACAAAGAAGACATGACGAGATTCCTGAAAGGGCGTTGGCAGGAGGGGGAGGGCGGTGAGTCAGGGTCTGCGCTACCCTGCCA
>CAXDTK010000042.1:0-24910 GCA_963992225.1 uncultured Comamonadaceae bacterium | reverse complement strand
ATAGGAGTCCGTCTCGTGGGCTCGGAGATGTGTATAAGAGACAGGTGTCAATCTTGCAAAGGCCGGGTCGGCGGCCAGCGGATGGCGACACCAGCTCAGCGCCAGCAGCCACGATACGCAGCAACCGAGGATAGCCAGCGCGAACCAGGCGGCCGGCAGCGGCTGGCCGGGCTCGCGCGGGTGCAGCCACATCAGCAGGGCCGGCAGGGCCAGGGCCAGCAGGGTCACGACGCCGCTGCGTGTCAACTGGCGGGTCAGCGCCTGCCAGTCGTTAGGAAGGAACCTGCCCTTGACGACATAGACCAGAGGCAGTTGCAGCAGCATGGCCACCACGAGGGCAACGGCGCAGGCCATGGGCTCGCGCCAGTAAGCAGCCGCGGCGACAATCAGACCGGCCCGTACCGGTTGGAAGACGACTTCCATGCGGGTCAGCAGGTCCATACGTCCCATGGCCATCATCAGGTTGCCGATAAGACTGAACGTCGCGGCCAGCGCGCCTGCCAGGCAGAAGACCGGCACCAGCGGCGCCGCGGCGTCCCACTGCGGGCCGAAAAGCAGCCGCAGCGTCTCCAGCGCATAAAGCGAGACGAAACCGTAGAAAGGCCATGCCACCACGCAGACCGACGTAACGCTGGCAACGTAGAGTGGCTCCATAGCGTGGTTCTCGCGCACCGCCCTGGCATAGGCCGGGTAGGCGACGTTGCGCACCGCGCCCATCAGGTCGCGATGGAAGAGATTCATCAGACCCTGGGCACGGCTCAGCAAGGCTACCGGCGTAAAGCCCATCAGCTTGCCCACGGCAAGGTCGTTGATGTCCATCGACACCGAGGTGACGACGCCGACGACAGAACTCTGGGCCCCGAAGCTGAACAGGCTGCGCCACTGCGAAAGGCTTGGCCTAAGCAGCCGCCGCTCGCCCTGGGCCCACCATGCCGCAAAGCCGGTCGTCGCACTGACAACCAGCGTGCCGACGACCAGGCCGATGGGACCGAAGCCAGCCCACGACAGGCTGACGCTGGTGACGGCGCCGGCCAGAGTAGCGACGAGATTGACCACGGCCAGGGCTTTGAAGGCCATGCGTCGGCGCAGCAGGGCCAGCGAGATCGTCGAGAACGGCAGCAGCAGGAAGTTCAGCGCCGCCAGCCACAGCAGGTCACGCATGCGCGACTCGCGGTAGAAATCGGCGACCCAGGGCGCGACGGCGAAGACGACGAGGCCCAGGCCGACACCGATCAGAAGCGTCACGCCGAGCGCCGTGCGGATGTGATCGTCGCTGAGTTCCTTCTCCTGGATCAGATAGCTGGCAACACCGAAGTCGCGCAGCACCTGGGCGATGCTCATGACGGCGAGCGTCACCGAGTAGACACCGATCTGATCGGGTGTCAGCAGCCGCGCGATCAGCAGGTTGCTGGCCAGGTTGATGATGATCAGCGCATACCGTTCCGCGAAGGAGAACAGCAGTGCGCTGCGCACACTACTCATCGCAACGGCTCCAGTTGCCGGCCCTCAGCCGCCGCGTCCAACACCTGGCCGAGCCGTCTCGTCGTGGCGGCTCGGCTGTAGCGATCGATGCCTTGCGGCGATGCCGCACGGCCTTGGCCACGCAACCACGTGAGCACGGTCCGCGCCAACCCCGGGACATCGCCAGGTTCGACACGCAGGCCGCCGCCGGTTTCGTTCAGCACATGGGCCACCTCGCTGGCCTCGGGCACGACGGCCAGGATGGTGCGTCCGCAGGCCAGGTATTCGAAGAGCTTCCCCGGCAGCGACGCAGTCGCGTAGTAGCCGGTAGGCACGGGGAGATAGAGCAGGTCAGCCTGCTTCATCAGCGTGACGGCCTGACCATGGGGAACGGGACCCAACTCACTGACCCAGGCTGTCACGCCGGCTTCGGCCGCCGGGCCGGGCGCGAAGCCGGCCGCCTGGACACGCAGCCGCGCGAGTTCCGGGCAGCCCTGGGCGTTGAGCAGCGCGATGGCGGCATACAGATCGTGCAGGCCGTAGCCGGGTCGCCAGACGCCGGTGTAGGCGATACGAAACAGCCCATCAGCCGGTTGGCCGACATCGCCACCGAAATCGGCAGGCTCGAAGCCATTGGTGATCAGGTGCAGGTCCCCGCGGCCGCAGTCGCGGCCCACGCTCTTCACCAGCGTGCGAGTGACCGTGATGACGGCAGCCGCGTCCTTTGCCGCCAGACGCTCCAACGCCGGGTTCTCGCGCAGTTGTTCGGGTGTCGCATGCTCCCAGGCCATGTCGCCGCTGGGCGTCCACTGATCGCGGTAATCCAGCACATATGGCTTGCCGGTCCGCAGAGACACCTCACGAGCGATCAGGAAGGCGGTCCAAGGCCAGCCGCTCGCGTAGATAACGTCGAAGCCCTCGCTCGCATGCAACTGCAGCGCCCTTTCCACGGCGGGCTTGAGCCAGCCGGCCGCTTCGTCCGGCAGCGTATCGCGCGCACGCAGCCGCCAACTCAGTCCGTCGACGACCCGCTCGCGCAGGCCAAGGGGGAGGCAACGGGACCAACGCTGAGCGCGCACTCGCGACAGCAGCGGCACCCGCTCAACGCGGGTGCCGCGTCGCAGCTCAGCCAGCATTTCGGATTCCTGGGCGGAGTCAGGATCGGGCTCCCAGCCCAGCACGAGGGGCTGCCAACCGCAATCGGGCAGGTTGTTGACGAAGCTCAGGCTGCGCCGAGTGCCGGAGTTGGCGACCGGCGGGAACAGGTAGGCGATAAAGAGAACCCGGCGCATCAGTTCGACAGGTTTCGCGCGAGTCGCAAACCGAACTTCATCCGGCTGCGGTCCCAGGGGGTGAAGCGGGGGATCTGGAAGACGTCGTCGCCGCGACGGGCCGCGGCCCAGCGCGTCGACACAGCGGCGTCAAAGCCCAGTTCACGAACGATGGCGGGATGCACATCGGGCAGGTAATCGGTGCCCGGCTTGCCATTGGGATAGGCGAACAAGCTGACCTTTTCGCCCAGCAGCACCTGCAACGCGTCGCGGCTGCACGCGATTTCATCCGCTGCCTGATTGCCGTCAAGCTTGGCCAAGATAGGGTGACTGACCGTGTGTGCGCCGATCTGCATACCTGCAGCCCGCAACGCCCTCACCTGCCCACTGTTCATCATCATGTCTTCCGGCGGGCTGACCTCGGCGCGCTCGGCGATGGCATTGACGCAGGCCAGCCGCGGCTCGGGCGGCAGGTATTTGACGCGCTCGATGAGCGGGCCGAGCACACCACGGCGGCCAGCCATGTCGCCCAGCGCATGCTGCCCGAGGTCCTGGCCATCACGGTCCTTCAGGCCGCGGAGGTCGAGCACGGACCGGGCACTGAGGCGCACCGCTTCGATCAAGGTGTCGTTCCACATGCGCCCGCCGTCCAGGAACCCAGTAGCGATGAAAAAGCTGCATGGCAGACCATGCTTGCGCAGCAGCGGCAGCGCGACGTCATGGTTATCGGCATAGCCGTCATCGAAGCTCAGCGCCGCGGCGCGCGCGGGCAGGCTTCCCTCCTGCAGGCGGTGAGCAGCCTCGTCCAGCGGCAGCACGTTGAACCAGGACTTGACCCAGGACAGCAAATCATCGAAGCGGGCCGCATCGACCTCGTCCGGGAAGAGCGGGTCGGGCTGGCGCAGCACACGATGGAAGATCAGCACGTTCAGGCGTGCACTCGCACCGGCCGGGGACATCAAGCTGAACAGAGGCCTCATGGGAGTGGCACCGGTTTGAGTTTTCTCTTGAACCAACGCCGCATGAAGGCCGGCCACACGATCAGCTCTTCGGGCTTCTCCGTCTGCCACTCTTTGCGTGCCAGCCATCTTTGGCCAACGACAGCCATGATCATCATGTTGTACGGCAGGTCCCAGTACGAGAGGCTGAGGAAGGCGCCTCCGACGGCATAGCCAACGATGCCCACCTGGAGCATGCCGCCCAGGTCAGACAGCCACTGCGTCTGGGGCTGTTTGCGGCCCTGTACGCGCAGGCGGCTGGCAGAACTCCAGGCGAACCAAAACAGAGCTAAGAAGATGAACAGCCCGACAAAGCCATGCTCACCCAGCACCATGAAGTAGATGCTGTGGGCTGCCCGACATTCGTCAGGGACGGGTGCGTAGAGGGCACAGATCTCGCGCCCAACGGTATTGAATCCAACGCCAGTGAGATTGCTCTTCGCGATGTTCCACGCCATCATCCAGGCATTGAGTCGCCCCTGGGCTGATTCATCTTGTTGGTAGGTCCTGATGGTGTTCATGCGGTCCCACCATTCGGCGGGCATCAGCGACAGCAGCGCCCCGCCAACGACGAGCATGCCGACAGCGCTCGCCATCTTGTTCTTGCCTCGCCACCACAGCACGAGCGCCATCGAGCCAATGGCCAGCAACGCGCCGCGGGAGTGACTGCCCAGAGCGGCAGCAGCCATCATGACCATGCAGAAGGTCATCGTCACTTTGGCCCACTTGGCGGTCATCTGCATCTGCAGGAAACGCATCAGCGGGATGACCATCACGATGGCCAAGGCAATCTCGTTGTTGCCTTCCACGTAGGTGTTCTCCGGGCCCCATACCCTGTAGCTACCGCCCGTCAGCACCGTGAAGACGCCACCTTTGACGCCATAGAAGCCGATGGAAATGACGTTGACCCAGACAAAGAGCATCAGGTGACGCTTAGAGTGCAGCAGCACCAGCGTCACCAGCACCATCAGGTTGATCTTCATGACCCGCACGTAAAGCTCGAAGCTGGGCTCCCACATCACCGAGAACGGCAGCGTGATGCAGAACCAGACCATCAAGAGCATCAGCGTGACGTTCTCGCGGTTCAGCGAGTAATCCTTGCGGTCCCGGGTCATCAGCAGGCCCAGCAGAGTAGCTCCACCGATGGCTGCCGCGAACGGCATGGTCCGCAGGCTCCAGGACAACTGGTGCGGGTTCATGATGCTGATCCAGGTCCAGCACATGATGCCGATCCACGGACGGCGGAACGCCTGAAGGAAGCACCAGCCGATGATGACCAGCAGCGTCAGGTCACGCATGCCGGGCCCCGGCTCGGGCGATGTCGCCGAACAACGCCAACTGCCCTTCGGTGGTCGCCTGCCAACTGAAGCCCTCCGCATAGCGGCGCGTTGCCGTGCGATCCACGCCGGCGGTCAACAGTTCGTCAACGGCCGCTGCGAAGGCGGCTCCATCTCGCTGCGCCACCAGCCGCCCCGCCTCGGGAGCGGCGACCACCTCGGGCGTGCCCCAGATGTCGGTGGCGACGACGGGCGTACCGCAGGCCATGGATTCCAGCAGCACGTTGGCCCAGCCCTCACGGCTGGAACACAACAGCAACACGTCGGCCGCGCTGTACCACTTCAGCAACTCGGTATTTGGCAGCGAGCCGGTGAGGCTCACCTTGCCAGCCACCCCCAGCCGAGCTGCCAACGCCGTCAATGCCGCCCTCTCCTCACCCTCGCCGATGACGACGAGGTGCGCGCCCGGCCGCTGCTTCGACAGCATCGCCAAGGTCTCGATGGCAATTTGATGGCCCTTGCGCTCGATCAGATGCCCGACGGACAGCAGCAGCGGCTCGCCGCCCACCCCGAGCTCGGCCCGCATGGCCGCCTGCGGCAGGGGCCGAAAGCGCTCGAGGTCAACGCCGTTGCGCAACGTGTGCAGCCGAGATGAATCATGACCCCAGCCGCGCAGGACATCCATCAGCGCCGCGCAGACACCGATGGAGCCCGCGGCCCGCCGTGCGGCCCACTCAATCATGCGCTTGGGCAGGGGGTACTGCGGAATCAGGTTCAGGTCGGTACCGCGCGCGGTGATGGTCAAGGGCTTGTCGAACCACTTGGCCAGCAGGGCCGCGGCAACACCGTCAGGGTAGTAGTAATGGGCGTCGATCAGGTCGAAGTCAAAGCCTTCGTCGATCAGCTTCTGCACCGCTGCACGGGCGCCCAGCGCCATCGCCAGAGGCGCGGATGTCATGCCCACCTTGGGCAACAGCAGATATCGCGGATGCTGCACGTCGATGCCGTTGCGCTGCTCACGCGCCGGCGTCGCGGCGAACTTCGCGTATTCGCCCCAGCGCGGATCGGTGGACGGAAACCAAGGGATGGGCGCAACAACGCGCGCCTCGACGCGGCCGCTCTTCAGCAGCTCGCGCAGGCGCGTCTCGACGAAGATGCCGTGCGTCGGGCGCACGCTGCTGGGGAAGAGCGTCGAGAAGGTCAGGATGCGCAGGCTCACGGCCGGGCTCCTGCCTTGATCGCCAGGCGAACCGCCCTGCGCGCATTGCCGGCCCAGGTGAGCTGCATACGCGCGATGGTTTCGCGTGCGCCGGCGCCCAGGCGCTGGCGCAGCGCCGGCTCGTGCGTCAGGCGGGCCAGCGAGCGCTCAAGGCCGGCAATGTCATCGGCCTCGAAAAGCAGCGCGTTGACATTGTCAGTTAGCACTTCGGCGATATTGGGCTGATTGGGCGCGACGATGGCCTTGCCGAGCGCGAGGTATTCGATGAGCTTGAGTGGCGAGGCATAGGCCACGACGGCCGGCTGCAGGGCCACGTCAAAGGCGGCCACCAAGCCCGGCACGCGGTCCCGATGGACGACGCCGGTGAAGCGCACGCGCTCGCCCAGTTGCAGGCTGGCGGCGAGCTGCTCCAGTTCGGCGCGCACCGGCCCGTCGCCAACGATGAGCAGGCGCGCCTGCGTAGGCGCCGCGGGGCTGCCCATCCAGCGGATGACCCGATCCATGCCATGCCAGTCGCGCACGAAGCCGGTGAAGCCCAGCACCAGGGCGTCCGGCCAACCCAGGGCAGCCTTGGCCTCGACCTGGGAAGGCGCGGCAGCGAAATGCGCCTCGTTGATGCCGTTGGGCACGACGACGATGCGCTCGTTGGGCACGCCGACGGCGCGAACATGGCCGGCCAGCACGTCGGTGACGGGCAGCACGAAATCGGCGGCACGCCAGGCCTTGGCCTCGGCCCAGCGCGCCAGCCGCGGAAGCCCCAGGCCGCCGAATTTTCCTCGCTCATCGGCCAGCGGCGCATTCACCTCTAGCAGCAGCGGCAGGCCGGTGCGGCGCTTCAGCATGGCACCGGCCAGCAGAAAGAGGTTGTAGCGCTCGTAGATCACATCGGGCTTGAACTCGCGTGCCGCTGCTGCCAGGCGTCGGTAAGCCACCAGCGTGTAGGCCAGCTCCAGCAGCTCGTAGACGGCCTTGGGCAGCCGGGCGCGCAGGCGGGCCACCCAGCCCACCTCGGCACCCATCTGGCCACTGGGCTCGCCGCCACCGTCACCCGGCGCGACGACGCGCACTTCGTGGCCCTGCTCACGCAGGGCCGTGATCATTTCTTCGATGTGGACCGCCTGCCCGTCCTTGGACGCGGTGCGGTGGTGGTAGAGCACTTTCATGCGGCGGCATTCACCCGGGACTCGCCCAGGCCGGCATTGCGCAGGAAGGCGTCGAACATCAGCAGCACCCACAGCGGCTGGGCATGGTCCATCGCGCCGCGCTCGTGCTGGTCCAACAGGCGGGCGATGGTGCCGGGGTTGAACCAGCCGGTCTGGGCCAGCGCGCCGTGCTGCAGGGCCTGACGGGTCTGCTCGCGCAGCGGGCCGCGCAGCCAGCGCGCCAGCGGCACCGAGAAGCCCATCTTGGGCCGGTACAGCACGTCGTGCGGCAGCATGGGCTCCAGCGCTTTCTTGAAGATGTACTTGCCCTCCTGGCCGCGCAGCTTGAGGTCGGACGGCAGCGTCGCCACCCATTCGACGAGCGGGTGGTCCATCAACGGTTCGCGCACCTCCAGGCTGTGCGCCATGCTGGCACGGTCCACCTTGGTGTTGATGTCGCCAGGCAGGTAGGTGTGGATGTCCAGGTACTGGATCAGCGCCAGGGGGTCGTCGGTTTCCGCGCGGCGGGCGTGGTGGTGGAAGACCTCGCTGGCATGCCAGCCCTGCAGGTCGCGCTTGAAGCTCTCGCTGAACAGCTCCTGGCGCAGCGGGTCGCGCACCAGGCCCATGGTATTGAAGTAGGCATCGACCGAGTTGCGGGCGATGGCCTGAAAGGTGGTCTTGGCGCGGAACATGCGCGGCGCCCAGTCCGCCTTGGGGTACAGGCGCGCCAGCGGGCCGAACACGCCCTTGCGCAGCGCCAGCGGAAAGGCGCTGCGCATGCGCTCTTCCATCATGTGCATCCTGTAGCGGCGGTAGCCGCCCAGGCTCTCGTCGCCGCCATCGCCGCTCAGCGCCACCGTCACATGCTTGCGCGCCAGCTCGCAGACGCGGTAGGTCGGGATGGCGGACGAGTCGGCAAACGGCTCGTCATAGAGGTGGGCCAGCAGGTCCACCAGGCCGAAATCGTCGCTACCGACCACCTCGGTGCGGTGGTTGGTCTTGTAGCGGTCCGCCACCATCTGGGCGAACTGGGTTTCGTTGAACTTGGGGTCGTCGAAACCAATGGAGCAGGTATTGACCGGCTGCTCGTTCAGTTGCGCCATCGCCGCCACGACGGCGCTGGAATCGACGCCGCCGGACAGGAACGCCCCCAACGGCACCTCGGCCTTGAGGCGCAGCTTGACGGACTCGGACAGGCGCCGGCGCAGCTCCTCGGCGGCTTCTTCCTCGCCGATCTTGGCATCCAGCGTGAACTTGACGTCCCAGTAGCGCTGCGGCTCGCCCAGCGGCTCGCCGCGCTTGACAAGCAGGCGGTGGCCGGGGGCCAGCTTCTGCGCGTGGCGGTAGATGGTCCACGGGTCGGGTACGTAACCCAGCGCGAAATAGGCCTCGACCGCGCGCGGGTCGATCTCCTGGCGCAGGCCGCCATGCGCCATCAGGCTCTTCAGCTCGGAGCCGAACAGCAGCCAGCCGTCCTCCGTAACGCCGTAGTGCAGCGGCTTCACGCCCATGCGGTCGCGGGCCATGAACAGGCAGTCGCGGCGGCGGTCGTGAATCATGAAGGCGAACATGCCGCGCAGGTGGTGCACGCAGTCCTCACCCCAGTGCTCCCAGGCACGCACGATGGCCTCGGAGTCGCTCTTGGTGCGGAACACGTAGCCGTGGCCCCGCAGTTCGTCCATCAGCTCCAGGTAGTTGTAGACCTCGCCGTTGAAGACCAGCGCGACAGACTTGTCGTCGTTGAAGATGGGCTGCTGGCCCGTCGCGATGTCGATGACCGACAGGCGGCGGTGGCCGAAGCCGACGCCGGGCTCGATGTGCAGGTCACCCTCGTCCGGCCCCCGGTGATGCTGCGACTCGTTCATCCGGTGCAGGCGCTCGCGCTCGGGCAAGCGCTGGCCGCGGGTGTCAAAGAGTCCGGTAATGCCGCACATGGGAAAGGACCTGGTTCAGCCAGTTGAAGGAGGACCCCGCACAGCGGCGCGGGAAAGGGCGGATTCTTACCGAGCTTGATGACGTTGCCCGGCCACCGCGACGCCCAGCGTGACGTGGCGCACGGCTTCACCCCCTGTCCGGGGGATGTCAGCGCGGTGCTGTACCGGGCTGAGGGGCCGACGCGTACAACGCTTCGTAGGCAGCAACCATGCCGTCCAGGCTGAACTGGCTGCGCACCCGGGTCAGCGACGCCTCCGCCAGCCGTTGGCGCAGCGCCGGGTCGCTGGCCAGGCGAGCCAGTGCTGCGGCGAGTGCGGCGCTGTCCTGCGCCGGCACCAGCAGGCCATTGGCGCCCTCCTCCACCAGCTCCGGGTTACCCCCCACGTCGGTCGCCACCGGCGCGCAGCCGCATGCCATGGCCTCAAGCAAGGTGTTGCTGATGCCCTCGGCTTGCGACGGCAGCGCAAAGATGTCGAACTGCGGTAGCAGCTGGGCCACATCGCTACGGTCGCCGGGCAGCCAAGCCTGATCGGCCACGCCAGCTCCGGCCAAGCGCTCGCGCGCAGCGTCCAGCAGTGGGCCGCCGCCCAGCATCACTAGGCGCAGGCGGGGCCAGTCGGTCGGGCACAACTCGCGCAGCCGCAGGAAGGCGTCGACGAGATTGAGCGGGTCCTTCACTGCCTGCATACGGCCCACCGCGCCGATGACAAGGTGCTCGCCCCGCCGGTAAGGCCAATCCGCGGACGCTGTGGTTGTGGGTGCGAAGCGCTGGGTGTCCACGCCATTGCAGATGCGCAGCACCCGCTCGCGGGAGAAGCCGACAGGCCCGGTCAGGTAGCTCTCGATGGCCTTGGACAAGCCGACGAAACGATGCGTGCCCATGCCGTAGACGCGGCGCAAGCGCTGGTTGGTGCGGCTGATACCGCCCAGGTCGTCCACTTCCCAGCCGTGCTCGCTGTGCACCCGCAATGGCACCCGCGCCGCCCAGGCTGGCAACTGGAACTCCATGGCGCCGAGGTTGCGTGTATGCACAACCACCGGACGAAGCTCGCGAAGCAGCCGGTAGACGCGCGGATAAAGCCATAAGCCCTGGCCCGGCGGCTTGTTGAGTGAGATGAACTGCGTACCCGGCGCTTTTACGCGCTCCTTGAACGCAGTGATCTCTGTCACCGCCACCACCGCATGCCGGAACGCCGGCAGGTGGTTGATGACGTTGACTACGCCGTTCTCCAGCCCGCCGGTGTCGAAGCGGTGCAGCAGGTGGACGACCAGCGGGCGCGGGTCGCTGCGATCCATCCTTACAGGCGCCAGAGACGGAAGCCCGCGTCCACCAACGTCCTGGCATCGAAGGCGGCCTTCACATCGATGAATGCGCCGCCCTTGACCAGCTTCTTGCCGATCTCCTCCATGGACAGGGCGGCGTACTCGCGGTGCGACACGGCCGCGACGATGGCGTCGGCACGTGGCAGGTCCTCGAAGGGCATCAGGCGCACGCCGTACTCGTGCATGGCCTCCTCGGCCTCGGCCTGCGCATCGGTCACGAAGACCTCGACGCCATAGGTCTTCAGCTCGTTGATGATGTCGATGACCTTGGAGTTGCGCAGGTCGCCGCAGTTCTCCTTGAAGGTCAGCCCCAGCACGTTGACGCGGGCGCCCTTGATGTAGCTGCCGCTGGCGATCATGTGTTTGATGGTCTGCTCGGCGATGAACTTGCCCATGCCGTCGTTGATGCGCCGGCCCGCCAGGATGACCTGCGGGTGATAGCCCAGCATGTCGGCCTTGTGGGTCAGGTAGTACGGGTCCACGCCGATGCAGTGCCCGCCCACCAGGCCCGGCTTGAACTTCAGGAAGTTCCACTTCGTGCCGGCGGCTTCCAGCACCTCGGTCGTGTCGATGCCCAGCTTGTCGAAGATGATGGACAGCTCGTTCATCAGCGCGATGTTGAGGTCGCGCTGGGTGTTCTCGATGACCTTGGCGGCTTCGGCCGCCTTGATGCTGGACGCGCGGTGCACGCCAGGGATGATGATCTTCTCGTAGACCTTGGCGACCGCGTCGAGCGTCTCGGGCGTGTCGCCGGAGACGATCTTCAGGATCTTCGTCAGCGTGTGTTCCTTGTCGCCCGGGTTGATGCGCTCGGGGCTGTAGCCGACGAAGAAGTCCTCTTTCCACTTCAGGCCGGATTCCTTCTCCAGCACGGGGATGCAGACCTCCTCGGTGGCACCGGGGTACACGGTGCTCTCATAGACGACGATGGCGCCCTTCTTCATGTTGCGGCCGACGCTGGTGCTGGAGCCGATCAGCGGCCGGAAGTCCGGGATGTGGGCATCGTCCACCGGCGTGGGCACGGCGACGATGATGACGTCGGCCTCGGCCAGCATCTTGGGGTCGTCGGTATAGACGGCCAGCTTGGCGGCCTGCACTTCCTCGTCGCTGAGCTCACGGCTGGGGTCGGAGCCACGCTGGCAGGTCTCGACCTTGTGTTTGGCGATATCGAAACCGATGGTGCGCATCTGCTTGCCAAACTCCACCACCAGGGGCAGGCCCACGTAACCGAGGCCGATGACTGCGAGCGTGTTCATGAGTCGTTTTCTCGTTGCTTGATGTCTTGAAAGCGCGTGATTGTCACTGCATGCGCGCGGCGTCACGGTCCCGCACCCCACCTAAAGCGGTGTCTAGCGCAACCCAGTTCGCGCCTAGAAAGTGGCGCAACAACGCATCGTCCGTCCCTGAGACAGCCTTGTCCGCATAGACCAGCACCACCGCAGCGTCGTCACCCTGGCCCAACAGGCTGAGCCAGGCGCCGTACAACTTGGCCTGCCAGTCACTGATGAACGGCCGGCCATTGATCCAGTAGATCTGCCAGACGCGCAGCCGAGGTGCAAGGCTGCCGCCGCCGGTGACGGCGCTCAGCGCCTGGCCGCGCAGGTCCGCCGTGCGCCACGGCAGTTCGCGATCTTGCAGCGCCAGCTGCGCGCTTCCGCGCGCGATGACCGACCACGCGTCGTCATGTTCGTCGGCCGTCAGCTGGTTGACAGACGTGATGAGCTGCCGGCCATGGCGCTGGTCGCGGTAGTAGCCGATGTACAGCCCGACCGGCACACCACCGGCGGCGGGTTCGTAGCGGCCATGCAGCGCACCGGCCGGGTTCTGGAACTGTGGCACCCAGGCACTCAGGGGCTCAGCCGTCCAAGTCCAGCCGGGCAGCACGGGTGCAGCCAGGGCCGGCGCGCCATGGGCCACCACCCGCTGCGCCTGCATGCCCATAAGCAACGGTGCGGCGAGCAGCAGCCCAGCGGCCAGCACGGCGCCGGACCAGCGCAGCGTCGACACACCGTCCGCGTGGGCATCACTCGGCGCAGGCTCGGGCGGCGCGTCGGCATCCGCCCAGCGTGCACCGATCATGAACATCGCCAGCATGATCACGCCGAAGAAGACCCAGCCGTAGATGAGGTGGTCCACGCCGACCGCCAGCGTGTTGCCCGACAGATGGCCCAGCATGACGATCATGTAGGCGCGCAGCCAGTTGGCCACCAGGGGCGTGACGATGGCCACGCCGACGAAGGCCCAGCGCTTGGTGTGCAAGCGGAAGTTCAGATACGCGAACAGCGTGCCGACCATCACCGAGGCCATCAGGTAGCGGATGCCGCTGCAGGCCTGCACCACCGACCAGGCGCCCGTCGGGATGATGAACTGCAGCCCCTCCCGGAACACCGGGATGCCGCTGGCGCGCACGGCAAGGACCGTGAAGTCGGCCGTGCGCTCCATCAGCCAGGGCGTCATGAAGTCGCCGAACGGCACCGCGAAGAACAGGAAGCCGAGCGGGAAGGCAATGCGGCGCGCGGCCTCGGTGCCCAGCAGGGCTGGCACCAGAACCACCCCCATGCCCACCAGCGCGAACTGGGTCGCGGCGTTGGCGGACGCCAGGTCGCCGAGCAGCCACAGCAGCCCCAGCGGCGGCAGCAGCCACAGCCAGCGCAGCGCCGGCCGGGGCACCAGCACGGCCAGGTCGGCACGGCGGCGCCATACCAGCCAGGCGGAGATGGGCGGCACCACCCAGGCGTGGGCGAAGGTCTCGGAGCGGTTCCAGATCTCGACCATCGCCGCGCCGGTGTCGCGGTACAGCAGCGCCAGCAGCGCCCAGGCCAGGGCCAGGCCCAGCAAAGGCAGCCGCCAGGGCCGGGGCAGGTTCAGCATGCAGCCTCCAGATGACGATCCAGGCCGGCGAGATGGGCGTCCCAGCTGTAGGCGCCCAGCACGAAGTCGCGGGCGCTGCGGCCCGCGGCGTCGGCGGCGGCGGGGTCAGCCAGCAGCGCGGACAGGCTGTCGACATAGCCAGCCACGTCGTCGGCCGGCAGCAGGCCCAACTGCGGGCTGGCCGTGATGGCGCGCACGCAGCTGCCCGCCGCCACGACGGGCCGGGCCATCGCCATGGCTTCCAGCACTTTGTTCTGCAGGCCGCGCGCCAGCCGCAGCGGCGCGACCACCGCCGCCGCATGCTGCAGGTAGGGGCGCACGTCGGGCACCGTGCCGGTCACGTGGACGGCCTCGCCGCTCAGCGCCTGCACGGCCGGCGCCGGGCTGCGTCCGACGATGTGGAAGCGCAGCGCCGGAAAGCGCTGGCGCAGCGCCGGAAGCATGTCGCTGACGAACCAGCTCACCGCATCGATGTTGGGCCAGTAATCCATCGCGCCGGTGAAGACCAGCGGCAGCTCACCGGCCGCGAACGGGCTGGCGCGGGCCGGGTCCGGCGCAAAGAAGTCCGCATCGACGCCGTTGCCCAGCGCTGCGAGGTTCAAGGACTGGCCGGGGCTCAACTCGCGGAACAGCGCGACCTCGTGGTCGGTGACGAAGAAGCTGCACTGGGCTTCCCGCGCGACACGTTGCTCGAAGCCCAGCAGCTTGGTCGACTCGCGCCGGTACAGCCAGGACAGCGGCCAGGCATGCTCGGGCGCGTAGTCGCGCCACTTGGCGGAATCCACGTCGACGAAGTCCACCAGCTGGCGCAGGCCTGCCGGCACGTACTGCGCCATCACGCCGCTGAAGACGACGACGGCGTCGAAGCCCACGCGGGCCACGGACGCGTCCACCCAGGCCCGCAGCCCGGCATCGCGGTAGTAGGGCAGACTCAACGCCTCGCCGCTCAGCAGGCCGCGCAGGCTCAGCAGCTTGGCGGTGCGTGGGTTCAACCGGGCCGCATGCAGGCCGGCGCACAGCGCCTGCACGCGCGGCAGATGCTCCTCGTCCTCGGGATCGTCGACGAAGGTGCCGAGGTGCACCTCGTGCCGCGCCGCCAGATGCTTCAGCAGGTGGTAGGAACGCACCTTGTCGCCCTTGTTGGGCGGGTAAGGCAGGCGATGGACCAGGTAAAGGATCTTCATGTCAGCGCCGCCCCGCCGCCCCAAGGCGCGGGCGCGCCCACCCGGCAAGCAGCAAACGGCATGAGCGTGTCGGCATGAGTCAACCGCGGGTCAGCCGAGGTTCTTGACGATGAACGGCCCCAGCCAGTTCGCGACGCCGATGGGCAGCTTGCGCCAGGCCTTGATCATCAGCTGGTACTTGGGGTTGTTCGGGTTGTTTTGCGGAATCGCATCGCGCTTGAACAGCCGGTACTCGTAGGACAACGGCTGCGGCTCGAAGCCCCAGTTCTTCTTGAACGCATAGGGGCCGGTGCCCTGCTTGCTGCGGCCGTAGTCGAAGACTTTCAACCCGCGGGCGCAGGCGCGGCGCATCAGCTCCCAGTACTTGTAGTCATTGGCCGCAAGACCCCGCGCGGCCTCGTCGTCGCCGGCGTAATAGGGCAGCACCTCGTCGCGGAAGTAGAAGCTCAGCACCGAGGACAGCGGCCTGCCGTCCGCGCCGGTGACGGTCAGCACCTCGGCGTCGGCGCCGAATTCGTCCAGCAAGGCCTGGAAATATTTCTTCGGCATGGCCGGCGTGCCGTGGCGCAGCACGTTGTCGGCGTAGAGGTCGAAGAAGCGGTCCGCATTGGCATCGACCTCGGCCTTCAGCCCGTTGGCGATGCCCTTGCGCACCATGGCCCGCTGCTTGCGCGGGATGGCTAGCATGTTGGCCTCCTCGTCGGGGAGGATGGCCTTGCGGAAGGTCACGTACAAGTCCTGGCGCGGCCAGTCGGCATGCCGGGTCTCGCCGAGATAGCGGTACTCCAGGTGCTCGGCGCCCTGCCCTCGTGCGATTTTCTCGGCCTCGGCCTCGAGCGCGGCCGCGGCATCGTCGTTCAGCGCGGCGACACCGCCGTAGACCGCGAACGGCAGGCTGGTGACGGCATGACCGAACAGCCGGCTCTTGACCTCGGCCAGCGGCAGAACGCCCTCGATCGCACCGTCACGCTCGGCGTACAGGTAGAAGCCGCGGTGGCCGAACACGCGCTCGATGACGCGCAGCCAGCCGCTGCGGTGGAAGAAGGTGGCCTGCGGGTGGGCGAGTACGAACGCGTCCCAGCGCGCGGACGCAGCCTTGTCCTGCGCGGCCAGGCGCGCAATGCGAAGCGGGCTGCCCATTCAGACCGGGCTCAGCGAGGGCGCCTGGGGGCGCGGGCTGGCCTCGCGGCCGAGGAAGATCTCGTCCATCCGGCCCCAGCGGAAGTCGCCGAGCAGCCGCGCGATGCGGTCGTGGGTGCGCGGGATGTTGACGTAGTGGCGGAAGCGCGTCTTGGCGTCGATGCCGGCCACACGCGGCTGTTCCGTGTCGATTTCCCAGGGGTGGAAGTAGAAGACCGCCGGCTCGCCGTCGGTCTCGTTGACGCGGCGGATCATCCAGCGCGACAGCGCGTAGGGCAGCAGCCGGAAGTAGCCGCCGCCGCTGCTGGGCAGGTTGCGGGCGCCCAGGCGCAGCGTCGTCACCGGGATTTCGAGCAGGCCTTCGCGCACCGGGTAGGCGAAGCGGGGCGAGTCCGGCATGCCGTAATGGTCGTGCGCGATCGGATAGACGCTGCTGGAGTAGCGGTAGCCCGCGTCGCGCAGCACGTCGAAGGCCCACAGGTTGCCCTTGCCGATGGAGAAGCTGGGGGCGCGGTAGCCGATGACCGGCACGCCGCCCAGGTCCTCCAGCAGCGCCTTGGCGCGCCGGATGTCGTCCAGGAAGGCGGCCGGGGCCAGGTCGCTGGCCCGCTCGTGGCCGTAGCCATGGCTGGCCAGCTCATGCCCGCCGGCCACGATGGCCTTGACGACCTGCGGATAACGCTCGGCGATCCAGCCCAGCGTGAAGAAGGTGGCCCTGACCTGCTTGTCGGCCAGCAGCGCCAGGATGCGGTCGATGTTGCGCTCGACCCGACATTCCAGGCCGTTCCAGTCGTCGCGGCGGATGTAAGGCGCGAAGGCCGAGACCTGGAAGTAGTCCTCCACGTCGATGCTCATCGCATTGCGCAGGGCCGGCACGGGGGTGGGCATCAGCATCTCGGCACCTCAGGGCTGCTTGACGGCGTCGACCAGCTTCTGCAGCAAGGCCAGCGTCTGCAGATTGATGCGCTCCAGCCGCATCATGCTGCGCTCCAGGCGCTGCAGGCGGTCGGTGTGATGGTCGGCGCTGAGCGCGGCAATCTCGCTGGACAGCCCGCTGACCTCCGCCGCGCTCAGCTTGAGCCGCGACACGTCCAGCGCGCCGGGGCCGCTGTCCAGTGCGCCGGGCCGGCTGTCACCCAACCGGGCCGGCGTGCTGTCCATGGCCCCGAGGTCGCTGTTGCGCGGTGTCTCGCTTTCCTGGGCGATGTCGCGCAGCACCTCCTTCACGTCGGCCAGCGTCAGGTGCGTGCGCCCCTGCATGAAGCCCAGCAGCAGCAACCGGTCGCAGAGCCGGTTGATGCGCCGCGGGATGCCGTTGCTGGCCTTGTGGATGGCCGGGAAGGCGTCGTGGTCGAAGGTCGGCTTGCCGGTCGCGCCCGCACATTTCAGGCGGTGCTCCATGTAGCGCTGGGTCTCGTCCTCGTCCAGCGGGCCGATGTGGCAGGTGGCCGCGACGCGCTGGCGGAACTGCTCCATCTCGGGCCTCTGCAGGATGCCGCGGAACTCGGGCTGGCCCACCAGGAAGGTCTGCAGCAGCGACTGGTTGGCGAACTGGAAGTTGGACAGCATGCGCAGCTCCTCCACCGCCCGCGCGGTCAGGTTCTGCGCCTCGTCGACGATCAGCAGGCAGCGCTTGCCCTGGGTCACCTGGTTGACGAAGAAGGCTTCCAGCGTCATCAGCAGCTCGGACTTGGGCACGTCCTTCACGCGCACGCCGAAGGCGGCGCCGACCATGCGCAGCGTGTCCTCGGCATCCAGCTGCGTCGTCACGACGTTGCCGATGACGACGTTGCTGCGGTTCAGGCTGTCCAGCAGGCCGCGCAGCAGCGTGGTCTTGCCTGCGCCGATCTCGCCGGTGATGACGATGAAGCCGTCGTTGCGCAGCACGCCGTAGTCCAGGTAGGCCTTGGCGCGGCGGTGCTGCTTGCTGCCGTAATAGAAATTCGGGTCCGGGCTGAGCTGGAACGGCTTGCTGCTCAGGCCGTAGAAGGCTTCATACATGTCGTGGGCACCCGGTCGCCAGCGGCCACCGACGCGCCCGGATCACGGGCGTCGGTCGGAGGAAACCTGGCACTTGCTTCATGTCAGAACTGTTGGGTCAGGTTGGCGTAGATCGCATTCTCGGTGTAGGGCGTGACACCTTCGAAGCGGGTGTGGCGACCGCCAAGCTGAACGCTGAGCCAGGGGCCGAGGCGGCCGTTCCAGTTGGCGACCAGGCTGCTCAGCCGCGCGGACTGGCTGCCAAGGTCGCCGGTCGTCTCCTGGCGGGATGCCACCAGCGAGATGCCCGACATGGGCGTCAGCTGGTGGCTGGCCGACAGCGAATAGGAACGCTGCTCGATGCGCGAGGTGTTGGCCAAGTCGCCCTGGTTGACGTTGCTGCCGAGCCGGCTGGTGATGGAACGCCCGACCTGCGCCGAAAATGTGCTGCGCACGCCCTGCAGCGTGAAGCTCAGCATCTGATTGCGCAGCTGGCTGGGACCGGTGGACAGGAAGCCACCGGCCGCCGGGGCGTCGGGCGACAGGCCCTGCGACTGCAGGTAGCCACGCACCAGCGCATCGCGCTTGACCGGGTCGGGCTCGAGCGACGCGAACAGCAGGAAGAACTGGTCGTAGTTGCTGCGCACGCCGCCCAGGGCACCGGTGTTGCCCAGCGTGACCGTGCGGGTGTCGGACAGGCGCCAGACCGAGCGCGCCATGCGGTGCTCGAACGTCAGGCCATGGCTGTCCCCGAACTCGTGGTGCTGGTAGTTCGCCCCGACGCGCGTGCGGGGCGTCGGCGTCCAGTCCGCCGTCACGCCGGCCGTGGCGCCGTTGTTCGTACCATTGCCCAGGTAGTCGCTGCGCTCCTGGCCCACGTTGGCGCTGAACGCCCAGTCCGGGTCGGGCCGGTAGTTCAAGCCCAACCTGAGCGACTCGTTGCGGTTGGTGGCGGAGGTGGCTGCGGACGCGGCGGAGCGGGTCCGCTGGGCGTTGGCCTGCAACCACCAGGACAGCAGGCCCGCCTGGGCCTGGTTGATGCGCAGCAAGGCGCCGGTCGCGCGGCTGTCGCCGATATCGGAGCCGCGGGTCTCGGTACGGGTGAAATCGCCCCGCAACTCGTAGGTCGCCACGCCGGCCAACTGGCCACGCAGCGACGGCGACACCATCAGCGAACCGGTCTCGCGCTGGTTCTCATTGACCAGGTTGGAGACGGCGCCCTGCGAGCCCAGCGTCGGCGCGCTCTGCCGGCCGAACGCCGACAAATTCTGCTGGCCGATGTTGGCGCGCAGGTCGACGAACAGCGTGCGGTCGACCAGTTCGGACTGCAGATTGGCCATCAGCGCGTTCTGCACATGCGAGGCCTGGTCGGACTTCAGATAGGCGATGCCGTGGAGCGAATAGTCCAGGCTGCCGCGCAGCCTGGCCGTGTTGCTGGAGACACGGATGCCCGGCGACAGCGTCGTGATCAGCGCGCCGTCCTTGTTCTGGTCGTCCAGCCCCAGGTTGTCCGTCCAGGTCTGCATGAGGCTGACGCGCGGCTGCACGCTGAGACCGCCACCCGTCTGGCCCGGCGCATCGCCCTGCTGGGCATGCGCGGCCAGCGCGACGGCGGCCAGTGCAAACGCGAGGCAGCGCGGCTCAGCTCTGCGCCGAGTCATTGCTGCCATAGCCGTAGCCGTATCCGTAGCCATATCCGTAGCCATAGCCGTAGCCATAACCGCCGGCGGCATTGGGGCTGGCCTGGTTGAGCACCATCATCTTCACCGGGCAGCTCTCGATGGTGGCCAGGGCCTGCTGGACCGCGCTCTGCGCCGTCTTCTCGGCATGCACCACCACGATGATCTGCCCCATGTGCGAAGCCAGCACCCGCGATTCGGTGGTCAGCAGCAGCGGCGGCGAATCGAAGATGATGATGCGGTCCGGGTAGCGCTTGGCCATGTCATCGAGCAGATGGCTCATGGCGTCGCTGGCCAGCAACTCGGTGGCGCGCGGGTGCGGGGTGCCGCTGGGCAGGATGGTCAACTTCTCGACGTTGGTGCGCAGCAGCACCTCGGACATGTCCACGCGCTCCTCCAGCACGTCCAGCAGGCCGGGCCCTTGCGGCAGGCCCAGCATGCGCAGCACCGAGGGCCTGGCCACGTCGGCGTCCACCAGCATCACGGTGTTGTCGAGTTCGGCCGCAATGCTCAGCGCCAGGTTGATCGACGTGAAGCTCTTGCCCTCACCCGCCAGCGCGCTAGTCACCATCAGCAGGTTGGCGTGATTGATCGTGGCCGCACCCTTGCCCATCGCGTTCTTGATGAGCGGCCGCTTGATGACGCGGTACTGGTCTCCCGTCTGCGAACGCGGCGCGTGGGGCATCAGGAAGCCCTGGGCGGCCAGCGCCACGACGTCCAGCTCCACCCGCTTGGACGACGGGTGGTGGCCGTCTTCCTCAACGGAAATGCCGACTGTCGGGCGCCGCGATGTCACCGCTGTTGGCGCGGGAGCCGCCGCAGCGGCCGGAACCTCGGGCGACGCGGAACGCGTCTCGGCGACCGGCAGGCCCGGCTCGTCGCCCGGTAGCACCACGCCCGCCTGCCGCAGTTGCTCGAGCCGCTGGGCGGCCTGTTCGATCAAACTCGTCATGTCAAACCACCTGCCGGCTGAGTTGCACGGCCAAGACCGTCAATGCGATGGCGAACATCACCAACAACCCCCCCGCGCCCGCAGAGAAGCGAATCAGGTCCACGCGCTGGCGAGCCCGGTCCGCTTCCGTGACAAGGCGGGTCACTACGCCGAGGATGGGCAGCTCCACCCGAGCGCGCAGGTCATCAGCGTCATGGAAGACCGGACGCAGCTGGCTGGCCGCGAACGTCGTGAAGAAGCCAATGCCGAGCGCCGCAGCCATGGCACCGGCCAGCAGCAGCAAGCGGTTGGGCGCCACCGGCTTGGGATTGGCCCGCGGCGGGTCGATGACGCGGAAATCGGCAACGCCCGACGCGACATCGAGATCGCCGGAAATGGAAGCCTGCTCGCGCCGCTGCACCAGGTCTTCGTAGTTTTTCTTGTGGATCGCGTAGTCGCGGTTGAGCTGGGCGGCTTCCGCCTCGATCTGCGGCGCCGTCTTCATGGCGGACAAGGCCTGCGCGTAGCGCCCGGAGTACTCATCGACGCGAGCACGCAGTGCGGCAACCTGAACCTCCGCAGTCGCCAGCAGGCGGACCATTTCCTGAGTGGCCAGGTTGCCACCGCCCCCTGCGCCCGCGTAGACCGAAGGCGTGGCCATGGCTGCTTTGCGCAGCTCGGCCATCTCACGCTTCTTCTGCTCCTCGAGGTCCTTGATGAGCTTGCGCGTCGTCACAATGTCAGGGTGCTGCTCGGTGTAGCGCTGCAACAGCGCGTCGAGATTGCGCCGCTGCTCAGCCAGCCGAGCATCAAGCTCGGGCGTGCTGACCGCGGTATTGGATTCTTGCAGCAGGCTTTGCTGAGTCGTCAGCGCACCGCCACGGGCCTTCTCGTCATCCAGTTGCGCCTTTGCCGCGTCGCGTGCATTGACAGCCTCACGCAGTTCCAGTCGCGCACGCTCCAACTGCGCGCTCATCTCGGAGATGCGTGCCGCCGCGTCCTTGCCGTCGCCCGCCATGCTGGAGATGTTCTTGAGCCGGAATTCCTTCAACCGCGTCTCGGCCTCCTCCAGCTTGGCCTCATAGGACTTGATCTGCTCGTTGATGAAGGTCGTTGCGGTGGAGCTGTCCTTGCGGGATGCGCCCAGGCTGGACTCCACGAAGATCGATACCAGCGACTGCACGACACGCTTCGCCGTCTCGGGGTCGCTGTCGCGATAGCCCAGGATGTACAGATTGTCGCGACCGCTGCTCTGGATGGAGAGGTTGCTCGTGACCGTCTCGATGGTGGCTTCCTGCTGCGCCTTGGACTGCGTCTTCAGGTCGAGATCCGCCATCCGGACCAGCTTCTCGACATTGGGCCGGCTGATCAGCGTGCGGCTCAGCATCGTCACTTGCTGTTCGATATTCGGCTGCACGGCCAGACCCGACATCAGCGGCTTCAGGATGGATTGCGTGTCGACGTAGATGCGCGCGCTTGCCTCGTAGCGGTCAGGTAGCACGAACACCACCACCGCGCCTACCACCCCGGCCACCCAGGCGACGATCAAGCCGACCCAGCGGTACTTCCACATCCGCCGGACGATGACCAGCAACTGGGCGATAAGCACTTCCATCGGAAACGGTCTCGTCTATATCAATCGGGAGGAAAAAGCGCGGGCTGGCGTTCCGCGCCGTAGGTCAGAACAGGCTTTGCGGGATGATGAGGATGTCACCGGGCCTCATCTCGACGTTCGCCGAGACGTCACCCCGCTTGATCAGATCCTTCAGCCGCACCGCGTACTGCTTGTTGCCTTCGGCGGTGCGCAGGATGGTGGCGCTGTTGCCAGCCGCGAAATCGGTTAGACCACCCACGGCAATCATCACGTCCAGCACCGTCATCTTCTGCTTGTAGGGAAGGAACTGGGGCTTGGCCGCTTCACCCACCACCCGGATCTGTTCGCTGTACGGGCCGACGAAGCTCGTCACGATCACGGTGACGACCGGGTCACGGACATACTTGCCCAACTGCTTCTCGACCTCGCGGGCCACCTGCACCGAGGTCTTGCCTTGCACGACGATCTCGTCAACCAGCGGCGCGGCGATCTTGCCGTCCGGGCGCACCGGCACGGCCATGGACAGCTCGGGATTGCGCCAGACCATGATGTTCAGGTTATCGCCCGCGCCAATGACGTAGCTGTAATCGCTGGAGTCCACCGTGGTCGGTGCGGGAGGCACGCTGGACGAGGTGAAGGTCGCGCAACCGGACAGCAGCAGCGCCGCTCCGCACAGGCCCAGCACCCTGCGCGGCAGAACACAGGCCCTCAACATGGACAGAAATTTCACAGGCGACTCCAAAGTGTTCCCATTGGCCGGCGGCACGCTGGCGCCATGTGCCCCATGGCTGGCGGCGCAGCCTCACGCAACCGCGTGATCTGATAGAGCCGGGCATGATGCCACAGGGATGGGGCACCTCAAGACGCCCTCCCCCCGAGTGAATGACAATGCGAACGATGCGGTAAATAACACCGCCACATACTGCACGGAGGATCCGTCAATGCCCCTGCCCGAGCATGCCGCAATCGATGAATGGCGCCAGTTGCTAGGAGCCGAACGGGTATTGACCGGCGACGGGGTCCCACCGCGCTACCAGGACGACACCCGCCGTCACGAGCAGTCGATATCCCTGGTGCTGCAGGTCTCGGACGCGGGTCAGCTGCCTGAACTGGTGCGCATCGCGAAGAGGCACCGCGTGGCGATCCACCCGATCAGCACCGGCCACAACTGGGGATACGGCACGGCCCAGCCCACGGCGGAAGGGAGCGCGATCGTGGATCTCGGCGACCTGCGCGGCATTCTGGACTTCGACCCGGCGCTGGGCGTCGTGACCGTGGAGCCCGGCGTAACCCAGCAGATGCTGGCAAGCTATCTAAATCAGCATGGCCACGACCACATGGTGCCGGTCACCGGCGCGGGCCCCAGTTGCAGCGTGTTGGCCAATGCACTGGAGCGCGGCTATGGGATCACGCCGCATGTCGACCACTTCGGCGCCGTCACGGACCTGGAAGCGGTGCTGGCCGATGGCAGCGTTTACCGCAGCGCGCTGCGCGAGGCGGGCAACGACGAACTGGCCCGGCTGTTCAAGTGGGGCATCGGGCCTTATGTGGACGGACTGTTCACGCAAAGCGGCTTCGGCATCGTCACCCGGGCGACCATCGCGCTCGCGCCCCGACCCGAGTGCGTCAAGGTCTGTCTGTTCAGTCTCATGGACGACAGCCTGCTGGAGCCGACGGTCCAGCAAGTGCAGCGCCTGCTCAGCCAACTGCCGGGCGTATTGGGCGGCGTCAACCTGATGAACCGGCATCGGGTGCTGGCGATGACCGCACCCTACCCGGCAGCCGATGAGCTCGATGCCCGCGGCCTGATGCCGGCACAGTTGGTCGAGTCGCTCGGACGCGCCTACCAGGTCGCGCCGTGGACCGGCTTTGCCACCCTCTACGGCCGCAAGCGCGTGGTACACGCCGCACAAAGGGAAATCCGCCAGGCGCTCAAGGGCCTGGCCAGCCGGCTGCTCTTCCTGTCGCCTACGCAGGCCGGCTGGCTATCGACCTTGGCTCGCCGGATTCCGGGCGCGATGGGCGAGAAGCTGAGTCGGACCGCAGCCACCCTGAACGCCTCCCTTGAGTTGGTGCAAGGACGCCCGAATGAAACCGCGATGCCGTTGGCCTACTGGCGCGCCCGACTGCCTCAACCTGCCGAAGGCCGCGATCCCGCACGCGACGGCTGCGGCTTGCTGTGGTACGCACCGCTGATTCCGATGCGGCCCACGGACGTCAGGCGGTTCGTGAATTTCGCAAAACAGGAGTTGCCGGCGCTTGGGCTGGAACCCCTCATCACGCTGACCAGCCAGGGCGACCGACTGTTTGACAGTACCGTGCCGCTGCTGTTTGACAAGCGCGATCCGGACGCCAGCGCCACGGCGGCGACTGGGCTGGAGCACCTCATCGCAGCGGGTCGACCGCTGGGGTTCTATCCCTACCGTTTGCATGTCCAGAGCCAGGCGGCCCATATCGAGCGCCAATCCTCCAGCGCACAGTTGGTGTCGCGGCTGCGCCAGGCCCTCGATCCGGACGATTTGCTTGCACCCGGGCGTTACGCACCGAGGCACTGAACCGCAGTCAGGTGGCGAAAGATCACGCTTCAAACGCGTGACGGCCCCATCCAGGGCAGCACCAAACGACGGAAGAAGAGGCCGATGCCTCCCCACATGGTGACGAACCACGGCGGCACTCCTCCAGGCACGTCGACGGGATAGAACCATTGCCCTGAATGGACGCCGACGTACTCGATCAAGGCGCCCAGCACAACCATGTGCCCGGCATACGCAAGGTCGAGTCGGTCGTGAAAGAACACGAGCGACACCACCAGCAGCCCCGCCGTCACGGCAAACAGCAACGACTGATCGGTGATCACCGAGAACGCCGCAGCAAACATCAATCCCAGCCCCCAGGCCAACAC
>CAXDTK010000041.1:0-25212 GCA_963992225.1 uncultured Comamonadaceae bacterium | reverse complement strand
ATAGGAGTCCGTCTCGTGGGCTCGGAGATGTGTATAAGAGACAGCTACCGCCTCCCGCTGGGTCAGCCCGGCGCACAGCCGGTGCTGCTGACCAGCCCCGACGAGCGCCATGCGATCAACACCTGGCTGCGCAAGAGCGGCCAGCTGGTCTACTCGTCGGTGCCCATCGACCGCACGGCCCAGGGCGGCACGCGCGCCAAGGTCACCACCACGCTGTGGCTGATGGACCCCGAGAAGCCCGAGGGCCGCCGCAAGCTGGCCGAGCTGGACGGCGGCGGCTGGTCGGCCGGCCGGCCCTCGCCGGACGAACGCCTGATCACGCTGACGCGCTACCTGTCGGCCAACGAGTCGCAGATCTGGGTCATGGACCTGGACAGTGGCGTGCCCAAGCAGCTGGTGCCGGCCGTGGGCAGCACCGAGGCCAAGGCCAGCTATTCACCCGCCGGCTGGGCGCCCGACGGCCGCTCGCTGTGGATCGCCAGCGACCGCGCCGGCGAGTTCCGCGAGCTGATGAGGCTGGACCTGACGGGCGCGAATCCGAGCCGCATCGACCGCATCAGCAGCCACATCCCCTGGGACGTCAGCGGCGTCTCGCTGACCGAGGACGGCAAGCGGATGGCGGCCCAGTTCAACGTCGACGGTCGTGACGAGCTGCGCTTCTTCGACGCCCTCACCGGCAAGGAAGTGCCGGCGCCGGCCGCCTTGCCCAACGGCAACGTCGGTGCCGCCTCCTTCCACCGCGCACGCGGCGAGCTGGCCTTCTCGGTCAGCAACGCCCAGGGCCCCAGCCAGATCTACTCGCTGGGCGCCGACGGCAAGCTGCAGCAATGGACGCGTGCGGCCGCCGCGCCCGGCATGGACACCTCGGGCTTCAGCGAGCAAAAGATCGTGCGCTGGAAGAGCTTCGACGGCACCACCATCTCCGGCCTGCTGACCCAGCCGCCCCGCAAGTTCAGCGGCAAGCGCCCGGTGCTGATCTCCATCCACGGCGGGCCGGAATCGCAGGCCACGGTGGGCTTCCTGGGCCGCACCGCCTACTTCGTGCAGGAGCTGGGCATGGCGCTGATCCAGCCCAACGTGCGCGGCTCCAGCGGCTACGGCAAGAGCTTCCTGGCGATGGACAACGGCTTCAAGCGCGAGGACTCGGTCAAGGACATCGGCGCGCTGCTGGACTGGATCGCCACCCAGCCGGACCTGGACGCGTCACGCGTGCTGGTGACCGGCGGCAGCTACGGCGGCTACATGACGCTGGCCGTGTCGACGAACTACGCCGACCGCATCGCCGGCGCCATCGACGTGGTGGGCATCTCGCACTTCGTGACCTTCCTGAACAACACCGAGAGCTACCGCCGTGACCTGCGCCGCGTGGAGTACGGCGACGAGCGCGACCCGGCCATGAAGGCCCACCTCGACAAGATCTCGCCGCTGACCAACGCGGCCCGGATCAAGAAGCCGCTGTTCGTCATCCAGGGCAAGAACGACCCGCGCGTGCCCTACACCGAGGCCGAGCAGATCGTCGCGACGGTGCGCCAGGGCGGCACGCCCGTCTGGTACCTGCGCGCCGACAACGAGGGCCACGGCTTCCAGAAGAAGGACAACCAGGACTTCCAGTTCTATTCAACCGTGCTGTTCATGCAGCAGACGGTATTGAAGTAGCCCGCGCATAGCCCGGCGGCGCAGGCCAGGTTCCCGCTTCGGGGGCCTGGCCTTTTCTTTCGTCGCACCAACGGCGCGCGGTGATCCAGCCGCCATGCCCCACGGCCAGCGCACAAGGCGGCTGCCACGCCGCCACGCGGGCCAGCAGCGCGTCCAGCGACTCGCCGCCCTCGAAGGTGAAGCCACGGAAATCGGCCATCCAGCGCTCGAACTCCGCCGGCGCAATGTCGCGCCATGCGCGCCCGTCCCAGGCGCCGAAGTCCATCTCCGCCAAAGCGGCATCGACGTGCCAGCGGAAGCCCCAGCGCTGCAGCCAGCGCCCCACTGCGGCGGCCCGCGCCAGCGGCGAGGTGACCACCTCGCGCGGCAGCCCATGGCGGCGCGCATGCGCACGGATGCAGTGGGCCAGGCGCTTGGCCTTGCGCGGGTCCACCGGCAGGTCCGTGCGAGCGCCGATGCAGCGCCCGGCCGCACCGTGCGGCTTGGGATGGCGCCAGAGGGTGAAGCTCACAGCGCGGCGGTGAAGGCCAACAGCACGGCGATCTCGGCGAGTTGCTCCGTCGCGCCCAGGCCGTCGCCGGTGTAGCCGCCCAGGCGGCGGCGCAGCCAGGCACGCATCGCCCAGGCCACGCCCAGCGCCGCCAGCGCGGCCCCCAGCAGCCGCCGCGGGTCCACGCCCTGCGCGAACAGCGCGACGGCCAGCGCGGCACACCAGCCCAGCGCGATCCAGCCGTTGCGCGGCGCAACGGCCAGCGCCAGCGGCTTGGCCTTGGCATGGTCGATGTCGCCGCCGTAGGGCAGGCCCAGCATCACGCCGACCGCGGCCATGCGCGCAAAGGCGTGGCTGGCCAGCAGCGCCGCGCAGGCGCCCGCCAGCGGCCGGGTCGCCAGCACCGCCAGCAGCGCGGCCCGCAGCAGCAGCGACAGGCCCAGCGCCAGCGCGCCATAGCTGCCGATGCGCGAGTCCTTCATGATGGCCAGCGCCTTGTCGCGCGGCACCACGCCGCCCAGCGCATCGAAGGTGTCGGCCAGGCCGTCCTCGTGGAAGCCGCCGGTCAGCGCCACGGTGGCGGCCAGCGCCAGCACGGCGGCGATCCAGGCCGGCCAGAGTTGCGCCGCGCCCACCAGCACGGCCGCGCCTGCCGCCCCCACCAGCAGGCCCACCAGCGGGAAATGCCGCACGCAGTCGTTCAGCCAGGCGGGTTCGAAGCGGCTCAGCCGCACCGGCAGCCGCGTCAGGAACTGCAGCGCGACGAGGAACAGCCGCATGCGTCAGCCGCGGTTGCTGACGCCGGCGCTCTCGAAGCTGGCCATGTCCGCCAGCAGCGCACAGGCGGCCGTGAGCAGCGGCCAGGCCAGCGCCGCGCCGCTGCCTTCGCCCAGCCGCAGTTCCAGGTCCAGCAGCGCCCGCGCGCCCAGCCGCTGCAGCCAGCGCGCATGCGGGCCCTCGGCCGAGCGATGCGCGAACACGCAGGCCGCCAGCACGCCGGGGCGCAAGGCCTCGGCCAGCGCGACGGCGGCGGTCGTGATGAAGCCGTCCACCACCACCACGCGCCGCTGTGCGGCCGCCGCGATGACGCTGCCGGCCATGGTGACGATCTCGAAGCCCCCCAATGCCGCGGCGATCGCCAGCGGACTCTGCGACTCGGCGTTGGCGGCCAGGGCCGCCTCCAGCACGGCCTGCTTGCGCGCCAGGCCGGCGTCGTCCAGCCCGGTGCCACGGCCGACGCAGTCGGCCAGCGGCAGCCCGGTCAGCCGCTGCATCAGCAGGCTGGCCGACGAGGTGTTGCCAATGCCCATCTCGCCCAGCAGCAGCGCATTGCCGGGCAGGCGCTCCAGCAGGGCCATGCCGTTGTGCAGCGCGCGGCCGGCCTGCTCGGCCGACATCGCCGGGCCCACGCTCGCATCCGCCGTGCCGGGCGCGATGCGCAGGTCCAGGGCGCCTGCGGCGAGCGGCGCATCGACGCCGCAGTCCGCGATGGTCAGCGCCAGACCCTGCTGGCGTGCCAGCACCGACACAGCCGCGCCACCGGCCAGCATGTTGGCCACCATCTGCGGCGTGACTTCGCGCGGATAGGCCGACACGCCGCGCCGGGCCAACCCATGGTCGGCGGCGTAGACCACCAGCTGCGGCTCGCGCAGCGCCGGTCGCTCCACGCCCTGGATCAGCGCCAGCTGCAGTGCCAGTGCCTCGATGCGTCCGAGGGCGCCCAGCGGCTTGGTCTTGTGGTCCAGCGCGTGCTGCACGCGCGCGGCCAGGCTGGGCTCGGCCAGGGCCGGCAGGTCGGGAAAATTCATGGCGGGAACCGGAGCGAGAACGGGAGTTGGGGTCAGCCGACCAGGTTGGCCAGCGTCAGCAGCGCAAGCAGCAGCATCCACAGCACGACCGAGCGCCAGACCAGGCCCACGACGCTCTGCAGGTGCCCCAGCTGGGGCAGCGCGCCCGAGGTGGAGCCGGCGGCTCCGGTTGCGTCGGGCTCGGAGCCGGCGTCGAAGGTCTTGCTGCGGTCGGGCGTGATGCCCGGCGCGGCCGCGCCGCCCAGCTGCAGCCCCACCGCACCGGCAGCCGACGCGAGGATGATGCCCTCGTTGGGGTGCAGCCACAGGCTGGCATCGCGCCGCCAGGCGTTCACCGCCTCCTCGAAATTGCCCACGATCGCAAAGCCGGTGGCGGTCAGGCGCGCCGGCAGGTGGTCGATCAGCGCGAAGGCCTGGCGCGACAGCGCCAGCAGCCGCGGGTTGGTGGGCGCGTCCAGCGTGCGGCTCTTGAAGGCCCAGTAGCGCCCGGCGAACTCGGCCATGCGGTACAGCACCGCGCCGGCCGGGCCCAGGCCGATGGTGGAGCAGACGATGAACCAGAAGAACACGCCGAACACATGGCGGTGGGCGGCCAGCAGCGAATGCTCGATGACGTGGCGGATCAGCTCGGTGCGCGGCAGCTCGCTGGCGTCCAGGTGCCGCCATTCGGCCAGCAGCTGGCGCGCCGCGAGGTCGTCGCCGCGCTCCAGCGCATCGCGGATGTCGGTGAAGTAGTGGCTGAACTGCCGGAAGCCCAGCGTCAGGTACAGGATCAGCATGTCCAGCCCCAGCGCCAGCAGCAGGCTGAAGTGCCGCAGGCCCCAGTAGACCAGCGCCACGGCCAGCCCCGGCACGATCACGGTGATGGCCCAGACGATGGCCGCGTGGTGCTCGCCGCCCGCATCGAAGTTGCGGCCGGTCCAGCGCACCCAGCCGATGACCGACTGATGCACCCGGTTGCCGTGCCTCAGGGGCTTGAGCTGTTCACACAACAGGGCCAGCAGGACCGCGAAGAAATTCATGGGCGCGGATGATAGTGCCCGGGTCAGGCCGCCATCAGCAAACGGTAGAGGTTGCGCAACATCGCGGCGGTGGCGCCCCAGATGAAGTACTCGCGCTCGGGGCCCGGCCAGGGCATGGACAGGAAGCGTCGCTCGGCGCCCGCGAACTCGATGCGGTGATGGCGGTGGTGGGCCGGGTTCATCAGGAAGGCCAGCGGCACCTCGAAGGCCTCGGCCACCTCGAACTCGTCCAGCCGCAGCGTGAAGCCGGGCTCGACCAGCGCCACCACCGGCGTGACCTGGAAGGCCGTCACCGTCGAGTAGACGGGCAACTGCCCCAGCACCTCGATGTGACGCCGCGCCAGGCCGATCTCCTCCTCGGTCTCGCGCAGCGCGGTCGCCACCGGGCCGTCGTCCTCGGGCTCGACCCGGCCGCCGGGGAAGCTGATCTGGCCGGCATGGTCGCGCAGGTGGTCGGTGCGACGCGTCAGCAGCAGCGTCAGGCCCGCCTCGCGCTGCACCAGCGGCACCAGCACGGCTGCGCCGGCCGGCTGGCGGTCGGTGAAACGGCCGCCGTCGCCAGCGAACTCGGGCGTCCAGCCGCCCAGTCCAGCCAGCCGGTCACGCAGGGCCCCGGCCGTCAGCGCCTCGGGCGGGACGGCGGGCAGGTGGTCGTCCACGCCGGTGACGGGCGCGAGCTGGGGTTGCGTGATGGCAGGACGGGTCATGGCAGAAAGACAAAAGCCGCCGAGAGCGTAGCTCCGGGCGGCTTGGGTGGCGCGAGGCCGGTGGTGTCGAGCGACGGCACCAAGGGCACCATCGACTGCAACGAAACCGGGCTTAGGCCAGCTTTTCCTTGATTCGGGCCGACTTGCCCGAACGCTGGCGGAGGTAGTACAGCTTGGCACGGCGGACGTCACCGCGGCGCTTGACTTCGATCGAGGCGATCAGCGGGCTGTACAGCTGGAACGTGCGCTCCACGCCTTCGCCGCTGGAGATCTTGCGGACGATGAAGCTGCTGTTCAGGCCGCGGTTGCGCTTGGCGATCACGACGCCTTCGTAGGCCTGCACGCGCTTGCGGCTGCCTTCGACGACGTTGACGCTGACGATCACGGTGTCGCCGGGGGCGAAGGCCGGGATGGTCTTGTTCAGGCGAGCAATTTCTTCTTGCTCGAGGGTTTGGATCAGGTTCATCTGTACTCCTGGGGATCTTGGCGGTGTCGCTATTTATCGGGGTGTTTGCAGCAGCCGTCCCGAAGGACTCCCGCCACTCGACCCGCCAGAGGATCGGACAGCCCGCAAGTATAGCCGGCTCTCAGGGCTTCTGCCTAGAGCGGCCGGCCAGGAAGGCCTCGTCCGCCTTGCTGAGCCGGCCTGCGGCACGTGCCGCGTCGATGAGTTCGGGGCGCCGCGCCAGCGTCAGCGCCAGCGACTGCTCGCGGCGCCAGCGCTTGATGCCGGCGTGATGGCCCGACAGCAGCACGGCTGGCACCTCGCGGCCGTCGGCCAGCACCTCGGGGCGGCTGTAGTGCGGGCAGTCGAGCAGGCCGTCGCTGGTCTCGGAGAAGCTGTCCTGCTGGTGCGACTGCGCGTCACCCAGCACGCCCTCCTGCAGCCGCGCGACCGCATCCAGCAGCGCGAGCGCGGGCAACTCGCCGCCCGACAACACGAAGTCGCCCAGGCTCAGCTCCAGCGTCACATGGCGGTCCAGCACGCGCTGGTCGATGCCTTCATAGCGGCCGCACAGCAGCACGGCGCCCGGCCCCGTGGCCAAGGCCTGCACCCGCGCCTGGTCGATGCGGGCGCCGGTCGGCGTGAAATGGATGACGGCGGGCTCCGCGTCACCGCGATCAGCCTTCACCGCGACGAGCGCCCGCTCCAGCGGCTCGGCCAGCATCACCATGCCGGGGCCGCCGCCGTAGGGCCGGTCGTCGACGCGCCGGTAGTTGTCCTCGGCGAAGTCGCGCAGCGGCCACAGCCGCACGTCGACCTGCCGGCTCTCGAAGGCGCGCCGCGTGACGCCATGCGTCAGATGCGGCGCGAACAGCTCCGGGAAGATCGTCAGGACGTCGAAGCGCATGGCTCCGGCGCTCAGTAGTCCAGACCCCAGTCGACGCGGATCTGCCGGGCTTCCAGGCTGACGTAGTCGACAAAGGCCTCGACGAACGGGATCAGCCGCTCCTGGTCGGGCTTGGCCGGCTCTTCCACGCCCGGGGGCAGGATGCGCAGCACGGCGTGCGGGCCGGTGTCGATGAGGCCGATGACGCGCCCCAGGGCCTGCGCCTCGCGGTTGACGACGTCCAGGCCGATCAGGTCCACCCAGTAGTACTCGCCATCGGGCGTGCGCGGGAAGTCGCTGCGGGGAATGTGGATCTCGTGGCCGCGCAGCGCCTCGGCGGCATTGCGGTCGTCCACGCCCTCGACCATCGCGACGATGCCCTCGCCCTGCTCGCGCACCGAGCGCACGGCGATCATGCTGCGGCCGGCCTTGGGGCCGGTCGACTGCAGATACCAGCGCTTGGCGCCGAACAGCGCGTCGGCGTCCACCGAGTAGGCCTGCACCTTGAGGCCGCCCTTGATGCCCCAGGCATCGAGGATGCGGCCCACCGGCACCAGATCTTCCGGCCAGGAAGCAAAAGACGGCGCCGAGGCGCCGTCCTGTTGAGGCTTGTTGCCGGCCACGTGCTTAGGCGGCAGGCACGGCCTTCTTGGCCTCGCCGACCAGGCGCTCGACCGTGGGCGACAGCTGGGCGCCAACGCCCAGCCAGTAGCTCACGCGGTCCTGTTCGACGCGCAGCTTCTCGGCGGCGCCGGAGGCGACGGGGTTGTAGAAACCCACGCGCTCGATGAAGCGGCCGTCACGGCGCTGGCGGCTGTTGGCGACGACGATGTTGTAGAACGGGCGCTTCTTGGAACCGCCGCGAGCCAGACGAATAACAACCATGATGTTTCCTAAACTGATGTTGTGATGATGGGTTGGGCGATCACCGCACCAGGAGACACTCAGGGCGAGCAGATCGGTTCGCGGTAAGTGGCCGCCGGTGTTGCCACCGTCTCTGGCGCCGTAGATACGCTGCAGCTCCCCGCAGCCGACACCAGAACTCAGCATTATAAACTCGAACGGAATCGATTCCGCCAAGATATGTCCGAACCCATTGCCGCGCCCTCTGCCCTGGTGATCCGCCCCAGCACCGAGGCCGATCTCCCCGCCATCCAGGCCATCTACGCCCACGCCGTGCTGCACGGCACCGGCACCTTCGAGACCGAAGTCCCGAATGCCGAGGAAATGGGGCGCCGCCGCCAGGAGGTGCTGGGCCGGCAGCTGCCCTGGCTGGTCGCCGAGCAGGACGGCCGCCTGCTGGGCTATGCCTATGCGAACTATTTTCGCCCGCGCCTGGCCTATCGCTTCTGCGTCGAGGATTCCATCTACCTCGCGCCCGAGGCCCAGGGACGCGGGGTCGGGCGGCTGCTGCTGGCGGAGCTGATGGCCCGCTGCGAGGCGGCCGGCGCGCGCCAGATGCTGGCCGTCATCGGCGATGCAGACAACGCCGGCTCCATCGGCGTGCACCGGGCGCTGGGCTTCCAGCACAACGGCGTGCTGAAAAGCGCGGGCTGGAAGTTCGACCGCTGGCTGGACGTCGTGCTGATGCAGCGCACGCTGGGGCTGGGCGACAGCACGGCGGCCGAATGAGCGCGCGCATCCGCCACAAGGCGGTGGCGACCTGGCTGGCCCTGGTGGCCGGCACGCTGGGCGCGCACCGCTTCTACCTGTACGGCGCCAGGGACCGCTGGGCCTGGCTGTTTCCGTTGCCGACGCTGGCCGGCCTGGTGGGCCTGCAGCGCATGGACCAGCTGGGCCAGGACGACCGCCTGGCCTGGGTGCTGATCCCCTGGCTGGGCGCCAGCCTGGTGGCAGCCCTGCTCGGTGGCATCGTCTACGGCCTGACGCCCGACGAGCGCTGGAACGCCCGCTTCAACCCGGGCCGGACGCCGGCCCCCAGCGGCTGGGCGGCCGTCATCGGCGTGGTGCTGTGCCTGTTCGTGGGCGGCATCGCGCTGATGTCGACCATCGCCTTCAGCGCCCAGCGCTATTTCGAGTCGCAGCAGGACGCGCCATGAGGCCCCCTGCCCTGCTGCGGTCCGGCGTCAGTAGATCGCGAAGCTGACCCAGTAGCAGACGGCCGCCATCAGCGCCGCGGCCGGGATCGTGAAGATCCAGGCCCAGACGATGTTGCCCGCCACGCCCCAGCGCACGGCCGAGGCGCGCTGCACCGAGCCCACGCCGACGATGGCGCCGGTGATGGTGTGGGTCGTCGACACCGGAATGCCCAGCGCCGTGGCCAGGAACAGCGTGATCGCGCCGCCGGTCTCCGCGCAGAAGCCCCCCACCGGCTTGAGCTTGGTGATGCGCTGCCCCATGGTCTGGACGATGCGCCAGCCGCCGAACATGGTGCCCAGGCCGATGGCGACATAGCAGGAGACGATGACCCAGTTGGGCGGCGCCTTCTCGCCGGCGCCCAGCATGCCGGCGGCGATCAGCAGCATCCAGATCAGGCCGATGGTCTTCTGGGCATCGTTGCCGCCGTGGCCGAGGCTGTAGAGGCCCGCCGACACCAGCTGCAGGCGCCGGAACCAGCGGTCGATGCGCAGCGGCGACTTGTGCCTGCAGACCCACGCGACGATGACCATCATCAGCGAGCCCAGCAGGAAGCCCAGCAGCGGCGAGATGACGATGAAGGCCACGGTCTTCCAGATGCCGCCGGCCACCAGCGCCTCGGGGCCGGCCTTGGCCACCACCGCGCCGGCGATGCCGCCGATCAGCGCATGCGACGAACTCGACGGGATGCCCCACCACCAGGTGATGGCGTTCCAGGCAATGGCCCCGATTAGGGCGCCGAACACGACATGGTGGTCGACGATGCCGGGCTCGACGATGCCCTTGCCGATGGTGGCGGCCACCTTGAGCTGGAAGAAGGCGATCGCCAGCACGTTGAAGAAGGCGGCGAACAGCACGGCCTGCTGCGGCTTGAGCACGCCGGTGGACACGACGGTGGCGATGGAATTCGCCGCGTCGTGGAAGCCGTTCATGAAGTCGAACACGAGGGCCAGCACGACGAGCAGGGCCACCACCCAGAAGGCGATTTCAGCGGAAGCCATGTCAGAGCCGCCCGGCCGCCCGAAGGCGCTGACGCGCCCCCTCGGGGGGCAAGGAACGAAGTGAATGTGAGGGTCGGGTCATGACCGGATCAGGAGTTCTCGAGGACGATGCCCTCGATCAGATTGGCCACGTCCTCGCAGCGGTCCGAGATCGATTCGAGCTGCTCGTAGATCGCCTTGAGCTTGATGAGCTCGCGCACGTCCGCCTCTTCTCGGAACAGCCGCGACATCGCCTCGCGCATGACGCGGTCGGCGTCGGACTCCAGCCGGTCGATCTCCTCGCAGGTCTTCAGCGCCGCCTCGGTCGTCGCCGGCTTGCTGAGGTGGGGCAGCAGCGTCACGGCATGCTGCACGCGCTCGCAGCAGCGCACCGACAGCGTGGCGAGCTGCAGCACCTGCTCGGGCACGGTGCGCACGTCGTAAAGCGACAGCGTCTCCGACGAGTCCTGCAGCAGGTCCAGGATGTCGTCCATCGCGTTGATCAGGCCGTGGATCTGCTCGCGGTCGATCGGCGTGATGAAGGTGCGATGCAGCAGCCGGTTCACCTCGGCGGTGATGCGGTCGGCGGCATGCTCGGCCTTGTCGACCTCGTCGGCGTAGCGCTGGCGCAGCGCCGGGTCGGCGTAGTTCTCGATCATCTTCAGGAAGGCTCGCGCGCCCTCGGCGATGAAGCCGCCATGCTCATTGAAGAGCTCAAAAAAATTGCCCTCGCGGGGCAGCAGCTTGCCAAACAGCATGGCCATCCTTGTTTTTCTGGAAGGCCGGGAGTTTAGCGGGACGTGTCACACAACCGTCATCAGGCCGACCGGAAGATGAAGTAGACGGCCCCCATCAGGCACAGGCCGGCCCAGAGAAAGTCCAGCTTCAGCGGCTCGCCCATGTAGTACAGGCTGAACGGCACGAACACGGCCAGCGTGATCACCTCCTGCGTGATCTTCAGCTGCGCCAGCGACAGGCCGGCGCCATGGCCGATGCGGTTGGCCGGCACCTGCAGCAGGTACTCGAACAGCGCGATGCCCCAGCTGATGGCGGCCGCGATCCACCATGGCTTGCTGGCCAGCCCCTTGAGGTGGCCGTACCACGCGAACGTCATGAAGATGTTGGACAGCAGCAGCAGGCCCACGGTCTGCCAGCCGGCAAGGGTCGAGAACATTGCGGGGTCGTTCGCGTTCAGACAGGGATGGGGCCGCTGCGCTCGATGCGTTGCATCTGCCAGCCCCCCGACGCCGCCAGATGCGCCAGCTCGGGCGCCACCTCCAGCAGCGGGCGCAGCACGAAGGCGCGTTCGCCCAGGCGCGGATGCGGCAGCGTCAGGCGCGGCGTGTGCAGCACGCTGTCGCCATGCAGCAGCAGGTCCAGGTCCAGCGTGCGCGGGGCGTGGCGGTACGGGCGCTCACGGCCATGGGCCTGCTCGATGGCCTGCAGCGCATCCAGCAACGCCAGCGGCGCCAGCTCCGTCTCCAGCACGGCGACCGCGTTCAGGAAGTCCGGGCCGGCCGCGTCGACCGGGGCGCTGCGCCAGGCACTGGACACGGCCACCAGCCGCGTGGCCGGCAGCGCGGCGAGGCTGCGCACCGCGCCGGCCAGCGTGCCCAGCAGGTCGCTGCCCAGGTTGGCGCCCAGGCCGACGCAGGCGCGCCAACTCACTCCGCGGCGGGCACCGGCGCCGCGGCGCCCTCGCCGGCGGGCTTGCGACGGCGGCGGCGGCGCTTCTTGGCGGGCGCGTCGCTGGCCGATGCCTCGGGCGCTTCGGCGTCCTCGACGTCGTCACCGGCCGGCGCCTCGGCACGCGGCGCGCGGGCCACGCGGGGCTGCTTGGGCTGGCTGGCGCGCACGTCGGCCAGCAGGGCCAGGCGGTCGTCGTCGCTGCCCAGCGCGAAGTCTTCCCACCAGTCGGCCAGCGCCGGGTCGACCTCGCCGGCGTCGGCGCGCAGGCGCAGGAAGTCGAAGCCGGCGCGGTAGCGCGGCTGCTCGATGAGGCTGTAGACGCCCGAGCCGCTGCGGCGCTCGAAGCGGGTCTGCATCATCCAGATCTCGCGCATGTCGGCCGCCAGCTTGCCGCGGCCGGAGATGTCGCCGATGCGGGCATCGAACACCGCGTCGATGGCCTGGGCCAGCGCCGGCACCGGCGGCTCGCCGCCGGCGCGGATCTTGGTCCAGCGGTCCAGCACCTCGTGCCACAGCATGCAGGCCAGCATGAAGCTGGGGCTGACGCCGCGACCCTCGTTGACGCGCCGGTCGGTGTCCTCGAAAGCCAGCCGCACGAAGTCGCCACGCACGCCCTCGTACAGGTCGCCGCTCTCGGTGAGCATGGCGTCCAGCACCGCGAAGATGCCGCGCGCCAGGCCGAGCTTCTTCAGCTGCGCGATGCTGGCCAGCGAATGGCCGGTCTGCAGCAGCTTGATCATCTCGTCGAACAGCCGCGAGGCCGGCACGTTGGCCAGCAGGGCCGACGAGGCCTTGACCGGCGCCAGCGTCTTGGGCTCCAGCGTGAAGCCCAGCTTGGCCGCGAAACGCACCGCGCGGATGATGCGGACCGGGTCTTCGCGGTAGCGGGTCTCGGGGTCGCCGATCATGCGCAGCAGCTTGGCCTTGGCGTCGGCCAGGCCGCCGTGGTAGTCCACCACCAGGCGGCGCTGCGGGTCGTAGTACATCGCGTTGACCGTGAAGTCACGGCGCGCGGCGTCCTCGACCTGCGGGCCCCAGACGTTGTCGCGCAGCACCCGGCCGCTGGCGTCCACGGCGTGATGCTTGCCGTCGAGCTCCGCCTTGGCGGTCTTCTCGTTGCCGCCCACGGCCTCGGACTCGGTCGGCAGCGCGCGGAAGGTCGAGACCTCGATGACCTCGTGCTCGCGGCCTCGGCCGTAGACGACATGCACGATGCGGAAGCGCCGGCCGATGATGAAGGCGCGGCGAAACAGCCCCTTGACCTGCTCCGGCGTCGCGTTGGTGGCGACGTCGAAGTCCTTGGGCCGCATGCCCAGCAGCAGGTCGCGCACGGCGCCGCCGACGATGTAGGCTTCGAAGCCCGCATCGGCCAGCGTCTTCACGACCTTAACGGCACGCTCGTCGAGCAGGTCGGGGTTGATGCCGTGCACCTCGGCGGGCACCTCGACACGCTTGCCGAGGGGACTGGTCTTCTTGGCGGCGGCCGTGGCCGGCTTGCCGAGCAGCTTGTCGATGAACTTCTTGATCATGCGAAGAGTTGGAGCTGGGGCCAGCCGCGCTCGGCAGCGATGCGCGCGAGCGACGGGCTGGGGTTGGTCGCCACGGGGTGGCTGACGCGTTCGAGCAGGGGCAGGTCGTTGGTCGAGTCGCTGTAGAAATTCACGCGCTCGAAATCGCACCATTGTGCCCCCAGCCCTTGCAGCCAGTCGTCCACGCGTGCGATCTTGCCTTCGCGGTAGCTCGGCACGCCGTCGATGCGGCCGACGTAGCGCCCGTCGGCGTCGCGCTCGAGGTTGACGGCGATCAGGTGCTCGACGCCGAAGGCCGCGGCGATCGGCTCGGTGACGAAGACATTGGTGGCGGTGACGATGGCGATCAGGTCGCCGGCGGCGCGGTGGCGCTCGACCAGGTCCAGCGCCTCACGGCGCAGGGCCGGGCGCATCACCTCGGCCATGAAACGCTCGCGCATCGCCAGCGCCTCGGCCAGCGGGCGGCCGCGCCAGGCCGAGGTCGCGAACTCGACGTAGGCCGCCAGGTCCAGCGTGCCGGCGTTGTACTGGGCGAAGAACTCGTCGTTGCGGGCGCCCCAGACCTCCGCGTCGGCCCAGCCGACATCGATCATGAAAGCGCCGAAGGCATGGTCGGAATCCACCGGGATCAGCGTCCCGTCGAGGTCGAACAAGGTGAGATTCATAAATTGGGGTCAGTGTCTACTTTTCTTCATCGGCCAACATGGCCTTGAGCAGTGGCAGCGTCAGCGCCCGCTTGGCCGACATGGCGAACGCGTCCAGCCGTTCGAGCAGCGCCATCAGGCCCTTGAGGTTGCGCTCGAAGCGGGTCAGCAGGTAGGACAGCACCTCGTCGCCCAGCAGCAGGCCGCGGCGATCGGCCTCGCGGCGCAGCACGGCGCGCATCTCGGCCTCGCGCAGCGGCTCCAGCGCGAAGCTGGGGCCCCAGCCCAGGCGGGTGCGCAGGTCCTCGCGCACCGGCAGGTCCACGGCCGGCGCATCGGCCGTGGCCACGACGGTGTAGCCCTGCCCCGCCGACGCGACGAACAGCGCGAACGCGGCATGCTGCTGGCCGGCATCGAAGCGCTGGCAATCGTCCAGCAGCAGCAGGCTCTCGTGCGCGGGCAGCTCCCAGGGCAAGGCGGTGTCGGCGTCGTACCAGGCGACGCGCTGGCCCGCGGCCTGCCAGCGCTCGGCAAGCGCCTGCAGCAGGTGGGTCTTGCCCGAGCCGGTCGGGCCCCACAGCAGCACGGGCGGGTCGCCCGGCGTCAGCCCCAGCAGGTAGGCCAGCGCCTCGGCATTGGCACCGGTCAGGAAGTTGTCGAAGCTGTGGGCCGGCGGCGCCAGCAGCGCGAGCGGGATCTGCCTCATGGCCGGGGCGCGCGGCCACCCGGCACCCGCGCCATGCAGCGGCGGGCGGCTGGCGTGACGGCGCGTGGTTGCGGGCGGGGCTTCATCATGGCTGGTCGGTCGCGAGGGCGCGGATTGTCACTGAAGCGGCGGTGCGCGCCGTGCCCGCAGCGCGGCAAGGCGGCCACGCAGGTCCACGGCGTCGGGCGCGTCGCCGCGCTCGGCCAGGTAGAAGGCCAGATCGTCGGCCGCTGCGGACTTCGCGCCCAGCGCCTCCAGCACGAGGCCGCGGTCGCGTCGCTCGGCCGCGTCGCCCGGCAGCAGCACGACCAGGCGCTGCTGCACGGCCAGCAGGCGCGACCAGTCCTGCGCGGCGCGGTGCACCTCCTTGAGGTTGCGCAGCATGCGGGCCAGGATCTGGCGCGGCGTGGCGGCACGCAGGAAAAACTCCAGCGGCAGCTCCAGGTCGCCGGGCAGCTCGCTGCCGTGCCGGTAGACCGCCAGGCGCTCGTCCAGCCGGGTCGCGGACAGCGATTCGCCGGTGAAGGGGTCGATGACCACCTCGCCCAGCCCGATGCGGCACTTCACCAGGAAATGCCCCGGGAACGCCACGCCCACGGCCCGCAACCCCACCTGCTCGGCCAGCTCCAGCAGCAGCACCGCCAGCGTGATCGGCAGGCCGCGGCGCGTCTCCAGCACACGGTGGACGTAGCTGTTGTCGGCCTCGTAGTAGTTGTTCAGGTTGCCGGCAAAGCCCAGCTCGCCGTGGAAGAAGTGCATCAGCAGCCGCAGCCGCTGCGCTGGCGCGGTGTCGACGGCGATGCGCTGGCGCAGGCGGCGCGCTAGGCCGTCGACCTCGGCCAGCACCGCCTGCACGTCCAGCCGCGGATGGTCGTCCTGCGCCAGGCTGGCGGCCGCTTCCAGCAGGTGGAGGCTGGCATCGTCCGCCACCAGCGTGGCGAAATAGTCCAGCGGAGTGGGCGCCGCGTACTTCATCAGCCCGGGCGTCCCAGCGCCCTGGGCCGCATGCCCGCCAGCCACAGCGCGCCGAAGTAGACGGCGGCGCTGCCAGCCAGGCTGCCGGCCATCACCGCAGCGCGCTGCAGTTCATGCGCACCCAGCGCAATCCAGTCCAGCCGCGTGGCCAGCGCCCATTGCAGCAGGCCCATCGCCAGGCAACCCAGGCCCACGCGCAGACCGAAGGCCAGCCAACCGGGTTCGGGTTGGTAGCTGCCCAGGCGCTTGAGCCCCCACAGCAGCCAGCCGGCGTTGACCAGCGCGCCCAGGCCGATGGACAACGCCAGGCCCGCGACGCCGATCCACGGCACGAACAGCACGTTGAAGGCCTGGGTCAGCACCAGTACGGCGATCGCGATCTTGGCCGGCGTGGCGGTGTCCTGGCGGGCATAAAAGCCGGGCGCGAGCACCTTGATGGCCACCAGGCCCAGCAGCCCCACGCCCCAGCCCATCACGGCCTGGGCGGTGTGCCCCACGTCGGCCGCCTTGAAGGCGCCACGGTGGTAGAGCACGGCGGTCAACGGCTCGGCGAAGACCAGCAGCGCCACCGCGCAGGGCAAGGCCAGCAGCATCACCATGCGCAAGCCCCAGTCCAGCAGGCGGCTGTAGCGCTCGCCCTCGCCCGCCGCCTGGGCGGCCGACAGCTGCGGCGTCAGCACGGCGCTGAGCGCCACGCCCAGCAGGCCGATCGGGAATTCCATCAGCCGGTCCGCGTAGTTCAGCCAGGAGGTCGCGCCCTCGGCCAGGTGGCTGGAGATCTGCGTGTTGATCATCAGCGACAGCTGCGACACGCCGACGCCCAGCAGCGCGGGCCCCATGCCGCGGATGACGCGGCCGACGCCGGGGTTGGCCCGCGAGGCCTGCAGGCCGCGCCAGGTCAGCCGCAGATGCGGCATCGCCCCGATCGCCCGCAGCGCCGGCCACTGCACCAGCAGCTGCAGCACGCCGCCCAGCATGACGCCGATGGCCATCGCGTAGATGCCCGGGTAGCCGGCACGCTGCAGCGGCCCGGCGAGCGACCAGCCCACCGCGATCACGCTGAGGTTAAGCAGCACCGGCGTCGCCGCCGGCACCACGAAGCGCCGCCAGGTGTTCAGGATGCCGGCCGACAGCGCCACCAGCGACATGCAGGTGATGTAGGGAAACATGTAGCGCGTCATCGCCACCGACGCGTCGAAGGCGTCGGGCGGCAGGCCCGAGCCCAGCAGCCAGACCAGCACCGGTGCCGCGGCGATGCCCAGCACCGAGGTCGCCACCAATGCCCACAGCAGCACGGTGGCGACGGCATCGATGAGGCGCTGGGTCGCCGCCTCGCCCTCGGTCGCCCGCGTCGCGGCCAGCAGCGGCACGAAGGCCTGGGAAAATGCGCCCTCGGCAAACAGCCGGCGCAGCAGGTTGGGAATGCGGAAGGCGACGAGAAACGCGTCCGTCATCGCGGTGGCCCCGAACAGGCCGGCCACCATGGTTTCCCGTACGAGGCCGGTGATGCGCGAGGTCAGCGTGAGGAGGGAAATGGTGGACGCAGCGCGCAGCAGATTCATGGCGCAGATTATCTGTGGCGGGCGCTGCGGCCTTTTTCAAACTTCGCCCCAGCACTTGGCTGAAACATTGCTGACATGCTATACTCGCGGTCTTTGCACCAACTGGGTATAGATACAGCATGGCCACCAGCTCCAAAGCCAAAAAGAAGACGGTCCGCCTGGCATCGGGTCGCAAGCGCGCCCGCCAGGACGTCAAGCTCAACGCCGCGAACACCGCGCTGCGTTCCAAATTCCGCACGGTCGTCAAGAACGTGCAAAAGGCCGTGACGGCCGGCGACAAGTCCAAGGCCGCCGAACTGTTCAAGGCCGCCCAGGTTGTCATCGACTCCGTCGCCGACAAGGGCATCTTCCACAAGAACAAGGCTGCTCGTCACAAGAGTCGCCTGTCCGCCAAGATCAAGGCGCTCGCCGCCTGATAGCAAATCCAGCTCTGGTGCAAGCCGAAGGCCCGCGAAAGCGGGCCTTTTGCATTGGTGCGGCGCATTTCTGCGCGCAGAGCGCCGGGCCGCTCCGAGCTGGCCAGCAGCCGATGTGCGTGCGGCTCGATGTCGCATGCATCGCCGTCAGGGGGACCGACCGGGCTCGCGGCGTTCAGCAGGCAAGACTGGGCGAGGGGCCAACCCTTAATGCCACTCGCCCGGCCCGACGCCTTGCAGGCTGCGGTCGCGCAGCCAGTCGGCCACGGCGCCCGCCACCCATTGCGGATCGTCCAGCGGCAGGTCGTGGCCGGCCTTGGTATGCAGCCGCAACGGCGCCCCCCAGGCCCGGCTGATCGCCTGGGAGCAGCGCCAGTCCACCAGGCTGTCGGCCTTGCTGCACAGCAGCAGCATGGGCGCCGACGGCCGCGTCCGGCTGGCCCGGTAGCGCATGCTGGCGAGCAACTGGCGGGCCGTGTTGCGCACGCCCAGCGGGTGCTGGCGCTGCAGCTCCACCCAGCGGTCGATGACCGTCTGCGGCGAGGTCAGCCGCGTGGTCATCATCAGCACCCGCTCCTCACGCAGCCGGGCGCTGAACCGGCTCAGCGACAACAGCAGCAGGCCCAGATAGTTCAACGGCCTGGGCCGCCTGAACAGCTCGCTGAACGGCCGCAGGCTGGGGTTGATGAGCACGCCGGCGTCCACCTCGCCGGGGTAACGGTTGGCCCAGTCGCTCAGCACCGCGGCGCCCAGCGACATGCCGACCAGTGACACTGGGCCCTTCACACCGCGCCGCTGCAACTCCGCGCGGCAGGCGTCAACGATGGCCGAGACCTGCGTCGGGCTGGCCTGGCGGCGCAGCGCGCCGTTGCCCGGCAGGTCGAGCATGACCAGCTGCGACTGCGGCTGCAAAGCCCGCAACTCACGCAGCAGATGCTCCGGGAACACGCCCCAATGCCCGCTTTCGCGCGACAGCCCGCGCAGCAGCACCCAGGATGCCCCCCCCGGGTCAGCCGACGCCGACGCCACGGCCGCGCCCGCCACAGCGGCGGGCGGCCAGGACGAGTCGGTGGCGGAGGCGATGCGCGGGTTCATCGGCATGTGTCAAAACGTAGCCGTCAGGATAGCGGCACGCGTACCCGCGGGCCTCGGGAAAGTCGCCAATAGATGTGCGGCGGTCAGCTGTTGCGCGACTTGTCGTCAGGCAGCAGACAGGCCTCGGCGACTTGCAGGTTGTTGTCGCGCGCGAAATTCATGACGAAGTCCCAGGCCATGGGTTCCAGGCGCTTGAGTTCTTCATTGACGACGACGCATTTGACGCCGTTGATGACCGTGGGCACGCACAGCGGCGAGTAGCCGATGTAGGCCCCGATGCCGCCGCGCACGCCACCGGGCCGGAAGCAGGACATGGCGCCGGCCAGCCGCTCGGCCCAGTCGCTCGGGCGGAAGGTTTTGCCGTCCAGGGTCACACCTTGGATGAAAACTTCGCGCGGCGGATGGGCAACGGTCATGGACGGGGAGCTTCGCGGTACAGCGGGAAACACCGCTGCCAAAGACCGCTATTGTGCCTCGCCGTCGGCGCGCCTGTTGCGCCGCAGCAAATTGCGCGACGCGGACTCTAGAATCAAAAGCCCACTTTTCCTCAACCCAAACGGAGACCCGATGAACGCTGATCCCCTTCCGTCCGACGACCACCTGATGCCGACCTACGGCCGCCTGCCCGTTGCGTTCTCGCACGGCCAGGGCTGCTGGGTCTGGGACACGGCGGGCCGACGATTCCTGGACGGGCTGGGCGGCATCGCGGTCAACACGCTGGGCCACAACCACCCGCGGCTGGTGCCGGCCCTGCAGGACCAGGTGGCCAAGCTGATCCACACCAGCAACTACTACCGCGTGCCGCTGCAGGAGCAACTGGCCGACAAGCTGTGCGAGCTGTCGGGCCTGGCCAACGTGTTCTTCTGCAACAGCGGCCTGGAGGCCAACGAGGCGGCGCTGAAGATCGCGCGCAAGTTCGGCCATGACCGCGGCAACGCCTCGCCCGAGGTGCTGGTGTTCGAGGGTGCCTTCCATGGCCGCTCCATCGCCACATTGTCGGCCACCGCCAACCCCAAGATCCAAGCCGGCTTCGGGCCGCTGGTGCCCGGCTTCGTGCGCGTGCCGCTGAACGACATCCCGGCCGTCGAGGCCGCGCTGGACGCCCATCCCCACATCACCGCCGTCTTCCTGGAGACCATCCAGGGCGAAGGCGGCATCAACCCGGCCCGCATCGAGTTCCTGCAGGCGCTGCGCCGCGTCTGCGACCAGCGCGACCTGCTGCTGATGCTGGACGAGGTGCAGTGCGGCATCGGCCGCACCGGCAAGTGGTTCGCCCACCAGTGGGCCGGCATCCAGCCGGATGTGATGCCGCTGGCCAAGGGCCTGGGCTCGGGCGTGCCCATCGGCGCGGTGGTCTGCGGCCCGCGCGCGGCCGGCGTGCTGAAGGCCGGCAACCACGGCACCACCTTCGGCGGCAACCCGCTGGCCATGCGCGCAGGCGTCGAGACGTTGAAGATCATGCAGGAGGACGGCCTGCTGGCGAATGCCGAGGCCGTCGGTGCGACGCTGCGTGGCGCGCTGGCCGAAGGCCTGGCCGGCGAGGCCGGTGTCGTCGAGATCCGTGGCCAGGGCCTGATGCTGGGCATCGAGCTGGACCGCCCGGCCGGTGTGCTGCTGACCCAATGCCTGGAAGCCGGCCTGCTCATCAGCGTGACGGCCGACCGCGTCGTGCGCCTGCTGCCGCCGCTGATCCTGACGCATGACGAGGCCCGCGAGATCGCCGCCCGCCTGGTGCCGCTGGTCAAGCAGCTGCTGGCCCAGCCCAAGCCATGAAGCCGGGGGACGCACTGATGCGCCACTACCTCCAGTTCAAGGACCTGCGGGCCGAGGAATACGCCCACCTGTTCGACCGCGCCGCCATCATCAAGCGGCGCTTCAAGAACTACGAGCGCTACCAGCCGCTGGCGGACCGCACGCTGGCGATGATCTTCGAGAAGGCCAGCACGCGCACCCGCGTCAGCTTCGAGGCGGGCATGTACCAGATGGGCGGCTCGGTGGTGCACCTGACCACCGGCGACAGCCAGCTGGGCCGCGCCGAGCCGGTGGAGGACTCGGCGCGCGTCATCAGCCGCATGGTCGACATCGTCATGATCCGCACCTTCGAGCAGAGCAAGATCGAGCGCTTTGCGGCGCACTCGCGCGTGCCGGTCATCAACGGCCTCACCAACGAGTACCACCCCTGCCAGATCCTGGCCGACCTGTTCACCTTCATCGAGAACCGCGGCATGGACCGCCGCGGCGCCATCGACATGGACTGCCTGAAGGGCCGCGTCGTGGCCTGGGTGGGCGACGGCAACAACATGGCCAACACCTGGCTGCAGGCGGCCGAGATCCTGGGCTTCACGGTGCATGTCAGCACGCCCAGCGGCTACGAGATCGACCCGGCCGTGGCGGGCGTGAAGGATGCCGGCTGCTACAAGGTCTTCAAGGACCCGCGCGAGGCCTGCGCCGGCGCCGACCTCGTCACCACCGATGTCTGGACCAGCATGGGCTACGAGGCCGAGAACGAGGCCCGCAAGGCCGCCTTCGCCGACTGGTGCGTGGACCGCGACATGATGGCCCGCGCCAAGCCGGACGCGCTGTTCATGCACTGCCTGCCCGCGCACCGCGGCGAGGAGGTGGCGGCCGACGTCATCGACGGACCGCAGTCGGTGGTCTGGGACGAGGCGGAAAACCGGATGCACGTGCAGAAGGCACTGATGGAGTACCTGCTGCTGGGGCGCATCGGCTGACGGCGCCTCGCCGCTGCCAGCCAAAAGCCGGCTGCATGCAGCCGGCTTTCTTTTGCGCGTCGCCCGCGTCAGGCGCGGCGGCGGCGCACCAGTGCCAGCGCACCGGCGCCGGCCAGCAGCAGCGCGACGCTGCTCGGCTCGGGCACGGCCGAGATGTTGTCCAGTGCGGCGACGCCGTTGGTGCCGGTCAGGTCGAAGGACTGGGCCGTGCCGCCGAAGTTCAGCACGGCGCGCTGCCAGGCCGAGAAGTCGCTGCCGGTCGCAGTCAGCGTGAGGGTGCCCAGCAAAGTGCCGGTGCCGTTCAGGCCGGAGTAGGCCGAGATGCTGGCCGTGTCGATGCCGGCGTAGTAGAAGCTCAGGCCGTTGCTGATGCCGGCGCCGACGTTCAGGTAGGCCGCCGTGTTGACGATGCCGTCCAACTGCACGTAGGCCACGCCCAGCGGCGACGGGGCGTTGCTGAAGTAGGTGAAGTCGGCGTCGTTGGACAGGCCCAGCACGTTGGTGAAGTTCACGCCGTCGGCGGCATAGGTGTCACCGACCTCGGCGCCGAAGTCCCAGGTCTTTTCGAAGTCCACGGACAGCGTGGTGCCGGCGAAGGCGGGGGCGGCCAGGCCGAGGGCCAGTGCGAGGGCGGCGAGCTTCATGGAGAACTCCAGGGGCTTGAAGGGTGGAGGCGGCCTGAGCCACCGGGGGTCTGCGTCGGGGGCGGAGTGTGGTGAGCAATGAAGACAGCCTCATGACTCGGCCGCCGGCCGGCGCAGCCATCCGGCCCAGGTCATGGGCCTGTCACGGGCGGCTGCGATGGTCGGCGTCCCCGTTGACTGCCCGGTCCCACACCATGAGCACCCCTGCCCTGCGCCGCCGCCAGCTGATGATCGCCCTCGGCGCCACCGGCCTCGGCGCCCTGCACCGCCCGGCCCGCGCCTGCGAGTTCTTCAGCAGCCACCTGCGCATCTGGCACCCCTGGACCCGCGCGACGCGTGTGGATGCCGACACCGCGCGGCTGTGCATGCGCTTCGACGAGGTGCAGACCAGCGACCGCCTGATCGGCGTGAAGACCCCCGTGGCCGGGGGGGCCCGGCTGGCCGGGCCGGGCGCGCCGCAGGGCGAGGCGGGCCTGTCGCTGGCCATCCCCGCGGGCCAGGAGCTGACGCTGTCGGAGGACGGCCTGCACATCGAGCTGCTGGACCTGCAGCAGCCGCTGCAGATCGGCCGCAGCTATCCGCTGCGCCTGATCTTCGAGCATGCCGAGCCGGTCAACGCGATGCTCAACGTCGACTACGCGGGCCTGCGCTGACGCGCGCTTCGGCTCACGCGGGGCGGCCAGGCCGTCACGCCCGGGTCACGGCCCGTTCCTAGCATCCGCCCGTTTCGCGCCTCCCGCCCCCCAATTTCTCCCTCCGGAGCCCTCCATGACGAACTTCTTCAGCAAGAGCCAGATCGCCCTGGCCGCCCTCGCGGCCCTCGGCAGTGCCGTGGTCATCGTGCCGACGGTCGCCACCGCGGCCGGCAAGACGCCCGGCAAGTACGTGTCCGGCGACTTCCACAACCACACCACCTGCTCGGACGGCTCGACCTCGATGCAGAAGCTGGTCAAGAAGTCCGCCGAGAAGGCCGACACGCCCTGGGGCCTGGACTGGTTCGTGCAAGCCGGCCATGGCGGCACCGGCGCGCGCAACTGCACGCTGGTGGAAGACGCCACGCTGTCCACGCCCGCCTACCCCTACGTGGAGGGCAAGGGCCCGACGACCACCTGGTCCAACAGCATCGGCGCGGCCAACATCAAGGGCAACAACGGCGGCGTGGGCGGCAACGGCAACATGTGGCGCTGGCAGTCCATCCAGGAGTTCCAGTATCCGCTGATCGAGTACCTGGCCACGGCCAAGAACCTGCCGCTGTTCATCGGCCTGGAATCCGTCGTGGCCGGCCATGAGCACAGCTCCATGGCCGTCATCACCGGCCAGATGCCCGCCACACTGGACAACGCCTCCATGCCCACCACGCCCGGCTACACGCCGCTGGGCAACGCCAATGCGCTGGCGCAGTGGTCCTACTGCTTCGACCGCGGCGACACCGACACCAGCCGCGGCAACGTGACCGGCTCGGCCATCGGCAACAACTGGGACTGCACCAACCCGGCCAGCGCCGACTCCACCTCCGCCGCCATCGGCTGGAACGCCACCGGCAAGAAGCTCATCCCGATCACCGGCACCGGCGTCGGCACGCGCGGCCACCTGAAGACGGTCGAGGCCATGAAGTGGATGGCCAACTTCCACGGCGACGCCAGCTACTACGTGCCGGCCCACCTGGAGCGCGCCGGCCCGTTCAACCCGAACGGCAACAACGGCTTCAACATCGAGCACCTGCGCAACCTGAACAACGCCGCCCCCAAGGTGGCCTTCGGCTTCGAGTCCCAGCCCGGCCACGGCGCGTCCGACAACCGCGGCGAATACCAGGTCAAGCGCAACAACATCGGCGGCGTGCTGACCGACTCGGTCGGCGGCACCACCTACGGCGGCACCGGCATCTATGCCGCGCAGGTCGGCGGCGTGTGGGACGCACTGCTGGGCGAGGGCCGCAACTGGTGGTTCTTCGCCAGCTCCGACTGGCACAACCGCGGCCAGTTCGGCCCCGATGACCGCCGCTCCTCGCAGGACTTCTACCCCGGCGAATACCAGCGCACCTACGTGATGGCCCGCAACGGCGCCGACAAGCTGCGCCCGCAGGCCATCGTCGACGGCCTGCGCAGCGGCAACGCCTGGGCCGCCTCGGGCCAGCTGATCGACCGCCTGGCCTTCGTCGCCTGCGCCTCCTACCCCGGCGTCGGCGCGCGCAGCAACGCCTCGGTGGAGTCGCTGGCCGTCGCCGCCGCCACCAACGGCACCGACATCGACAAGACCGGCTGCGCGACCATGGGCGAGAAGCTCGCCGTGCGCCCGGGTGCGGAGATCGTCGTCGCCGTGGTCCTGCGCGACCCGGCCGGCAGCAGCTTCTCGCCCTACACCTTCCCCAACCCCTCGCTGGCCCAGGTGGGCATCACCCAGCCGCTGAACAAGCCGGTGCTGGACCATGTGGACGTGATCCGCGGCCTGGTGACGGGCTACAAGACGCCGGGCTCGGCCGACTACGCCGGTGAATGGCCGCGCAACACCGCCTGGCTGCGCGCCGACGGCAGCACCGCCGGCCTGGCCGCCGTGCCCGCCGCCGCCAAGAACACCTCGGCCGCCATCCTGAAGACCTTCAGCGGCAACGGCGGCGCCGCCTGGACGCAGGTGCAGTCGGGCGTGGACAACAGCGTCTTCCTGAAGATGAGCTTCCGCATCCCGGCGGTGCAGGCCTCGCAGTACCTGCGCCTGCGCGGCACCAACCTGCCCGCGGCCGTGCCCTACGAGACCGACGCCAGCGGCAACCCGCTGTCCGACATCTTCACCAACGCCAACGACACCACGATGCTGCGCATCCCCTGCAGCACCGTCGGCAGCGTGCTCAGCGGTGACGCCATCGACGGCTGCCCGGCGCACCTCGCCGCCGTGGGTGGTCAGAAGTACGTGTCGTACGACGTGGCGGCCTGGGCCGACCTCTGGTTCTACAGCAACCCGATCTACGTCGAGGTGGCCAACTCCTTCGCCGTCGCCGGCGTGAAGTAAGCCCCCGGGGCACACCCCTGCCCCCCATCCGACAGCGGCGCGCCGAAAGGCCCGCCGCTGTCGTCGTCATGACTTGTTCGCTGCCTAGCATCGCCGGCTCACTCCCGCCTTGCCATGTCCAGCGTC
>CAXDTK010000040.1:0-25320 GCA_963992225.1 uncultured Comamonadaceae bacterium | reverse complement strand
GGCAGCGTCAGATGTGTATAAGAGACAGGGGCAGCGGGGCGGCGATGGTGGCTGTCGTCGCGATCGACAGCAGCAGGGCGAGAGTTCGCATATGGAATTGCCTGGGCGCAAGATGCGCGGACGTATTGATTCGTCAGACCGGAATTGCAGTCACCCGATAGAGGGCAATGAGCAGCAGGAACATGCTGCCCAGGGTTGTCAGCCATTCGATGGGAAGGGCGTACTTGGTCCAGCTGACGGCCGAATCGTTCTGATGCTTGGCGAGATGGAATTCAAAGCTTTGTCTCGTGGCGGGAGAGATCACGCTGCCGTCGGCGAGATGGCTGAGCGCGATGTCCGAGCTGCGCAGCGCGCCGCGCATGGGAATCAACGTCAAGTCGATCAGCTGGGCAAAGCCATGCGGCGGCCGATAGGTATGGCTGCTTTTCTCGTATTGGATGTCTTCTGTCTGCAGCAGGGCGTCGACATAGGCTGCGTGGATGATGGCCGACAGACGTCGATTGCGAAGCTGGTAGCGAAGAGCGAGATGGAACATCACCCACACGAGCACGAAGATCACCACCATGGGGCGCCGCTGCATCTTCATGACGTCGGGCGGCCATGAGCCCAGCAGGAACAGGCCGACGAAGAACGCCGCTTCCAGTCCGAAGATGGACAAGGCCATCTGTTCCTTGTGGTTGTGATAGACCGAATTCAGCTCCATCAGCAGCTTGAGGATGTCCGCCTGGCGGCCTTCTGAGGATGAGAAGGGCGGAGTCGGGTCAGCCGTCATTTTTTGTCCACCACCGTGATTTCGCCCTCCGCCTTGCCGACACCACGCAGTTCCGGCCGGTACATATCCTCCGCAAACGTCGCCGGCACCACATAGCGCCCCGGCGTCACCGCCCGCACCAGGTAGAACAGCTCCAGCGGCTGCCCCAGCCGCGCGGCGGCGACGAAGCGGTCGTCGCGGTACTCGGTGTGGACGATGCGCTCGTTGGCATTGGCCTGGGCCACGTTGACGCCGTCCACCGTGAACTCGCCCGCCTGCGGGCCCTGGCTGAGGTTGAGGTTCTCGATCTCGAAGCCGGCCGGGATGCGGTCCACCACCAGGCCGTCCTTGATGGCTTGAGCGGCCTTCACGCGCAGGCGCACGATGAACATCTCGCCCGTCGTGAACTGGCGGGCCGTCACCGGCTTGCCATCGGTCGTGAACATCGCGCGCTCCACGCTGATGCGCTCACTGCTGGGCGGCAGCGGCTTGACCGGGTAGCCCTGGGCCGTGACGTCCAGGTACAGCGGCGCGTTGCCGTCGTTCTTCAAGCTCAGGCCGGACCGGAGTTGCCCCAGCTCGAAGCTCTGCTGCCCGGTGCCGCTGCCGGTCCAGGCGTCGGCCTTGGCGCCGACGGCCAGCGTGGTCTTCCAGGCGTCGCCCTTGCCCGCGCCGTTCGTGGCGGCCTGCACGGCCAGGAACAGCGCCAGGCGTTCCTGCGTGGAGTAGTAGTTGCGCTTGCCGAAGTCGTCGGCCAGGTCGAACAGCAGGTTCTCGCGCTTGTCGTGCGCGACCTTGTGGCGCAGCAGCAGCGCGTAGGCCAGCGCGCGGTCGCGGATGCGCGAGCCGTAGTCGCCCAGCCATTGGCCCCAATAGCCATCGTCGGGCTGGTAGCCGTAGCCCCGCGTCATGGCGTCGTCCAGCGCGGCCTTGGCGCGGGCCTCGTCGCCCATGGCCTTGAGGGCCAGGGACAGGTGCACCAGCGGCAGCGGTGACAGCGCGGCCGCGCGGTGCTGGTCGTGCAGCGTGCGCAGCGTGGCCAGCGGCGCCTTCTGCTCGCGGCCCAGGATGTAGCCGGCGTGCACGGCCTCGGCGAAGCGCTGGTGGGCCAGGCGCAGCACCTCGGCCTCGCGGTAGTCGGTGACCTGGCCCTTGTCGTTGCGGCGCACCTCCTTGGGCGGCGTCATCTGCTGGCCGGGGCTGCGCTGGAACTGCTCGGTCAGGTTCTCCAGCGACTTCTTCAGCTGCGCCTCGGGCACGGCAAAGCCGGCGTCGCGTGCGTCCTGCAGGAAGCCGGTGACATAGGCGCTCAGCCAGCCCTCGTAGGGGCCGCCCGCCGCCCACAGGCCGTAGCCGCCGCGGGCCTGCTGCATGCCGGCCAGGCGGGCGAAGGCGCCCTCCAGCCGCTTGGCGCGCTCCTCGCGCGGCACGGGGGTCATGCCCCAGCGCCGGGCGGCCTCGTCGTCGATGAACAGCAGCGGGTAAGCGCTGGAGGTGGTCTGCTCCAGGCAGCCGTAGGGGTAGGTCAGCAGCCCGCGCACCTGCTCGCGGATGTCGATGGGCGGGGTGTTGCTGACGCTCAGGGCCAGCGTGGCCGAGCCGGCCCAGTAGGCATCGAGCAAGCCCTTGTCCACCACCTGCGTGGCGCCGGGCTCCAGGCGGATGCGGCGGCTCTCGCGCGTCAGCGGCGTGACGGGCTGCACCTGCAGCGCCGCCTCCCGCACCAGGCTCAGGGCGCCGGCGGTCACGGTCAGCTTGATGGGCGCCAGCCCGTAGGCGTCCAGCGCCTCGGCCTGGAAGCGCAGGATCTGGCGCTGCTTGTCGGCCAGCTTGACGGCATCGGCCGTGCCGGTGATGCGCACCGGGCCGGTAGCGCTCAGCGCGACCTTGACCTCCTGCGGCGTGCCGCTGAGGTTGGTCACGTCCAGCGCGAGGGTCGCCTTGTCGCCCGGCGCAATGAAGCGAGGCATGGACAGCTCCGCCACCAGCGGCGCGGCGACGACGGTGTCCGCCTGCGTGGAGCCATAGCTGTCGGCACTCGACACGACGGCCATCAACCGCAGCGTGCCGTTGAAGTCCGGCAGCTTGAGGCTGAGCGCGGCCTCGCCCTTGGCGTCCAGCACTACGGGGCCGCTGAACAGGTCCACCAGCAGCACCTTGCGCGGCAGGCTCTGGGTGTCGCGCTTGCCGGCGTCGCCGCCGAAGCGCTGCTGGGCGGTGTTGCCGTCCATCTTCTCGATGAGGCGGCCGTAGAGGTCCAGCATGTCGGCGCCGTAGCGGTGCTTGCCGAAGAAGAAGTCGGCCGGGTCGGGCGTCTTGAAGTTGGTGATGTTCAGGATGCCCACATCCACGGCCGAGACGGTCACGATGGCGGCCTTGCCCGCCAGCTGCGGCACCTTCACCTTGACCGGCAGGGCGACGGACGGCTGGGTCTTGGCCGGCGCCTCCAGCGCGACCTTCAGCTTGCGGTCCTCGCGGTTGAGCGGCAGGTGCACCAGGCCCAGCGCGCGGGCCGGCGTCACGCGGTCGCCCTGGCTGCCGGGGCGGAAGGCGGCCACGGTCACGTACAAGTCGTTGCGCGCCCAGGCCGGATCGACGGGGATGTCCAGCTCGGTGCCGGACGCCTTCACGCCCACGCGCCGGCTCCACAGCACGCGGTCGCCTTCCACGGTCACCACGGCCTCGCCGTCATGCGGCGGCTTGATGGTCAGCCTGGCGGTGTCGCCGGGCTTGAACGGCGCGCCCTTGAGCTGCAGTTGCACGCGGTCCGGGCGGTTGCCGATGTCGTCGGCGTCCTGCGCGCCATAGCCGGCGTAGAAGCCGTAGCGCAGCGTCTGGCTCGTCTCCGGGTCTTCGATCTCCAGGCGGTAGCGGCCCCACTTCACCGGCAGGTTGACGGTGGTCTTGGCGGCCAGCCTGAGGCTGCGCGCCTCCACCAGCTCGTCCGTCGTGTTGAAACCCGAATGCCAGCCGCGGCCGTCGTCATAACGCCAGTACCACTGGCGCTCCTCGTAGGTGAGCGTGAGCTTCAGGTCCTTGGCCGGCTTGAAGGCGCCGGTGGCGTCCACCCGCACCACCTCGAAGCCGGCCAGGCCGCCCTCGGGCGCCACATGGCGGTCGAACAGCGGGCGCACGGCCACCAGCGCGGGCGCGGGCCACCAGCTGCGCTCGATGCTGCGCACCACCGGCCGGCCGCCGCTCTCCAGCAGGCTGAACGCGCCGCGCACGCGCATGGGCGAGCCGCGCTCGGCCAGGGTGGCGGTCAGCGTGACCTCGGCCCGGCCCTGCTCGTCCAGCTCCTGCTCGGGCAGGTCCTGCCGGGCGCGGGCCTTGTCGTCGGCAAAGTCGCCAAAGATGAAGCCGGGCAGCTTGGGGCCCAGCGGGTTGGCCAGGCGCTCGCTGCTGACCGTCGCCTGCAGCCGGTTGCCGGCGGCGGGGGCGCCGTAGAGGTAGTCGCCCTGCACCTGCACCGGCAGGGCCACCTCGCCCAGCAGCGGCGCCTCGGGCGCCGTCAGCGTGAGCTTCATGCGCTCGGGCATGAACTCCTCCACCTTGAAGGCCCATTGCGCATCCGGCTGCTTGGCGCCGGGGTCCACCCGGGCCTGCAGCGTCCAGCCGCCGGTGGGGGCGTCGGCCGGCAGCGTGATGAGCTGCTGGAAGTAGCCCTGGCCCAGCTGGCCGGGCTGCACCAGCGTCTCGACCAGCTTGCTGCCGTCGGGCTTCTTGACCGTCAGCGTCAGCGGCACCGGCCGGGCCGGCACGCGGCCGTCGGCGTCGCGCGCCAGCACCGACACGTTGAAGGCCTCGCCCGGCCGGTACAGGTCGCGGCCGGCGTAGACGAACAGCTTGTTGCTGCGCGAGGGGTGCCCGGTGGCGTCGAACTCGCTGAGGTCCAGCGCCGCATCGCGCAGCGACAGCACGGACATCTCCCGGCCCTTCCTGGCCAGCACGGCGCGCGCCTTCTCGCCCGGCTTGCCGTTCAGCCCGGTGAACACCGCATGGCCGTCGCCATCGGTCTGCGCCTGGGCCAGCGCCTTGCCGGCCTCGTCCACCAGGCTCAGCTCGACGCCGCTCTGCGCCTTGCCGCTCTTCAGTGAGGTGGTGAACACGTCGATCTGCGCGGCATGGCGGCGCAGGTGCAGGCCCATGTCGGTGACGTAGTAGTGCGTGACCTGGTAGTCCCAGCCGAAGCGGCCGGGCTGGCTCATCACGGCCACGTAGATGCCCGGCTCCTGCAGGGCGGGGATCTTCTCGACCGGCAGGAAGCTGACGTTGCGGCGGTTGGGCCGCTCGTCGGTCTTGAAGCGGGTGAGGTAGACGCTGTCGCTCATCGCGCGCAGCTCGTCCAGCACCCAGCCGCCCACGGTGCCCTTCAGGCGGCGCTGGTTGTCGCCGTAGCCGCCGCCGTAGTAGTCGCCCTCTTCATCGTCCGGGCTGCGGCCGCTGCGTTCGCGCCGGCCGCTGACCTGCTCCAGGAAGGCGGGCAGCGACTCCGGCTTGATGCGCAGGAACTGCACATCCACCTCCGGCGTGTTGATGCTCACCACCGGCAGGCCGCCGTTCTGGCCGGCCGGCAGCACCAGACCGCGGCTGGCGAAGTAGAAGCTGGCCGGCATGGCCTCGCTGGCGGCCTCGCAGGTCTGCGCGGTGGCCAGCTGGTGGCCGCTGTGCGAGGCGAGCTCGCCCTTCATCGTGATGCGGTAGGCCCGGTCGGGGGTGACGTAGGGCAGGTAGAGCACGCGCGGGTTGTCGCCCAGCACCCAGCGGGCGGCCAGCGGCTTGAAGCTGGCGGGGTCGGCCGGCGTGGCCTTGGCGGACGGGTCGTTGGGGTCGGCCGGGGTGCCGGGCGTGCCTTCGGCGGCGGTCAACAGCGCGCCGAAGTCCTGCTTGCGGTCCAGCGCCTGGGTGAACATCACCGCGATGGCGGGCGAGCCGTCCAGCAGCCGGGCCTTGCACTCGCTGAAGCTGAAGGCCGCCTCCTCGGCGCCCACCTCGGCGCTGCTGGGCAGCGCGGGCTGCTGGCCGTGGCGCCAGGCCAGATAGCCCGACACGGCCGCACCGGCCACCAACGCGGCCGCCACGGCAGCCTGAACGATCCTGGACGCCATTCCTGTCACTCCCCCTGAGGTGGGGCGCAGTGTAGGCAGCGCCGGCGGGCCCGGCGGCCGGGAAAATGCCCGGCGGCGGGCGCGTCAGTGGCGCGGCGCGGCGGCCAGTGCCGGGGACAGGTCCGCATCGGCCGGCGCCACCAACGCCAGCACGAACGCCAGCAGCGCCACGCCGAGCGTGATCGAGAAGCGCGATTGGGCAGACCGGAACATGACGTCATGTTCGGCCACGGCGGGCCCGGCCGCCCTCCCTAGGCCGCAGGTGAATGCTGACGGCGACCGGGCCCTCGCCGGCCGCCAAGCCGAGCAGGACTGCACGGCGCGGCCGGCTGGCGACGGGCACGCCGGCGCGAGCCGGGCTAGGCTGGCGCGCCCAGTTGGGGAAACGCTCGCCCGCCCGTCCATGCGCAAGATCCTGATCGTTGACGACCACGAAGACATCCGCACGCTGCTGCGCCTGACGCTGGGGCTGGCGAACGCCTTCGAGATCCACGAGGCCGCGGACGGCCCGGCCGCGCTGGCCGCGGTGCAGACGCTGCAGCCGGACGTGCTGCTGCTGGACATCATGATGCCGGGGCCCTTCGACGGCATCGAGACCTGCCGGCGCGTGAAGGCCGCCGGCGGTGCGAAGGCGCCCAAGGTGGTGCTGGTCAGCGCCAAGCCCGAGGCCGACATCCGCACCGCCATGGCGGACTGCGGGGCCGACCTCTACATCACCAAGCCCTTCGGGCCGGTGACGCTGGTGGAAAAGCTCAACCAGCTCTACGCCGGCTGAGGCCCTGCCGGCGCGCGCCCGCGCCGGGTCAGCCCTTGCGGGCCGTGAAGCGGTCGACCAGCGCCATCGCCTCGCCCACCAGCCCGCGGCGGAAGGCCAGCACGCAGACGATGAAGATCAGCCCGGTGACCAGGCTGACCGATTCGCCCAGGCCGTTGAACCAGGCCACGCCGGTCAGGTCGGCCAGCGCGGTGCCGAAGTCGCCGATCTTGTTCTCCAGCGCGATGATGACCAGCGCGCCCACCATGGGGCCCAGCAGCGTGCCCATGCCGCCCACCAGCGTCATCAGGATGACCAGGCCGGAGGTGGTCCAGATCGCGTCGGTCAGCGTCGCGAAGCCCAGCACCAGCGTCTTGGTGGCGCCGGCAAGCCCGGCCAGCGCGGCCGACAGCACGAAGGCCAGCAGCTTGAAGTGGCCGGTGTCGTAGCCCAGCGAGGTGGCGCGGGCCTCGTTCTCGCGGATGGAGGTCAGCACCTGGCCGAAGGGCGAATGCACGATGCGGTAGATCAGCCAGAACGAGGCGACGAACAGGCCCAGCACGACGTAGAACAGCGTCAGGTCGCTGGCCAGGTCCAGCCCCAGGAAGCTGCCGCGCGGCACCGACTGCAGGCCGTCCTCGCCGCCGGTGAACGGCGCCTGCAGGAAGAAGAAGTACAACATCTGCGCCAGCGCCAGCGTGATCATCGAGAAGTAGATGCCCGCACGGCGAATGGCCAGCAGCCCGAACAGCAGGCCCACCACCGCGGCGCCCCCCATGCCCAGCAGCAGCCCCACCGGCGTGGGCAGACCCCAGACCTTGAGCACATGGCCGGTGACGTAGGCCGCCGTGCCCAGGAAGGCCGCATGGCCGAAGGACAGCAGGCCAGTGAAGCCCACCAGCAGGTTGAAGGCGCAGGCGAACAGGGCGTAGCACAGCACCTTCATCACGAAGACGGGGTAGACGCCGAACGCGGGCAGCAGCGCGATGGCGCCGAACAGGGCGGCGTAGCCGAGCAGCTTCTTGTTCATTTCTCTTTACCGAACAGGCCGGCCGGGCGCACCAGCAGCACGATGGCCATGACGACGAACACGACCGTGTTGGAGGCCTCGGGGTAGAACACCTTGGTCAGCCCCTCGACGACCCCCAGCCCCAGGCCGGTCAGGATGGAGCCCAGGATGGAGCCCATGCCGCCGATGACCACCACCGCGAACACGACGATGATGAGGTTGCTGCCCATCAGCGCCGAGACCTGCAGGATGGGCGCGGCCAGCACGCCGGCGAAGGCCGCCAGCGCCACGCCGCCGGCATAGGTCAGCGTCACCATGCGCGGCACGTTGATGCCGAAGGCCTGCACCAGCTTGGGGTTCTCGGTGCCGGCACGCAGCTTGGCCCCGAGTGACGTCTTCTCGATCAGCGCCCACACCGCGAAGCAGACGATCAGCGAGGCCACCACCACCCAGCCGCGGTAGTTGGGCAGAATCATGAAGCCCAGGTTGGTGGCGCCCTGCAGCGCGTCGGGCACCTGGTAGGGCTGGCCCGAGACGCCGTAGAAGCTGCGGAACACGCCTTCCAGCACCAGCGTGATGCCGAAGGTCAGCAGCAGGCCGTAGAGGTGGTCCAGCTTGTAGAGCCACTGCAGCATGGTGCGCTCGATGACGATGCCCACCACCCCCACCGCCAGCGGCGCCAGGCCCAGCATGACCCAGTAGTTCAGGCCCAGGTACTCCAGCCCCATCCAGGCGAAGAAGGCCCCCATCATGTACAGCGCCCCATGGGCGAAGTTGATGATGTTGAGCATGCCGAAGATGACCGCCAGGCCCAGCGACAGCATCGCGTAGAACGAGCCGTTGACCAGGCCCAGCAACAGCTGGCCCAGCAGGGCGGGGAGGGGAATACCGAAGATTTCGGTCATGTCAGTCGTGCAGTTGCATCCAGCGCATTGAAGGGCGCTTCATGCGCCCGACCCTTCCAGCGGCCCACGCGGATCCGGCTTTGCCGGGCCGACGTGGGCGCCCCCTTGAGGGGGCCGGCGAAGCCGGTAGGGGGTGGGTCACTTCTTGATCAGCGGGCACTTCGAATCGGCCAGCTTGGTGAACGCCTCGTCGCCGGGGATGCGCGTCACGACCTTGAAGTAGTCCCAGGGCTCGGTGCTCTCCTTGGGCGACTTCACCTGCAGCAGGAACATGTCGTGCACGCCGCGGCCGTCTTCCTTGCGGATCGTGCCCTTGGTGTAGAAGTCGTTGATGGGCGTGGCCTTCATCTTGGCGATCACCTTGTCGGCGTCGTCGGTCTTGGCGGCGTCGACGGCCTTCAGGTAATGGGTGACGGCGGAGTAGTCGGCGGCCTGCAGCGACGACGGCATGCGCTTCATCTTCTCGAAGAAGCGGCGGCTCCAGGCGCGTGCCTCGGGGCTCTGGTTCCAGTACCAGGAGTCGGTCAGGTACATGCCCTCGGTGGTCTTGAGGCCCAGCGAGTGGATGTCGTTGATGAACATCAGCAGGCCGGCCAGCTTCATGGTCTTGCTGACGCCGAACTCGTTGGCGGCCTTGACCGAGTTGATGGTGTCGCCGCCGGCGTTCGCCAGCCCCAGGATCTGCGCGCCGGAGCCCTGCGCCTGCAGCAGGAAGCTGGAGAAGTCGCTGGCGTTGAGCGGGTGCTTGACGCTGCCCTTGACGGTGCCGCCGCTCTTGGCCACCACGGCGGCCGTGTCGGCCTGCAGGGCCTGGCCGAAGGCGTAGTCGGCCGTCAGGAAGAACCAGCTCTTGCCGCCGCCCTTGGTGACCGCTGCGCCGGTGCCGTTGGCCAGCGCCACGGTGTCGTAGGCGTAGTGGATGGTGTAGGGCGTGCAGTTGGCGTTGGTCAGCACGGAGCTGCCGGCGCCGATGGAGATGAAGGGCTTCTTCTTCTCGGCGGCCACGGTGGCCATGGCCAGGTTGGCGCCGGAGTTGGTGCCGCCCACCAGCAGGTCCAGGCCCTGGGTGTCCATCCACTCGCGCGCCTTGGCGGAGGCCACGTCGGCCTTGTTCTGGTGGTCGGCGAAGATCAGCTCGACCTTCTTGCCCGCGGCCAGGCCCTTCATGTCGGCAATGGCCATCTTGATGGACTCGACGCCGCCGGCGCCGTCGATGTCGGCGTAGACACTGGACATGTCGGTCAGGAAGCCAATCCTGATGACGTCGCCCGAGACCTGGGCTTGAGCGCCCATGCCGCAGGCGGCCAGGGCGGCGGCGCTGAGCGCCTTGAGGGTGGTGCGAATCGCTTGCATGCTCTGTCTCCGGGTGGTTGTGGGTTTCAAACGCTGAGCAGCTCGTCGAGCTGCGCCTGTTTGGCGGGCAGCTCGGCCGCGGGGAAGGACAGCACGACCTCGCCGTGCTCGATGACGATGAAGTGGTCGGCCAGCGGCGCGGCGAAGCGGAAGTTCTGCTCCACCATGACGATGGTGAAGCCCTGCTTCTTCAGCTCGCGGATCATGCGCGCCAGCGCCTGCACGATGACAGGGGCCAGGCCTTCGCTGATCTCGTCCAGCAGCAGGATGTCGGCGCCGGTGCGCAGGATGCGCGCCACGGCCAGCATCTGCTGCTCGCCGCCCGACAGCCGCGTGCCGGGGCTGTTCTTGCGTTCCGCGAGGTTGGGGAACATGGCGTAGATCTCGGTCTCGCTCATGACCTTGCCGCGGCGGGCCTTCAGCAGCGGCGGCAGGCGCAGGTTCTCCTCGGTGGACAGCGACGCGAAGATGCCCCGCTCCTCCGGGCAGTAGCCCAGGCCCAGCTGGGCGATGCGGTGGGTGGACAGGTGCACGGTCTCTTCGCCATGGACCTTGATGCTGCCTTTGCGCGCGCCGGTCAGGCCCATGATGGCGCGCAGCGTGGTGGTGCGGCCGGCGCCGTTGCGGCCCAGCAGCGTGACGACCTGGCCGGGCTGCACGCTGAGGTTGATGCCGTGCAGGATGTGGCTTTCGCCGTACCAGGCGTGGAGGTTGGTGATCTCGAGGGCAGGTGTCGCCATGTCAGTGCGCGCCTTGCAGTTCGGTGGCCTCGGTGCCCATGTACGCCTCCAGCACCGCCGGATGCTTGGAAACCGTCGCGTAGTCGCCCTCGGCCAGCACGGCGCCGCGGGCCAGCACCGTGATGCGGTCGGCGATGCTGGCCACCACCTTCATGTTGTGCTCCACCATCAGCACGGTGCGGCCCTCGGCCACGCGCTTGATCAAGGCCGTCACGCGGTCCACGTCCTCGTGCCCCATGCCCTGCGTCGGCTCGTCCAGCAGCATCAGCTGCGGCTCCATCGCCATGGTGGTGGCGATCTCCAGCGCGCGCTTGCGGCCGTAGGGCAGGTCGGCCGCCTTCAGCTGCGCCATGTCGCGCAGGTCCACCAGGTCCAGCAGCGACAACACCTTGGCGTCCAGCGTCTTCAGCCCGGTCAGCCCCTTCCAGAAATGGAAGCTGGTGCCGGTGAAGCGCTGCAGGCCGATGCGCACGTTCTCCAGCACCGTCAGGTGCGGGAACACGGCCGAGATCTGGAAGCTGCGGATCACGCCGCGGCGGGCGATCTGCGCCGAGGTCTCGCCGGTGATGTCGTGGCCCGCGAAGACGATGCGGCCGCGCGTGGGCGTGAGGAACTTGGTGAGCAGGTTGAAGCAGGTGGTCTTGCCGGCGCCGTTCGGGCCCAGCAGGGCGTGGATGTGGCCGCGCTGCACGCGCAGGTTGACCGCGTCCACGGCCGTGAAGCCCTTGAACTCCTTGGTCAGGTCCTGGGTCTCGAGGATGTATTCGCTCATGGACGGGGTCGGGTTGGCTGACGGACTCTAGGGCTTGGCGCGGGCGCTGGGCTTACGGGCATTCACGGGGTCACGTCGGCCGAGAGGAAGCGCTCGATGAGGCCGATCTGCTCGGGCGTGTTCAGCGCCGGTGCATGGCCGCAGCCCGGGATCAGCGCCACCGCGGCGCGCGGGCCGCGTTCGCGCATGGCCTGGGCCGTCTCGGCGGTCAGCAGCGTGGACGCCTCGCCGCGCAGGCACAGCACCGGCAAGTCCAGCTGGTCCCAGGCATGCCACAGCAGGTAGTCGTCGGGGTGGTGCTCGAACTGCTGCACCAGCGCGGGGTCGTAGTGCGGCGTCACGCGGCCGTCGGGCAGGCGGCGCAGCGAGGTCTCGGTGAGGTGGCGCCACTGGGCGTCGCTCAGCACGCCGAAGCTGGCGTAGATGTCGCGGAAGTAACGCTCCAGTTCGGTGACCGTGGCGAAGCCGGGCGGCTGGCCGGCGTAGGCCTTGATGCGCACCAGCGCCGGCGCGGCCAGCTCGGGGCCGTTGTCGTTCAGCACCAGCCGGCGGATGCGGCCGCGCAGCCGGGTGGCGGCGCCCAGCGTGCCGATGGCGCCGCCCATGGATGTGCCGACCCAATGCACCCTGGCCAGGCCCAGCTCGTCCAGCAGCGCCTCGGCCTGCTCGACGTAGAACGCCAGGCAGTACTCGCGCGCCGGGTCCAGCGCCCATTGCGACAGGCCGCGGCCCGGCGTGTCGGGGCAGATGACATGCCAGCGCGCGCTCAGCGCGGCGGCGAAGTCGTCGAAGTCGCGGCCGCTGCGCGCCAGGCCATGCCAGGCGACGACAGCCGGCGCGCCGGGGTCGCCCCATTCGGTGACATGGACTTCCCGCCCCAGGCAGGTCAGGTAGCGTGAACGCATCGTCATGCGGTGGTCCTCCCGCGCTTCCACGCCGCCAGCCGCAGCCGCCCGACGACGCCGCCGGGGAAGTGGTAGACGGCCAGCACGAACAGCAGCCCCAGCCACAGCAGCCAGCGGTCCGGCGACACCAGCGTGCTCAGCACGGGCACGCCGTCCACCAGGCCGCCGGCCGACTTCAGCAGCGCCTGCAGGTAGTTCTGCGCCACGATGAACAGCACGCTGCCGATGACCGCGCCGTAGACCGTGCCCATGCCGCCGATGACCACGATGAGCAGCAGGTCCAGCATGATCTCCATGCTCATGGCCGTCTCGGGCCCGGTGTAGCGCAGCCACAGCGCCAGCAGCGCACCGCCGCAGCAGGCCAGCAGCGCCGCGATGACGTTGGCGCCGGTGCGGTAGACGACGGTGCGGTAGCCGATGGCTTCGGCGCGGAACTCGTTCTCGCGGATGGCCTGCAGCACGCGGCCGAACGGCGAGTTGACGATGCGCAGCAGCAGCAGGATCAACGCGGTGACGGCGGCGAACAGCAGGTAGTAGGTCAGCAGCCGGCCGTCCAGCATGACGCCCAGCAGCGGTTCCTCCATGAACTCGGTGGAGGGCCGCAGCGCTTCAGGCAGCTGGAAGTTCAGGCCGTCCTCGCCGCCGGTGAACTCGCTCAGTTGGGAGGCCAGCGTCATGAAGGCCGAGGCCACCGCCAGCGTGATCATCGCGAAGAAGATGGCCTTGACCCGCAGGCTCGCCAGGCCCATGCCCAGCGCCAGCACGGCGCTCAGCGCGAGTGCGGCGACGAAGCCGATGCCGAGCGAGGCCCAGTCCGGCCCCAGGCGCGTGGACGCGATGGCGATGCCGTAGGCGCCGATGCCCACGAACATGGTGTGCGCGAAGCTGACGATGCCGGTGTAGCCCAGCAGCAGGTCGTAACTGGCCACCAGCAGGATGAACACCAGGATCTTGGCCGCCACGTTGAGCGCCTGCGTGCCCGGGAACAGGAAGGGCGCGCCGAGCAGGCCGACGAAGCAGGCCAGCAGCAGCGCGGCCAGGATGCGGCTGCGCGGCAGGTCGTGGGAAAGCAGCGCGCGCATCACTTGGCTCCGACCGGGTAGAGGCCTTGCGGGCGCCACAGCAGGATGGCGACCATCAGGCCGATGTTGGAGAACAGCGCCGCCTTCGGGGCCAGGAAGCCCACGTAGTTGGCCACCAGGCCCACCAGCAGCGCGCCCACCAGGCAGCCCACGGTGGAGCCCAGGCCGCCGATGATGATGACGATGAACAGCAGCAGGTTGACCTTGGCACCGATCTGCGGCTCCACGCCCTGCTGCACCAGGCCCCACATGACGCCGCCCAGGCCGGCCAGCGCCGAGCCGGCGACGAACACGCCGACGAACAGGCGCCGGATGCGGTAGCCCAGCGCCTCGACCATCTCGCGGTCCTGCACGCCGGCGCGGATCAGCAGGCCGATCTTGGTCTTGTTCAGCACCCCCAGCAGCGCGACGAGGACGACGAGGCCGATGCCCATGGCCAGCACGCGGAACTTCTCCACCGCCACGTCGCCCAGCAGGAAGATGCCGCGCAGCGTCTCGGGCAGCGGCATGGGGATGAGCTGCGCGCCCCAGCTGGCCTTGATCAGCTCCTCGCCGATGATCATGCCGCCCATGGTGATGAGGATCTGCTTGAGGTGCTGGCCGTAGACGGGTCTGACGAGCACCCGTTCAAAGACGACGCCCACGGCCGCGGCGATGGCCATGCCGGCGAGGCAGGCGGCGGCCAGCGCGGCGAGGTTGGACAGCACGTCAGCGCTTGATGCCCATGGTGCCAGCGCGGCGAGCACGGTGGTGGCCATGAAGGCACCGAGGGCGATGAACACGCCGTGGCCGAAGTTGAGGACGTCCATCAGGCCGAACACCAGCGTCAGCCCGGAGGCGATGACGAAGATGATCAGGCCCATGGCGATGCCGGCCAGCGTCAGGTTGAGCCAGGTGCTGGGGCTGCCGGTGAGGGGCAGCGCGAGGAGCATCAAGGCTGCCAGCAGGGCGAGGGGTTTGGGGTCGAGTCTCATGGGCTCGCTGTTGCTGCTTGATGGTCAGTGTGGTTACCGCGCCGCCGGGCGCGCATCCCGGCACCACAGTCGCCACCAACCTGAAGTACCGAGCCCGAAGGCTTATGCATAAGGGTCATTGATGTGCCCCCAACGACAACCCCAGCAGCCGCTGCTGCAGCGCCGAATCCTCGATCAGCTCGCGCATCAAACCGCGATGCACGACCCGACCGTCATCCATCACCGCCACCGTGTCGCCCAACTCGGCGGCCACGCGGAAGTTCTGCTCCACCAGCAGCACCGTCGTCTGCGAGGTCTTCTTCAGCTCCCGCAGCGCCGCGATCAGGTTCTCGACGATGGCCGGCGCCAGGCCCTTGCTGGGTTCGTCGATGACCAGCAGCTCGCGCGGCTCGATCAGCGCGCGGGCGATGGCCACCATCTGCTTCTGGCCGCCCGAGAGCTTGCCCGCCGGGTGCTGCCAGAAGGTCTTGAGCGCCGGGAACAGGCCGAACAGCCAGTCCAGCCGCGCCGCATCCAGGTCGGCCAGGCGCTTCGCCGCGCGCGCCGCCAGCAGCAGGTTCTCGGCCACCGTCAGCTCGCCGAAGATGCCCATGGTCTCGGGCACGTAGGCGATGCCCCGCGTCGCGATGTCGGGCGTGGCAAGCTGGGTGATGTCCTCGCCCTTGAACGTCACCGTGCCGGCGCTGGCCGTCCACAGCCCCATCAGCGTGCGCAGCGTGCTGGTCTTGCCGGCGCCGTTGCGGCCCAGCAGCATGGTGACCTGGCCGGTGGGCACGTCGAGGTCCACACCATGCAGGATGTGATACGCCCCGACGTGGGTATGAACCCCGCGCAACTCCAACAGGTTCATGCCGCCACTCCGAGGTAGGCCTCTTGCACGATGGGCGAGGCGATGACGGTGGCGGGGTCGCCGTCGGCCACCAGCTGGCCCTGGTGCAGCACGATGATGCGGTCGGCCAGCTCGCGCACCACGTCCATCTTGTGCTCCACCAGCAGCAGCGTGTGCTTCTTCTCGGCCTTCAGCGCGCGGATCAGGTCCAGCACCACGGGCACCTCGTCCACGCTCATGCCGGCCGTGGGCTCGTCGAACAGGTAGACCTTGGGGTCCAGCGCGATCAGCATCGCCACCTCCAGCTTGCGCTGGTCGCCATGCGGCAGGCTGGCCGCCAGGTCGGTGGCACGCGGGGCCAGCCGCACGCGCTGCAGGATGGCCTCGGCCTCGGCCACCAGGTCGCGGTGCGACAGCCACACCGACAGCAGCTTCAGCCCCAGGCCGCGCCGCGCCTGCACGGCCAGCCGCACGTTCTCCAGCACCGTCAGGTGCGGGAACAGCTGGGTCAGCTGGAAGGCCCGGCCCAGGCCGCGCCGCGTGCGCTCGGGCGCCGTCAGGCGGGTGAGGTTCTGGCCGTCCAGCCAGACCTCGCCGCTGCTGGCCGGCAGCTGGCCGGAGATCAGGTTGAAGTAGGTCGTCTTGCCCGCGCCATTGGGGCCCACGATGGCCGTCAACGTGCCGGGCTGGAAGGCGCACGACACATTGTTGACGGCCACATGGCCGCCAAAACGGATCGTCAGGTTCTTGGTTTCAAGCATGGCGGCTGTTTCGGCGCGGCAAACGACTTCGAGGCGTAGCGAGCGGGCGGCAGACTAGGCGCGGGGGGACCCGATGACCGGAGCGACCTTGCGGGTCGTGAGGATCATCGGGAGGACCCGCAACGACGGATGCCGTCCGCGCAGTAGCCGAGCGAATTCAGCGCTTGTTGCGGATGGGGACGGCCATTTCCTCCGGCCTGATCTCCCGCACCAGCTCCGGCACGCCCCACGGGAAGGCCGGGTCCACCTTGATCTTGAAGTGGTACATGGACTGCATCGCCTGGTGGTCCTCGGCGCGGAAGGTCATCTTGCCCTTGGGCGTCTCGAAGCTCATGCCCTCCATGGCCTTGATGAGCTTGTTGGTGGCGGTGTCGCCGCCGGTCTTCTTCAGCCCCTCGACGATGGCGATGGCCGCGCTCATGCCGCCCGCGGTGAAGAAGTCCGGCGGCTGCTTGAACTGCTTGTAGTGGTTGGCGACCAGCCACTCGTTGACCGGGTTCTTCGGGATGCCGAAGTAGTAGTAGGTCGCGCCCTCCATGCCGGGGAACTGCTTGTAGGCCGCCATGGCCGGCAGGATGTTGCCGCCCGAGCCCACGCCGATGCCGTAGCGCTTCTGCAGGTCCAGCGCGGCCAGCGCGCCGAAGGGCGTGGTGGCGCCGGCCCACACGACGGCGATCACCTTGGGACCGGGCTTGTCCTTCAGCGCGTCCACCAGGCGCTGGATGCCGGCGGTGAAGTCGGTCGTCGCGGTGGGCAGGTATTCCTCGTGGACGATCCTGGACTTCTTCAGCGCCTCCTTGTACGCCTTCACGGCGTCGCGGCCGAAGGCGTAGTCCTGCGCCAGGATGCCGATGTTCAGGCCGGCGATGTCCGAGGCCACCGCGTTGGCAATGGCGTCCTGCGACGAGTTGCGGCCGGTACGGAAGATGTACTTGTTCCACTTGTCGCCGGTGATGGAGTCGGCCACGGCGGGCTCCACCATCAGGATCTTCTTGTACTCCTCGGCCACCGGCAGCATGGCCAGGGCCACGCCGCTGGACGTGGGGCCGACGGCGATGTCGGCCTTGTCATCGCCATAGGCCGCGGCCAGCAGGCTCTTGCCCACGTCGGGCTTGCCCTGGTCGTCCTTCTCGATGACCACCAGCTTCTTGCCGGCCACGGTCATGGTGCCGCCGGTGGCGTAGTTCAGGCCCATCATGAAGCCCACGGCGGTCTGCTTGCCGTAGGCCTCCAGCGCGCCGGTCTTGCTGAAGACGTGGGCGATGCGGATCTCTTGGCCCTGGGCCTGGGCGAGGCCGGGCAAGAGGGCCAGGGCCGCGGTGGCGGCGAGGGCAAGGCGGCGCGTGGTGAGGCGCATGGGGCTTGTCTCCAAAGTTCGTTTTCAATCTGCTCTGTCGGCAGACGGTGTCTTCCCTTTGCGCAAGGGCCGTGCCAGCGGGGAAGCGATCGCCGGGCGCGGTTTTCGTTCGGGTTGCCCCCAGGTTTTTGGGCCGTTAGGGGTAGCGCGAGTGTCTGAAATTCAGGCGTTGTCCGGAACGTGGACTTCCAGATCAGGCCAGCGCGCCAGCCGCTCGTACAGCGACGCCCGCGAAATCTGCAGCAGCCGGGCCGCGGCCATGCGGTTGCCGCCGGTGGCCTTGAGCGCGCGGGCGATGGCGTCGCGCTCCAGCGCCTCGATCAGCTCGGGCAGCGGTGCGACGGCCTGGGCCGCGGTCAGTGCAGGCGCCGCGGGCTGGGGCGCCGGCGCCGCCACTGCTGCGGGCGCCAGGCCCTGCACGGCCGAGCCGCCCTGGAAGCTCTGCGCCGTCAGCTGCATGTCGTCGCTCATCAGGCTGACCTGCTCCAGCGTGTTGCGCAGCTCGCGGATGTTGCCGGGCCAGGGCTGCTGCATCAGCCATTCGATGGCGTCGGGGCTGAGCAGCTTCTGCGGCATGCCGCTGCGGCGGGCGATGTCCTCGCCCAGCGCCTCGGCCAGCGCCTCGATGTCGTCCAGCCGCTCTCTCAAGGCCGGCACGCGGATGGGCAGCACGTTGAGACGGTAGTAGAGGTCGGCGCGGAAGCTGCCGGCGGCCACCATGGCCGCCAGGTCGCGGCTGGTGGCGGCGATCACGCGCACGTCCACGCGCAGCACGGTGTTGCTGCCCAGCGGCTCCACCTCCTGCTCCTGCAGCACGCGCAGCAGCTTGCTCTGCAGCGCCAGCGGCATGTCGCCGATCTCGTCGAGGAACAGCGTGCCGCCGTCCGCCAGCTTGAACTTGCCGTCGCGGCCCTTGCGGTCCGCACCGGTGTAGGCGCCCGGCGCGACGCCGAAGAACTCGGCCTCCAGCAGCGTCTCGGGCACGGCCGCGATGTTGACGCTGACCAGCGGCCGGTGCGCCCGGCGCGAGGCCGAGTGGATGGCGTGCGCCATCAGCTCCTTGCCGGTGCCGGTCTCGCCGAGCAGCAGCACGGTCGAGTCGGTCTGCGCCACGCGGCGGGCCTGGCGCTTGACCTCCAGCGCCGCGGGGCTGGCGCCGATGAAGCTGGCGATCGTGTACTTGGGCCGGCGCTGCGCGGCCAGCTGGCGCCGTGTGTCCTCCAGCTCCTGCTGCAGCCGCGCGAACTTCTGGATCAGCGGCTGCATCGTCGTCTCGGGGTGGTCTAGCAGCACCAGGCCCAGCGCGCCGATGACCTCGCCGGCGTCGTTGCGCAGCGGCAGCCGGCTGACCAGGAAGGTGCCGGCCTTGTTGGTCAGCAGGTCCACCAGCACCGGCTTGCCGGTCTCCAGCACCTGCAGCATCTGCGTGTTGGGCACCACGTCCTCGACGCGCTTGCCGACGAACTCGTGCTCGCCGTTGAAGCCCAGCGCCGGCAGGAAGCGCTTGTAGCCGTCGCTGATCCAGACGACGCGGTGGTTGCGGTCGACGACCATCATCCCTTCCGTCGACCGCGCCAGCACGTCGAACATCGACTGCGCAGCCAGCCGCAGCAGGCCGTCGACATCCTGCGGGATCTGCTGTTCAGGCGGTGTCTGGGATTTGGACAGGGGCATGGCCGCGGCAATGTACCGCGCCACGCCCTGTGCCGGGCCGCCGGCCAGCGCGGCGGCCCTGTTCGACGGCATCGTCAGAACTTCAGCGTCCCGCCCAGCGTGACCGTGCGCGGCGCGCCGTAGTAGGCGTTCAGCACGCCCAGTGCGGCGATGTTGTAGCCGTCGGTCTTGTAGGCCTTGTTGGTCAGGTTGCTGCCCTGCAGGAAGAAGCTCAGCTTGCTGTCCTTCTCCCAGATCAGGCCGGCGTTGACCAGCGTGTAGGCGTCCTGCGCCAGCATTTCCGACAGGTCGGTGGTCGGGTAGACCTTGCTGCGGTAGGTCAGGCCCAGGCGCGAGCGCAGCGTGCCCACGGCCAGCCTGGCGCTGTGCTCGATGTTCAGGCCCGCCTGCGTCTTGGGCGTGTTGGTGAACTTCTTCTGGTCGGCCACGTTGACGCCGCGGTCGATGTACTCGTCGTACTTGGCGTCGATGGCCGCCACATGGCCGCTGATGCGCCAGTCGGCCGACGGCGTCCACAGGAACTCGATCTCGCCGCCCTGCAGCGTGGCCTTGCCGGCGTTGGTGAAGTCGCCGAAGAAGCCGGGCTGGCCGTTGGCCTGCGTGTAGCTGGTGAACACCGACAGCTGCACGTTCTTGTACTTGCTGTGGAACAGCGCCGTGTTCAGCTCCAGACGGCCGCCGTCCAGCACCATCTTGGCGCCCACTTCCAGCGAGTCCAGCACCTCGTCCTCGAACGGCTTGCTGGACGTCGGGAAGGCCAGCGTGTTGGCGCGGATGTTGTAGCCGCCGCTCTTGAAGCCGCGCGCGGCGGTGGTGTAGAGCTTCACGGCGTTGCTGGCCTTGTATTCCAGCGACAGGCGGGGCGAGGTGTTGGTCACGCCGCGCGAGTTGTCGAAGTTGGCCGGCACCGCGATGGGCGTGCCGCTGAACGAGTCGTTGGCGAAGGCCTGGTTCAACACCACGGCGCGCTTGGTCTCGTCGGTGTAGCGCAGGCCGGTGCTGATGCTGAACGACGGCGTCAGGCGCCAGCTCCAGTCGCCGAACAAGGCCTTGCCCTGCGTGAACACCGTGCCGTTGGTGGTGCCGAACGCGGCGTTGAAGAAGTTGTTGCGCACGGTGCCGCCGGCGCGCCCGTCGAAGTAGTAGGCGCCGATCACGCCCGAGCTGTTCTGGCCCTCGTAGATGGCCTGCAGCTCATGGCTCTGCGAGCTGTCGTGGTACTCGGCGCGCACGTCGGCGATCTTGTTGGGCAGGCCGTCGAAGTCGATGGAGGTGTTCGTGTCGGACGCACGGTGCGCCAGGATGTACTTCAGGCTCCAGGCGTCGTTGACGGCCCAGTTCAGCGTCAGCGACTCGCCCTCGCTGGTGGTGCGGTTGGCATTGGGCATGCCGGTGGCGATGTCGTAGCGGCCGGTCGTGGCCGGCGTCTTGGCGGCGTCGAACGGGTTCACGTTCAGGCGCTGGAAGCCGCGCATGTGCGAGGCGTCCTGGGTGCGGTCCACCGACACCTGCGCGTTGAAGCTGCTGCCGGTCGGGAACCAGCCGGCCGACACGCGGCCGCTGGTGGTCGCCTGGTCGCTGACGGGGCTGCCGCCGTCCGTCAGGTTCTTGCCGTAGCCCTCGCGGTTCAGGCTGGCCCCGGCGATGCGGAAGCGCACCTGGCCGTCATGCACCGCCGTGCCCACCGCGCCCTTGGCGTTGACCTGGCCGTAGGTGCCCAGCGCCAGCGTCAGCGCGCCCTCGGTCTGCGTGGGCAGCGGCTTGGAGACGTACTTCACCGCGCCGCCCACCGTGTTCTTGCCGTACAGCGTGCCCTGCGGGCCGCGCAGCACCTCCACGCGCTGGACGTCGTAGACGTCCAGCAGCGCGCCCTGCGGGCGGGCGATGTAGACGTCGTCGAAGTAGACGCCCACGCCCGGGTCCACGCCCCACAGCGGGTCGGCCTGGCCCACGCCGCGGATGAAGGTGGTGATGGTGCTGTTGCTGCCACGGGCGGCATAGATGGTCAGGTTGGGCACCTGGCCCTGCAGGTCACCGAGGTCCTTGATGGCCAGCTTGTCCAGCTGCTCGGCCGTCAGCGCCGTCACGGCCACGGGCACGTCCTGCAGCGACTCCTCGCGCTTGCGGGCGGTCACCTTGACCGTCTCCAGCGTGGCCACCGGCTCGGCGGCGGGTGCCGTCTGGGCGCCGGCCGGCAGCGCCACAAAGGCGCCCAGGGCGGCGAGGACGGCGAAATGCAGGCGCTGCACGCGAACGTGCGCCGGAAGGCGTCGGGTCATGGCTTGTCTCCTCGTGTGTGTATGTGTCAGCCACGCCCTTCAGCGCAAAAGCCGTGCCGGCACGAAGTTGGGGAGAACCCGGTGCAAACCCTTGCGCGCTTACCCGCGATTTCGCGCCGCGACGGCCTGCGACTGTCTGGAATCCGGTCACCCGCCCCCGGCGCGCCGTCCAGCGGCCGGACAGCGTCCGGGCTTTGATGCGGGGGACTGCAAAGCCGGCGGGCGGCCGATATGCTGCGCCGCTGCCGACTTCCCCCCTCCCGGAGACCCTCGATGCTCAAACGCCTGCTTCCCGCCGCGCTGGCCCTCGGCCTCAGCGCCACCGCCTTCGCCGCCGGCCCGCAACTCAAGGCCCAGGCCCCCGGCTGGTACCGCGTCATGCTGGGTGACTTCGAGATCACGGCACTGAACGACGGCACGCTGGACCTGCCGGTCGACAAGCTGCTGCAGCAGCCCGCGCCCAACACGCTGCGCGCGCTGCAGCACGCCTACCTGGGCGTGCCGCTGGAGACCTCGGTCAACGCCTACCTGATCAACACCGGCGCCAAGATCGTGCTGGTGGACACCGGCGCCGCCGGCCTGTTCGGCCCCACGCTGGGCCGCCTGCTGGCCAACCTGAAGGCCGCCGGCTACAGCCCGGAGCAGGTGGACGAGGTGGTCATCACCCACATGCACGGCGACCACATCGGCGGCGCCGGCGTGGAGGGCAAGGCCGCCTTCCCCAACGCGATGCTGCGCATCGACAAGCGCGATGCCGACTTCTGGCTCGCGCCGGAGCAGCTGGCCAAGGGCGACGGCGCCAAGGCCATCGCCGCCATCGTCAAGGCCTATGCCGATGCAGGTCGCTTCAAGCCCTTCGAGGGCAGCCCGGCCGGCGTCGAGATAGCGCCCGGCGTGAAGGCCTTCCCCGCCTACGGCCACACCCCCGGCCACAGCAACTACGTGGCCGAGAGCCAGGGCCAGAAGATGATGTTCTGGGGCGACCTGATGCACGTCGCCGCGGTGCAGTTCCCCGAGCCGGCGGTGACCATCCAGTTCGACAGCGACCCCAAGGCCGCCGCCCCCGCGCGCGAGAAGGCCTATGCGGCCGCCGCCAAGGACGGCTACTACGTGGCCGTGACCCACATCAGCTTCCCCGGCATCGGCCGCCTGCGCACCGACGGCAAGGGCTACGACTGGCTGCCGGTCAACTACTCGGCCAACCGCTGACCGCCCCGCCGCCACGCCCGCCCGGCCTGCCGGCGCGGGCCGGCGGCGCCCTCACCAGGTGGCCGCGTAGGTCACCATCACGCGGCGGGCCTGCGGGCGCAGCATGATCTTGCTCTGCGAGCTGAGCTTGTAGGTCAGCGCGCCGCGCAGCCCGGCAATGCCCTCGCCCTTGGGCCGCTCGAAACTCACGCGCGACGCCCAGCCGCTGTCGCGCTGCCACACCGGCGCCTCCACGCCGCCGCTCAGCCGGCTGGTCAGGTCATAGCTGACGCCGGCCCACACCGCCTCGCGCACCGCGGCCTGCGGGCCCAGCTGCACCGGCGAGCGCACCTGCTGCTCCAGGCCGATCTGGTAGCGCCAGCGGGAGCGCTCGCGCTGGCGGGCCAGCCATTGCGGGTCGCGCCAGTTCAGCTCGGGGTCGACCGCCGCGCGGGCCTGGGCCTGGCCGGCCAGCGCGCCGGTGACGGACACCTGCTGCACCTGCGCCGCGGCGGTGGCCGCCAGGCACAGGGCGAGCAGCGGAGCGAGCAGGCGGGACTTCATGACGGCCTCCAGCGGTACGGCAGCGGGTGGAACTGATCATGGCCAGCCGGCGTGGGCGCGGTTGTCGGCCCCGTTCAACGGCGCTTATCGGACAAGCGGAAACCGCGCTGACGGCCGATGCGCGGCCCCACCCGGGCGGGTCGGCCCGCACCTACAGCCCAAGGGCCGGCGCGCCGACCGCCACGCCGCGCCGCGGCGCCGATAGTGCGGTGAACCGCTGCATCAGGAGCCGCCATGAGCCTGCATCCCACCATCTCGTCATCCCGCGTCGAAGGGACCGCCGTCTACAACCTGGCCGGCGAGAAGCTGGGCGCCATCGGCGACCTAGTCATCGACAAGCGCAACGGCCATGTGCGCTATGCCGCGCTGGAGTTCGGCGGCTTCCTGGGCCTGGGCAGCGACCGCTTCCCGCTGCCGTGGAGCATGCTGACCTATGACGTCGAGAAGGACGGTTATGTCGTCAACCTCGACCTGGACCAGCTGCGCAGCGGCCCGCGCTATGCCCGCGACGCCGAGCCGACCTGGACCGACGACTACGGCCGCGGCGTGCACGACCACTACGGCGTCGGCTGGGGCACCTGAGCCACGCCGGGAGAGCCCGCCATGAAGCCCCGCCTGCCCGCGCTGATGACCGGCACGCTGATCGCGGTCGCCGCCCTGGCGGCCTGCCGCCGCGAGGTGCCGCCGCCCCCCACGCCCGTGCCCGACAACCCGCCCGCGCCCAAGGTGCAGGCCGTCGCCGTGGCCTGGGCCGGCCCGCTGGCCGCGCAGCGGCGGCACTGAGTGCGGCGATGGCGCAGGAACGCAGCGGCCCGCGGGCGATCTGGAAGGGCGCGATCTCCTTCGGCCTCGTGCATGTGCCGGTGTCGCTGCACCCGGCCACGCAGGAGCAGGAGGTCGACTTCGACTGGCTGGACCAGCGCAGCCTCGACCCGGTGGGCTACAAGCGCATCAACAAGCGCACCGGCAAGGAGATCGCCAAGGAACACATCGTCAAGGGCGTGAAGCTGGAAGGCGACGACTACGTCGTGCTGTCCGACGACGAGATCAAGGCCGCCTATCCCAAGCGCACGCAGACTATTCAGATCGAGGCCTTCGTGCAGGCCGAGCAGGTGTCCTTCGTCTACATCGAGAAGCCCTACTACCTGGCGCCGGACGGCCGCGCCGCGCGCGTCTACGCGCTGCTGCGCGAGGCGCTGGAACAGGCCCGCGTGATCGGCATCGCGCGCTTCGTGCTGCACAACAAGGAGCACCTCGCGGCCCTGATCCCGGCCGGCCCGGCGCTGATGCTGGGCACGCTGCGCTGGGCCGACGAGATCCGCTCGCCCGAGGCGCTGGACCTGCCCGCGCCCGGCACGGCCGCCCATGGCCTGAAGCCGGCGGAGCTGAAGATGGCGCGGCAGCTGGTCGCGCAGATGACCGCGCCGTGGCGGCCCGATCACTTCAAGGACGACTTCAGCGCCGCCATCCGCGCGCTGGTGCAGCGCAAGGCCAAGGCCGGCGATAAGGCCAGCGTGCCGCCCTTCGAGGAGGCGCCCGACCTGGACCGCGCCAATGTCGTGGACCTGACCGAGCTGCTGCGGCAAAGCCTGGGAGGCAAGGCCGGCAAGACGGACAAGGCCCGCGCGCCGGTCAAGCGTGCCGCCGCTCGCAAGACCCCGGCCAGGCGCGGCGCGGCGGGCCGGAAGGCGGCCTGAGCCGCCGCTCAGCGCGGCGCCGGTCCCGCGCGGCTGGCGCGCCAGGCCTGGATCAGCTGCCGTGCCAGCGCCGGCAGCGCGCCGCGGCCGGCCCGCTTGGCGAAGCCGAAGCGCTCGCCCGCGTAGATGCGGTCATAGGCCATGCGCGACACATGCGCCGGCCAGCCCTGCGCGGCCATCAGCGCCGAGAAGCGCTCCAGCAGCTGCAGCTCCACCGGCACCGGCCGGTCCTGGCAACCGAACAGCTCGTCCAGCACCAGCTCGGCCGAGTCCTGCCGGCAGGTGATGCGGCGGGGGCCGAAGCTCGGCAACGGTTGCGGGCGGCGGTGGCGGGGCGTCATGCCCGCAAGATAGGACCGCCGGCCCGGAGGAGCGCGACGAAAACCACCGCTTCCGCCCGCCCCGCGCGGCGCCGGGCGATGCCGCCGCGGCCGGCGTGGTTTTGGTCACGCCCGGCGCGGCATGTGCGCCCACAACGCAAAAGGCCCGCGGCGGAGCGCTGCGGGCCTGTGCGGGACGGGTTCGGGGACCGGTCAGAACGGAATGTCGTCGTCCATGTCGTCGAAGCCGGTCGCGGCCTTGGGGGCCGGCGCGGGGGCGCGCTGCGGCGCCGGGCGC